>NZ_JBPNYQ010000021.1:0-73803 GCF_051235485.1 Pseudoalteromonas nanhaiensis | reverse complement strand
GTTGAATCAGCTCGTGAAAAACTTGAGAGGGCTTATGGTGCCCTCAACTAGTCAGAACTTGTGTGATGAAGTACTAGGTTCTAGGTTCTAAAGTAAATTGTAAGAAAGAAAACATCATTCATACCAGCTAATAAATCGGTGTAATTTAATAGAAAATTAAAGCGGGTATAGAAAGCGTGTTTAAAAAAGAGATAAGTATGAAGAAAGTCACCCAAAGAAGATTTTGGGTGGCAGTCTTACCAGCCACATCTCGGCACACACGTCACACGCTGTGGCTGCTCCCTTCCGGGCCTGACCAGATTCACCTGCTAGTGTTGCGAGAGGACCAATAAGACTACCATTGAGAGCCTCGTTCGGCGCGGGAGGGATTATCTCTAGTTTTAGCCTGTTATTCAAGGGGTATTCGAAAAAGAAAGTGCGATTGCATGCTTAGTATACAATCGCACAGTAAATAAGTGATTTTCGTTAATTACTTTTCAAGCTCAGCTTTAATGTTGCGCAGAGCTGCTTTTACTTTTTTCATGTTCTCTGGACCCATACGCAGCAATTGTTTTTGCGCATCAGGTAAATTTTCCCACTCAGAATAAGCATATTGATAAGTAACTGAGTTACGTACTAACGGCATTTCACCTTTTGGTTCTGGAGTATCAAGCAGAACGTCAATCGCCTCTTCTAGCGTGCCAGTGAATGCATCACCTTCGTAGCCAATTTCAGCATAAGCTTCGTTAATCAGTGGCTTGTATTCGTCATACATACGTATAACTTGTGCAGCACTTAAACTAGTAAATAGTTTTACGTAAGGGGTGTAACGCTCATAGCTATTTGGATCGATTGTTAAAATATCCCCTTCAATCACTTTAAATGACTCTTTAGGGCGCTCAACAGGCGCATGGCTTAATACCACTTTACCTTTGGCGATATTATCAACATACACAACACCGCGACGAATAAGGTCATCGGTCACCATTAAGCTCATCACTTGATCGCTTAATAACTCATCCATACGTGCTACAACCACTTCATCGCTTTCATTGAGCGTAGGCAGTGGCTCTACCTCTGGTACTGGCTCTGGGGTTCGCTCTGGAGCCGTTTCAACCACAACTGGCTCTGGTTCTGGCTCTGAGGTTTCAGGTTCAGGCTCAGAGTTTTGATACTCAACCACAGGCACTTCTTCAGTGACAATGTCTTCAACAACTTGCACTGGCTGCTCTTCTGGTTTCAATAAAATAAACGCCGCAACACCGGCGATAATAATTAATATAACAACCGCAAAAATAAGATTATTATTTGATGAACCTGATTTAACTGTAGGCTCTGACGAATGCTCAGACATACACACTCCCTTTAAAAACAAACAAAAAGACGAAAATTAACGTAACTCGCGAGCTAAACTTTGCTTCTTCTAGCTTAAAGACTTACAGTTGATAAATAAAGTAAAGACGCACAACTAGTTAAATGCAAATATGGGTACTAAGTTAAAAAAAACACAGCATTCAAAAGTCGCCTTACTACTTACAGGTGGTGGCGCTCGTGCTGCTTATCAAGTGGGCGTGCTAAAAGCAGTTACTCAAAGCATGCCGCGTACTGCCCCTTTACCGTTTACTATAATTAATGGGACATCAGCAGGCGCAATTAATTCCGCTGCATTAGCATGTTATGCTTCTTGTGCTCATTTAGCGAGCAAAAAACTAGAATGGGTATGGAAGAACTTTTCTACTTCGCAAGTTTATAAAAGCGACTTCATCAGTGTTTTTCTGCATATTCTGCGCAATATGCTAACAAGCTTCCAGTCAGAGCATATAAACCACCCACCAGCGAGCTTATTGAATAACAAGCCGCTGAGAAAACTGCTCAATGAAATACTCGATTTATCTCGTATTGAGCGAAATCTGCATAAAAATTATTTAGATGCTGTGTCTATTACTGCTTCTAGTTATACCACAGGTGATTCTGTGGCATTTTTTCAGTCGCTTACTCAAAAACCTTGGCGCCGAGCGAAGCGCGAGGGACAAGCAACACGTATAAATGTAGAGCATTTAATGGCATCAAGTGCCATTCCTATGGTTTTTCCAAGTGTGAATGTACATAACCATTATTTTGGTGATGGCTCAATCCACCAGCTATCGCCCTTGAGCCCTTCTGTGCATTTAGGCGCTGAGAAAATTTTTATCATTGGTGTAGACGAACCAAAAGCACCACATCCTCCGGGCTATCAACCACACTACCCAGGACTTTCAAATATTGCTGGTCACTTACTCGACAGTGTATTTACCGATACCTTGCAGTCTGATTTAGAGCGTTTACAACGTATCAACCGAACCTTGAGCCTGTTACCTGCTCGCGACAAACATCAAGAATTAAAGCAAATCGAAACCTGCGTGATTAACCCCTCACAGAACTTTAATGTGATTGCCGCACAGTTTTATGACGATATGCCAATGGCGATTAAAGTGTTATTACGTCTTATCGGGGTAAAAAAACGCTCGCAATCAAGCTTAACCAGCTACTTATTGTTTGAGAAGCGTTACACACAAAAGCTCATCGAGATTGGCTACCAAGATGGCCTTAATAAACTCCCTGAAATTCGTAAATTCTTAGAGCTGGATTAGCTACTCCAAACCATCCAGCAAAAACCGCTCTACTCGCTCTACTCGGCGTGGTTTACCTTGTAGCACTAAAATGTCGCCAGCCAGTAAAATAGTTTGCGATGATGGAGCGTCAATTTCACGGTCTTGCCTACGAAGTGCCCTTACAGATACACGGCGCTGTTCAAGTTTTAATTCGCTGATTTTTTGGTTCACAGCATAAGCTCGCTCGGGTAAAGCAATAACATGCAAATATTCTAAGCGGTCTGAACTTGCTTCCTCTCCATCGAGCTTGTCGCCGGTAAAAAAGCCATTTAAAAATTGGTAGCGGTTACGACGTTCTTTACTTACTCTGCGAATAATGCGAGTCATAGGCACTCCCGACATATAAAGAACATGAGAAACTAGCATCAAGCTTGCCTCAAGGGTTTCGGGCACCACTTCTGTCACACCCAGTTCTTTTAGTGTTTCGAGCTCACTATCATCACGCATACGTACAAGAATCTTAACCTTGGGCGCGATTTGCTTGATGGCATCAACCACTATTTGTGTTTGCTCAAAGTCAGTAAAGGTAATGATCACTAGCCTTGCTCGCTCTACCCCAGCTGACTTTAAAATATCTTTTTGATTTACATGACCAAATATAACAGGCTCGCCAGCGGCTTTTGCTTCTTGCAATAAGATAGGATTACTTTCTACTGCTACGTACTCAATTGCCTCGGGCTTTAAAAACCGCGCGATGGTTTGTCCAACCCGTGAAAACCCACAGATCACAACATGGTTATGGTACAACGGACTACTCGCAGCGGGTTGCTGCCAATGTTGCCCGGTTTGACTTAAAAGGCCGAGTTTTTTAATAATTAACGGTGTTTTTTCGATAAGATAAGGCGTGAGTGCCATCGATAGCACTCCTACTGCAATTAAAAACGATGCTTGCTCTGCACTGATTAAAAGGTGCTGCGAAGCAAGGGCAATAAGTACAAAACCAAACTCCCCCATTTGCCAAAGCATGATCCCCGCAGAAACTGCATCTTGCTTACGCTCACCCATTACTTGAGCAGCAATCGATAACACCGCTATTTTAAAGAGCAACAAGCCAACCAGTACAGTGATGATCCAATACCAACTACTAAGCACATAAAGTACATCAAGCTGCATACCGACTGTGACAAAAAACAGCCCCATTAAAATATCGCGAAATGGCCGAATATCCGCCTCTAGCTGGTGACGGTAATGACTTTCTCCTAACATCATCCCGGCTAAAAAAGCGCCTAATGCCATTGATAAGCCAAACAAGTATGTAAGCCCAGCTGCGAACAATGCAACCAATAGCGTGGTTAACATAAATAGCTCATCGGTTCTCACTAATGCGATTTCGCTAAATACCTTGGGGAGTATCCACTTACCTATAGCAAAGAGTAAAACACAAACCAATGCGCCTTTAGTGAGTGCAAACGCCAATGCGCCTACAATTTCCTCTGAGCCGCTTTGTGCTAGCAGTGGATAAACAATAAGTAGTGGCACAACCGCGATGTCTTGGAATAGCAATACGCCAATGGCAAGTTGGCCTCGTCGTTGGTTAAGCTCTCCAGATTCTTTAAGTAGCTTCACAACCACTGCGGTTGAAGATAGCGCCATTAAGCTGGCAATAGTAAAACTATTTAGTAAGCTGTAATCAAGCAGCAACAAAATCAGCATAAACACAATGCTGGTGACAACCACTTGTAATGAGCCAAGACCGAATACGATATTACGCATAGCCCTTAAACGGGGTAACGAAAACTCTAGACCTAAACTAAATAATAAAAACACAATACCTAGCTCAGCCACAAAGTGCATTTCATGGCTTTGCGCCATCCAGCCAATACCGTGACTCCCCGCCAACACCCCTGTTGCCAGGTACGCAAGAATAGGTGGTAAGCCAATTCGTTTGAAGAACCAAACAAATAATACGGCAGCAACTAGCAAGCCAAACACTTGAATCAGCACATTTTGCAAGCAATAAACTCCCTTCTACTTGATGATAAAGCTGTAGCCTTCTTTAACTATAGCAACCATTTGTTTTTCAGCCAGTTTAAAAAAGTGGCACAAATCTCGCTTAGTAGGAGTAACTAAACACTCCGGGGGGAGAATTTTAATGGAAAATGTCCATATTTTGACGCAGCGAGTGTCTGCGCGAGGCGAATTTCTGCCGTTTTCGGCAGAGCATTACCGAATAAATGAAACAAATAATCCACATGACTTAATTGCTAAGCTGCAAACCACACTTTCAATTGAGAATATACTGACGATTTTTGCTAATCATGCAAAACAACTGATTAATTTATCGGGATTACAGTTCCAGTCTTCACTCGGCGTGTCTCAGAGTGCGGGGAGTGATACATCTCAAACGCCTTACTCTTTTGATTTAGATATCGAAAGTGAGCGTTTAGGGCAATTAATTTACTTTAGCCAATTCCCGATGGGTAAAGGCATAGAAGCTAAATTAGAACAGTTACACAGTGCACTGGTTTATCCACTTCGTAATGCCATTATGTATAACCGTGTATTACGTTTGGCAACGAAAGATGCCCTAACAGGCTTAAATAACCGAAGTCAATTTAATGACAGTTTGGCGCAAAAGCTTGAACGTTGTCGTCGCCAAAACCGACCATTTAGCCTAATGTTGCTTGATTTAGATAATTTCAAACAAGTGAACGATAGTTTCGGTCATAAAATTGGTGATGATGTTTTACAAGAGTTCTCAGAAGTACTATGCAGTAGTGTTAGAGGAACAGACTCAATTTTTCGCTTTGGTGGCGACGAGTTTGCACTATTAATTGACGACCCAGAATTCACAACTAACAAAGTAGTTGCAGAGCGAATTATGCGGCTGGTGAAAAAGTCTAACTTGATGACACAATACCGCGTAACTTCTAGTATTGGTTATACTTTAGCAACTAACCAAGATTGCGAAAATGATGTATTTGCCCGAGCAGATAAAGGTCTGTACAAAGCTAAAGCAGCAGGAAGAAACTGCGCCAGAGCTTTTTAATTAACAGAAAGCCTAGCATCCCCCGCTAGGCTTTTTAACTTTAAACTTATAGCAAAGTAATACCAGCCAAAAGCCAGCAAAAAAGCCGCTTAACAAGTAGAGCAATGCAGCCATGGTGGTAAGGGGTGATACCATCACTAAGGCCAATGGCGTAAGTACGCCTAAAATAAAGAATATACCACCTTTACCTGACCAATATCCTAGTAGTAATACCGAACACAACAGGCCGCCAGCTAAGGCATAAAGTAATGTCATTAAGCTCAAGTCTGTATAAACAAAACCAGCAATAACAGCAACTAACAGTGACAACACCAAACCTAGTGGTGCCTTATTAACTAGTGATAAACCAACATGTGGTTGTTCACTCATAGAATATCTCCCAAAAAATTCCTTCATCAACACTGTGCTCAGCGCTAGTGAAATAGCCCACTACTTGCACGAGTTGATCGTTATAAAAAATAAGTGGTGTTTGCGCACGTAACCAAGGGGCCACTTTGGCATCTTTAAACCAATGTTTTAAGGTGTTTGAGCCGGGTTTTTTTAAGGGTTTTATACGTGCTTGAGGCTTATTAAATTCAACGCTTACTTGCTCATTTTTTAAAGGCTTTCTGATGCCCTTCCCCTGCTTAACGATAAGTTTACGGCCATCAGTGAGCTCTATAGGCTGTAAGTTAATATCCATTGCCTGTGGTATTGCCTGCTCAGTCACAAAGTACCAATGTTGCTGATGACGACGAACATCGCCGCTTTGCAAACAAATTTTTAGCTGCGCATCAGCTTGTGCCGTTAAACCTTGCTCAATAATTTGCTGTAGCTGATTCTCAGAAGGTAGTTGATGGGTAAACTGATTTAGCCACGCACGCACAAGATTTGCTTGTCTGGGCTTACTAAACTCCGCAATTGCCACGCAGCTTAAACCACCCTGTGAATTTTGGCAGTGTGCAAGGTCACTTTGCGTATATTCATCGAGCAGCGATTGCTGTTGCTGTAACAGCCGAATACTGCGCGCTGCACTTTTTTCAAACCCTTGAAAACGCTCCATTAAAATAGGCAAAACTTGATGACGTAAAAAATTGCGGTCAAAGCGCTCATCAATATTTGAGTCATCGGTGATATGGCTAATGGCAAATTTAATGGCAAACTGTTCAATTTGCTCACGTGTGATATTAATCAGCGGTCGAAAACATACTCGCCCAGACGCTAATAACCGCGTTTGTGGCATTGATGCTAAGCCTTGCAAGCCTGAACCGCGTTTAAGCCGCAACAAGAAGGTTTCGAGTTGGTCATTTAAGTGCTGACCAAGCAGTATTACACTGCCTGCCACGCAGTTTTCGTCAAGAGCTTGGTATCTTGCCTCTCGCGCTTGTGCCTCGAGTGAAGTGCGCGAGCGCTCTTGGATTTCAACGCGCACAGCTTTAAATGCTACACCGAGCTCTTCACATAGTGACTTACAAAATCCTTGCCACTCATCGGCATACTTACTCAAACCATGATTAACATACACAGCTTCAAGCTTAAGCTCTGGGTGCTGCTTTTGAACTTGGTTCATTAAATGTAACAACACAACAGAGTCAACACCGCCTGATAAGGCAACACTAAAACAGCTGTGTTCAGCGTTCAGCAACGGCTGTAATTGTGCTAAAAAATGGTGATATAAGTCTGATGTTTGCATTAAAAACCAATGAGTATACAAGCGTCTGTGTTATCAGCATTATAAAACAAAAAAAGCCGCAAAAGCGGCTTTTTTCAATTTTAAGCTGTGTTTAGCAGTAACCAAACGACATTAAACGTTTGTAACGCTGATCAAGCATTTCATCAAGTGAAAGGCCTTGTAATTCAGCTAGGTCGCGTTTAAGTTGGTTTTTAAGGTTACGTGCCATTGCATCGTAATTGCGGTGCGCGCCACCTAAAGGCTCTTCAATCACATTGTTGATTAAATCAAGCTCTTTAACGCGCGCTGCGGTTACACCCATTGCCTCTGCTGCTAATGGTGCTTTATCTGCGCTTTTCCATAAGATTGATGCACAACCTTCTGGCGAGATCACAGAGTAAGTGCTGTATTGCAACATGTTAACGCGGTCACCCACACCAATTGCAAGTGCACCACCTGAACCACCTTCACCAATTACAGTACAGATTGTTGGTACTTTTAACGCAGCCATAACTTTAAGGTTGCGTGCGATAGCCTCACTTTGACCACGCTCTTCAGCACCAACACCTGGGTATGCCCCTGGTGTGTCGATAAATGTCATAATTGGCATTTTAAAGCGCTCAGCCATTTCCATTAAGCGTAATGCTTTACGGTAACCTTCTGGCTTTGGCATACCAAAGTTGCGTTTGATTTTTTCAGCCGTGTCACGACCTTTTTGTTGGCCGATAACCATTACAGGTTGACCTTCAAAACGTGCAATACCACCTAATATAGCTGGGTCGTTAGCGAAGGTACGGTCGCCTGCTAGTTCGTCAAATTCCGTGAAAATGCGCTCGATGTAATCACGAGTATAAGGACGCAACGGATGACGGGCTAACTGAGAAACCTGCCAAGCACCTAATTCAGAGAAAATTTTCTCTTTCATTTCAGCACTTTTTTCTTTTAATCGACTGACTTCCTCTTCTAATCCAAGGTCTAATTCGCCAGCGCGGCTTACATTTTGTAATTCTTCAATTTTTGCTTCTAATTCTGCGATTGGAAGCTCAAAATCAAGATAATTGAGGCTCATGCTCTAAACTACCTAATTAATTAAATTCTAGTTCTACATCTTGCGCCGCCATCAATGACAACTTATGAATTAAGTCATCACTAGGCGTAACACACCATTCAGTCCCTAAGGTAATCTCAGCCAACGCATCCGGACGTTGATAGAATACTTTAATAGGACATGTACCAAACTTATAAGGTTCAAGTACTTTTTGTAAATTATCGAAGAAGTTTGCCTCGATCTGCACCATATTCAGCGTCATTTTAATCGCTTTTATACGTTTTTCTCGCGCTTCGGCAATGGTGCATATGTCTCTAGCGGTCATTGTAATGCCACCAGAGAAGTTATCAAAGCTGACCTGTCCGGATATTACCAAGATATTGTTAACTTGCAGCATATCTTGGTACATTTCAAACTGTTCTGGGAATAAGCGTACATCAATACGGGCACTCTTGTCATCTAAAGTTATAAGACCCCAACGATTTCCCTTTTTATTTATCAAGGTTCGGGCATTGATAACAAGGCCAGCCGCTGTTGATTGCACATCACGATTTGTGGGCTGCAAGTCTACTAGCCTTCCCGAGGTGTAATGCTTTAGTTCTTTACGGTACTGGTTAATTGGATGGCCAGTTAAGTAGAGCCCTAAGGTCTCTTTTTCACCGTCTAGCCATTGCTTATCAGTTAAGTCTGTCGCTTTGATAAACGCCTGTTCAACTTCGTCTGGTTCAGTAGCCAATAAACCAAACAAATCTGCTTGCCCTAATGACTCTGCTTTATGATGTTGATCAGCTGCTCGCATGGCATCTTTTAAGCTCGCTAATAAGGTCGCACGACCTGGCTGGGTTTTATCTGGGCCAAGTTGATCGAGTGCGCCTGCATAGATAAGTTTTTCGACCACGCGTTTGTTTAAGCGTTTTAAGTCAACTCTGGCACAAAAATCAAATAAGTCTTTAAACGGGCCGCCTTCACTTCGAGCTTCTAAAATAGCTTCAACCGGTGCTTCACCCACGCCTTTAATGGCACCAATGCCATAAACAATCTCACCTTTTAGATTAACAGTAAACTTGTACTCACCGGCATTTACATCAGGCGGTAACAAGGTCAGTTTCATGTTTTCACATTCATCAACCAAGGTAACAATTTTATCGGTGTTATCCATATCCGCCGACATTACTGCCGCCATAAACTCAGCTGGATAATGGGTCTTCATCCACAGTGTTTGATACGATACCAATGCATAAGCAGCAGAGTGCGATTTGTTAAAACCATAACCCGCGAATTTCTCTACCAAGTCGAAGATTTTCATTGCAAGTTCGCCGTCAACGCCATTATTTATAGCGCCTTCTTCAAAAGTCGAACGTTGCTTTGCCATCTCTTCAGGCTTTTTCTTACCCATTGCACGACGAAGCATGTCAGCGCCACCAAGGGTATAACCGGCAAGTACCTGCGCAATTTGCATTACTTGTTCTTGATAAAGAATGATACCGTAGGTCGGCTCAAGAATAGGCTGTAGGCTTTCATGTTGCCACTGAACGTCTGGGTAAGATATTTCTTCTCGGCCGTGCTTACGGTCGATAAAGTTATCTACCATGCCTGATTGCAATGGACCTGGGCGGAACAGTGCCACCAGTGCGATCATATCTTCGAAGCAGTCGGGCTTTAGACGACGAATAAGATCTTTCATACCACGAGATTCGAGCTGGAAAACCGCGGTGGTTTCGGCGCGTAGCAATAACTCAATACTTGGCTTGTCATTAAGAGGAATGGCGTTAATATCAACCGGCTCTTTACCCTCGCGGGCTAAGCGCTCATTGGTCATATCAAGCGCCCACTGCAAGATGGTAAGCGTTCTTAAACCTAAGAAGTCAAACTTAACTAAGCCCGCCGTCTCAACGTCGTTTTTATCAAATTGAGTAACCGGGAATTTACCTTCATCATCACAATAAAGGGCAGCAAAGTCAGTGATAGTGGTTGGTGATATTACAACACCACCAGCGTGTTTACCGGCGTTACGTGTACACCCTTCAAGGATGCGACACATATCGATAAGCTCTTTTACCTCTTCATCACCGTCGTAGGCTTCTTGTAAACGCGGCTCAACATCAAACGCTTTAGCCAAGGTCATGCCCGGATCGCCCGGTACTAATTTTGAAATACGATCAACAAAGCCATAAGGGTGACCAAGTACACGGCCTACGTCACGGATAACCGCTTTTGCAGCCATGGTACCAAAGGTGATGATCTGAGATACCGCGTCACGGCCATAAAGCGCCGCTACGTGGTCAATTACCTCATCGCGCCTATCCATACAGAAGTCGACGTCGAAATCGGGCATTGAAATACGCTCAGGGTTCAAGAAACGTTCGAATAGTAGGTCAAACTCGAGCGGATCAAGATCGGTAATCTTCAGAGCATAAGCAACCAGTGAACCGGCACCCGAACCACGTCCTGGACCTACTGGAATATTGTTATCTTTACTCCACTGAATGAACTCCATTACGATCAAGAAGTAACCCGGGAAACCCATTTGGTTGATTACGTCGAGCTCTATTTTCAGACGCTCATCATACTCACCACGTTTTTCTTTACGCTCTTGCTCATCAGGGAATAAAAACTGTAAACGCTCTTCAAGACCATCTTCAGAGACTTTAACCAAGAAGTCTTCAATTTTCAGTGAACCGGTTGGGTAATCAGGTAAGAAGTAAGTTCCTAGCTGCACTGTTACATTACAGCGCTTGGCAATTTCTACGGTGTTTTCTAACGCTTCTGGAATATCGCTAAATAGCTCAGCCATTTGCTCCGCTGTTTTTAGATATTGCTGCTCAGAAAAACGTTTTGGTCTGCGTTTATCTTCTAGAGTATAACCGTCATGGATTGCCACTCGGATTTCGTGGGCTTCAAAGTTTTCTGGTTTTAAAAACACCACTTCATTCGTTGCTACCACTGGTAACTGCTCTTTTGCGGCAAGCTCAACAGCCAGATGCAGATAATCTTCTTCTAGGGGGCGTTCAGTACGAATAAGCTCAATATAATAATGATCGCTAAAGTGCTGCTTATAAAAGCTAACCACAGACTCAATAAGACCAGGGTTGCCTTTTAGTAGGGCTTTGCCTAAGTCGCCATCTTTAGCGCCTGATAATAAAATCAGGCCATTTTTATTCTCTACCAACCATTCGCGATCAACCACAGGGCGATGAAATAAATGCCCGCGCTGGTACGCTTTAGAGATCAATAAGGTAAGGTTTTTATAGCCTTCGTTATCTTTCGCTAAGATGGTAATGCGACTTGGTTCATCCGGAAACTCAGGGCTTCTTAACCAAAAGTCAGCACCAACAATAGGCTTAATCCCAGCGCCATGCGCCGCACCATAAAATCGCACCAAACCACATAAGTTCATCTGGTCAGTGATTGCCAGCGCTGGCATTTGCAACTCTTCAGCTTTAGCTACAATCGGCTTGGTTTTAGCAAGGCCGTCCACCATTGAGAAATCTGAGTGAACACGTAAGTGAACAAATTGCGGCGCAGGCATTACAATTGCTCTCCTTTCAACGCCAAAATGCGCTGAACAGGTTTAAAGCTCTTACGATGCTCTGCAATTGCCCCGTATTGTTCGAGTGCCGCAAAGTGCGCTTTAGTTGGATAGCCTTTATGACCTGCAAAGCCATAGTCAGGATAACGCTTATCAAGCTCAATCATTTCTTCGTCACGGGCAACTTTCGCTAAAATAGATGCCGCAGAAATCTCTTCAACGAGGCTGTCACCTTTTACTACCGCCTGTGCTGGCACAGTTAACTGGCTAGGCACACGATTACCATCAATAAAAACAAACTCAGGCTTTACACTTAAGCCTTCAACCGCACGGCTCATTGCAAGCATAGTGGCATGAAGAATATTTAACTCGTCAATTTCAGTTGGGCTGCAACGGCCAATAGCATAACAAAGGGCTTTTTCTTTTATTTCTATCGCTAATAATTGGCGTTTTTTATCTGATAACTTTTTAGAATCAGCTAAACCTGCTATTGGCTTATTCGGATCAAGTATTACCGCAGCGGTAACAACATCACCCACTAATGGGCCACGGCCAACTTCATCTACACCCGCTATATAATTAACATTCGGTCGTTCAATTTGCATTTAGTAACTCCGCGACTGCAGCTGCAGCTTGTTCGTTGGCATTTAATCTTATGTCTTTATGAATAGCTAAAAAGCGCGCTTTTAATTCGCTGTTATCCGTATTCAACATAGGTGTTAGCGCAGCTGATAAGTTTTCAACATTACACTCAGTTTGTAAGTATTCTGGAACCAGTTCTTCATCGGCTAATAAATTAGGCAACGAAAAATATTTAATGTTAAAAGTGAATAGTGTTTTAAAAATCCAATAACTCAGTGGCTTAATTTTGTAGCCCACGACCATCGGCTTTTTATACAGCATGCCTTCAAGCGTTGCGGTACCTGAGGCAAGCAAAATGGCATCAGCAGCTTGCATTGCAAGGTTTGATTGACCATCCAATAATTGCAGTTTTAAATCAGGGGCTGTTTTTTCTAAAATCTCACAAAACTGTGCTTTTCGTTTTTCATTGACTAACGGCACTACAATTTTAAGGTCTGGATTTTGCGCCTGTAATTTCGCTGCTGTTTGAATATAGGTTTCGCTTAAAAGTCCCACTTCAGAACCCCGGCTACCTGGTAACAAAGCAAGTACTTTATCTGTTTGTGATAAACCAAGCTGATTACGCGCTTCGGTTTGGTCGTGCTCAAGCGCAATATCATCAGCCAATGTGTGACCCACAAATGTACAAGGTACATTGTGTTTATCGTAAAAGGCTTTTTCGAACGGCAATAATGCCAGCACTAAATTAGTAGCCGCACTGATTTTATGAATACGTTTTTCACGCCACGCCCACACTGATGGGCTAACATATTGAATCGTTTTGATACCTGCATCTTTTAACGGTTTTTCAACACGTAAATTAAAATCAGGCGCATCAATGCCAATAAATACATCCGGTGGGTTGTCGATAAAATGCTGCACCAATTGTTTGCGTATTTTGAGTAGGCGCGGTAATCGGCCTAGCACTTCGACTAGGCCCATCACTGATAATTCGTCCATATCGAATAATGTATTGCAACCAGCCGCTTGCATACGCGGGCCCGCAATCCCCTCGAAAATAGCATCAGGAAAACGGCGTTTAAGTGCTTTTATTAACCCTTCACCTAAAATATCACCTGATAACTCACCTGCCACCAAGGCAATACGTAACGGCTTTGTTTGTTCTTTCATTCGTTGATAATTCGCAACTTTTGGCACTAATGAAAATGAGTTTACCGTGTTTTAGCAGTCGGATAAATGTCACAGAGTTAATAAATACTAGAAATCGAAATTACGCTAAAAAGTCGTCGATTCTTTATACACAGTTTACCGCTCAAAGTAGCGGTAGATAATTAGTCAGATTCTTAAAAATAATAAAAATTAACTAAGTAAGCCATAGTAAATGAGCTTTTTATAACGATTAAATATTTGAAAGTGTAGAGCATTATCTCTAACCTGTAGAAAAGATATACAGAGGCTGTCTGTCTTTTTTTCGTACTTTTCTATTGACTAAAATGGATACAAGGTTAGAATTCACAAAGTTTCAATAATTACTGAAACTTTATAACTTATTTTTGTCGTGTCTACCGCACCCGCTAACAAGGAGCTAAACGATGATAGATGAAACATTTGTGGATCTATCGCGATTGCAATTTGCAATCACTGCCCTATTTCACTTCCTATTTGTTCCCCTTACCTTAGGTATGACGTGGATTTTGGTGATCATGGAATCCGTTTACGTGATGACTGGTCGCGAAATTTATCGTGATATGACTAAGTTCTGGGGGAAATTGTTTGGTATCAACTTTGCGATTGGTGTGGCCACGGGTCTAACTATGGAGTTTGAGTTTGGTACCAATTGGTCTTATTACTCTCACTATGTGGGCGATATTTTTGGCGCACCACTGGCAATTGAAGGCTTAATGGCTTTCTTTTTAGAATCAACTTTTGTGGGTATGTTCTTTTTAGGCTGGGAGCGTTTGAGTAAACGCCAGCATCTAGGTGCAACCTTCTTAATGGCATTAGGGACTAATTTATCTGCACTATGGATTTTAGTCGCAAATGGTTGGATGCAAAATCCGGTAGGTGCTGAATTCAATTACCAAACCATGCGTATGGAAATGACCAGCTTTGCTGAACTGGTATTTAACCCTGTTGCACAAGTTAAGTTTATTCATACTGTATCAGCAGGTTATGTTGCAGCATCTATGTTTGTACTGGGTATTAGTAGTTGGTACATCTTAAAAGGTCGTGACCTTGCTTTTGCCAAACGCTCATTTTCGGTCGCATCAGGGTTTGGTTTAGCGTCTATTTTGTGTGTGATTTTACTGGGTGATGAATCTGGCTACGAAGTTGGCGAGGTACAAAAAGTAAAACTCGCAACGATTGAAGCTGAGTGGCACACCGAAGAGGCCCCTGCCGCATTTACGCTGGTAGGTATTCCTGACTCAGAAGAGCAAGTCACTCATGCCGCTGTAAAAATCCCCTACGCACTGGGTATTATTGCTACTCGCTCAATTGACGAGCAAGTAACGGGCATTAAAGACCTTGAAGAGCAGCATGAAAAGCGTATTCGTAATGGCATGATTGCATACGAATACTTAGAAAAGCTTCGCAGCGGTGAAGACACTCCTGAAAACATTGCAAAATTCGATACCTTAAAAGCTGATTTAGGCTATGGTTTGCTACTTAAGCGCTATACGCCTAACGTGGTAGATGCAACAGAAGAGCACATTCAAAAAGCAGTGAAAGATTCAATTCCTCAAGTGGGCCCGATGTTCTGGTCATTTAGGATCATGGTTGGTTGTGGTGTGATCATGCTTGGCGTATTTGTCTTATCGTTTTATTACAACGCACATCGCATTATTGAGCAAAAGCGTTGGTTATTGTGGGCTGCGGTATGGAGTATTCCACTGCCTTGGATTGCTATTGAGTTTGGTTGGATTGTTGCTGAATACGGCCGTCAACCGTGGGCTATTTCGGAAGTTTTACCGACCTTCTTGGCAACCTCATCACTGACGGTCAATGACCTATTGATTAGTATTACTGGTTTCTTAGTATTCTACACAGGTCTTGCTGCGGTTGAAGGTTGGCTGATGCTGCGCTTTATTAAACAAGGGCCAAGCTCGCTTCATACTGGTAAATATCACCATGAACTTGTCAAAGCAGATAGTCTTGAAAGCCAAGGAGCTCAATCATGATTTTTGATTATGAAACTCTTAAACTAATTTGGTGGCTGTTAATTGGTGTATTACTGATTGGCTTTGCAGTGACCGATGGTATGGACATGGGTGTGGCAATTTTGCTTCGCCTAGTGGGTAAAACCGATGTTGAACGCCGAACTGTTATTAACACCATCGGTGCTCACTGGGATGGTAACCAAGTTTGGTTCATCACTGCTGGGGGGGCGCTTTTTGCAGCCTGGCCTATGGTGTACGCGGCTGCGTTCTCTGGCTTTTACTTTGCCATGATGCTGGTATTATTTGCGCTATTTTTCAGACCACTTGGCTTTGATTACCGCTCAAAAATAGATTCACCACGCTGGCGTAATAACTGGGATTGGGGCCTATTTGCAGGTAGTTTTATTCCGGCTCTAGTATTTGGTGTGGCATTTGGTAACTTGCTACAAGGTGTGCCTTATCACATTGATGACCTACTGCGTGTTAGCTACCAAGGTTCATTCTTCGCGCTATTAAATCCATTTGCCATTGTTGCAGGCCTTGTGAGTGTACTTATGCTCGTTGGCCACGCTGGTATGTGGCTACAACTTCGAACTGATGCGGAGGTTGCAAAACGCTCAGCACAATATGGCCGATATGCACTGATGGCGTTTATTGTATTGTTTGCCTTAGCAGGTGTATGGGTATCTCAACTTAATGGTTATACAATCGTCAGCATGGGAGATACTCAAGGCTATGCCAACCCACTGGCTAAAACAGTAACGCAAGCACCGGGGGCATGGCTTGATAACTATACAAAAATGCCATTAACCATGCTGTTCCCTGCCTTTGCATTCGTTATGGCGGCACTGGCAATAGTGTTATCTAAATTACAAAAACCAGCGATGGCATTGATCGCGTCAAGCTTAATGCTTGCAGGCGTTATTTTAACCGCTGGTATGTCAATGTTCCCGTTTGTAATGCCTTCGAGCAACAACCCTAATATTAGTTTAACTATGTGGGATGCAGTTTCGAGCCATATGACACTTAATGTGATGTTTATTGCTGCGGTTATTTTTGTACCACTTATTCTTATCTACACAACATGGTGTTATGTGAAGATGTGGCGCAAAGTAACCATCAGTGAAATTGAAAACAACACTCACGGTAGCTATTAAGGAGATTATAATATGTGGTATTTTGCCTGGATTTTAGGTGTTCTATTAGCATGTACACTGGGGGTGATCAACGTAATGTGGTACGAATTTCACCAACATAAAGATTCAATCGCTGATGATGAGCTAGAGCTATACGCGAGACTCAAAAACAACGATGACAACTAAACCCCGACCAAATCGCGCGCAGCAGCAAACGCTGCGCGCTTTTTTAAAGCAGTATAGCCAGTCCGCTTCAGGACTTCTTAAATTAAGCATTAGTCTGGGCACACTCAATGCCCTGTTAATGATTGCCTCTTGTTACCTTCTAGCAAATGCAGTTCATCAAGTTATGTTTGAACAAGCAAACTTGCAAGCCGTAAGCCCATTGTTATGGCCTCTTGCGGGGCTCATTTTAGTTCGTGCTTTGTTGGTTGCGCTAAGTGAACGGGTGAGTAACCTTGCCGCGTTAAAAATAAAAAACGTGATGCGTAATACATTGCTAGAAAAGCTCAGCAAACTTGGACCAGCATACACTGAACAAAAAGGTCATGGCGCAACACTTAACACCTTACATAATGGGGTTGAAGCACTGCATCAATATTACGCCAACTACATTCCAAGTGTTGCTTACAGTGCGCTTATTCCATTAGCCATATTGGTCGTAATTTTTCCAACCGATTACAAAGCAGGCCTCATATTCCTTTTAACAGCGCCACTTATCCCCTTTTTTATGATTTTAGTGGGCCATAAAGCGGAGCAGTTAAACCAAGAACGCTGGCAACAGCTAGCGGTACTTGGCAATTACTTTTTTGACCGATTACAAGGACTGACTCAACTTAAGCTTTTTAATGCAACCAAGCGTGAGCTAAATAGCATAAGTCAGATATCTGATGATTACCGTGGTGCAACCATGGGGGTGCTGAAAATCGCCTTTTTATCGTCTTTCGCCCTTGAGTTTTTAGCCACCATTAGTGTTGCCCTTGTTGCTGTGATCATTGGCTTTAGATTATTTTTTGGTACGCTCGATTTTGCGACCGGTTTTGTGGTGCTATTACTGGCCCCTGAGTTTTACTTACCACTTCGGCAAATGGGCACTCATTATCATGCAAAACTCGAAGGGATCAGCGCCGCTGCTGATATGGTCGATATAATCAATCAAAGCGACGCCGATGAACATTTGGGTACCTCTAAACTTGAGTTACCGATAAAAGACATACAGCTGAATGCGCTTACTTTTCACTACCCTGAGACAAACGAAGGGGTGACTGATATCAACTTAAGCCTGCCAAGCACAGGCTTAGTTGCCTTTGTAGGTGAAAGCGGCTCGGGTAAAAGTACTTTGTTTGATTGCCTATTGGGTTTTCATCATCAAGCCAACAATGCCATTCACATTAACGGACAGCCACTGAGCGATACCGCCTTAGCTGATTGGCAAGCACAGCTTGCGTGGATCCCACAACAAGCCACATTATTTTATCGAACCGTTGCAGATAACCTACGATTAGCAAAACCAGATGCAAGCCAAGCTGAACTTGAGGAAGCGGCTAATAAAGCTGGTGCGCTTGAGTTTATAAACGCCCTACCTAATGGCTTTGATACACAGCTTGGTGAACAAGGAGAAGGTCTCTCAGGGGGGCAAAAGCAGCGTATTGCCCTTGCCCGTGCATTTTTAAAAAATGCCCCTGTGCTAATGCTTGATGAGCCTACAGCTCACTTAGACAGCCAAACAGAGCATTTAATCAACCAAGCAATCCGAGATTATGCAAAAGATCATTTAGTGCTGGTTATTGCTCACCGACTGAATACGGTTAAACATGCCGACACCATTTACGTTATGCAACAAGGTCAAATTGTTGAGTCTGGTCATTATCAACAACTCACCGAACAAGCAGGCCTATTTGCTAAGCTTGTGAGCCAAGGTGAAGCCCATGCATAACTTCATACGTTTATTAAAACTGTGCAAACCTCATGCAGGCATGCTGCTTTTGGGGGCTTTTTTAGCAAGCTTAACAGTACTTGCAAATGTCGGTTTACTCGCCATCTCGGGCTGGTTTTTAGCAGCCATGGCAGCGGCGGGAATCGCTGGTGTGCAGATGAACTACTTTACCCCTGCAGGGGTGATCCGCTTTTTAGCTATCGTGCGCACAGCGTCTCGTTACGGCGAGCGAATGATAACTCATAACGCTACCTTTTTGTTACTGAGCGAAATTCGCGTAAAGATGTTCAAGACTCTTAGCCAACTCAACAACGTTGACTTAGCAATGACTCGTAGTAGCGACTTGTTCAACCGCCTACAAAACGATGTTGATGCGTTAGATAAGTTTTACCTAAATGTGCTGCTGCCAATTATCGTCGCTCTTATCAGCATTCCTATCGTAATGGCATTCATGGCAATGTATAACGCTGATGTTGCATTGTTATGCTTTATTTCATTGATGATTATTGGCGTGTTACTTCCGGCTCTATTGAGCCATAAACTTCGCCAACAAGCACATGCTGAAACACAGCTTTCAGCAGAGTTAAGATCTGAGCTTGCTGATACACTATCAGGTGCCAGAGAGCTTGCAGTATATCAAGCACACGCCGCGCAGCTTGCCCATTGTGATTCACTCAGTAAGCAATACAACAGCTTGCTATATAATCGACACAAAGCCATAGCAAACAGTAATGGCTTAAGCACTTTGGTGATCCAACTCACCATGCTTGCCAGTGTATTTATGATAATTCCACTGGTCGCAACAGCTACTATGAAAAACGTTGAACTAGCTATGCTCGCGTTATTTGTATTAGCCAGCTTTGAGACTGTACTAACTTTGCCAAGTGCGTTTATAGAATTACCAAATGCTTTAAGCGCAGCACAGCGACTATTTACACTTGAAGACAAACTCGTAGAGCATAATGAACAGAAGCAAGCACATGCAATACCACACAGTGCTCTTGGCCTTGAGTTCAAAAATGTTAATTACCGATACCAAGGCGCAACCAGTAACGCACTGAATGAAATTAACTTATCAATTGCTTCAGGCAGTAAATTAGCTCTAGTTGGTGCCAGTGGCAGTGGCAAAACCACTCTGGTTAACTTACTTACAGGGCTTTGGCCTATCCAATCAGGCACGCTTGAACTAACCTCTAAAGAAAATACTTTTGAGCTTTGTAAGCTTAGTCATCAGCAGCGCTTCAAATGCATGACTATCGTGGCTCAGCAGCATCATATTTTTGATGGCACGCTTCGGGAGAATCTTCGCTATGCAGCTTTTGATGCGACAGATGAAATGCTTATTGAAGCCTGTGAACAAGCTGAACTTGGCTCATGGTTAAGCAATTTAAAAGATGGGCTAAACACTCGTTTAGGCACCGCAGGCAGAAAGCTATCTCATGGTCAGTCACGTCGTGTTGCCATTGCACAAGCTCTATTAAGGCAAGGTAATTTAATCATTCTTGATGAGCCAACAGAGAGTCTAGATAACCACACTAAGCAAAACTTGCTGACTACGCTTGAGAAAATATGGGCAGATAAAACCATGCTAACCATTACTCACGACCCAGCAATGCTAAGTCGTGTTGATAAAGTGATTTGGTTAGAACAAGGACAAGTGAGAGCCCTTGCAAGTCATGCTGAATTAGTTGCTAATGAAGCTGACTACGTAGAGCTTATTACCCGCTTTTAATCTAGCTGTTCAATGGTAACGTCAATCACACCTTGCTTTGTTGATGCGATTTGTGAAAACGCCTTTTTTGATAAATCAATAATGCGACCGCGGATAAATGGGCCGCGGTCATTAATAGTCACAATCACGCTTTTATTATTAGCAATATTAGTGACTTTTACTTTACTACCAAAGCCAAGTGTTTGATGAGCCGCGCTCAATGCCTGTTGATTAAACACCTCACCACTTGCAGTAGTTCGGCCATGATATTTATCAGCGTAATAACTGGCTTTGCCTTTTTCTATCGTTCCCTTAGTTACCGAAGGCGCAGTACTACAACCAGTTATAATTAAACTTAATAAAGCAAAGAGGATAAGTTTGTTCATATTATTGAATCCTTTTTTTTGCCATAAAGGTAGCAAGCGCTTACTTAGCGAAACCTGAACTATACTGATTTACCTAATTAAGCGAATTAGTATAAAAACAAAAAAGCCACCTTACGGTGGCTTTTAGTGTATCGCTTATAATTAGCGAATAATGCCGCGCTCAGAGCTTTTCACAAAGTCTATCATCAGCTGAACAGCAGGATACTTTGCTGCATCTTCAGCTAACTCGGCGATAGCTTCTTCAACACCTAAACTCTTACGGTAAAGCGTTTTATATGCACGGCGGGTTGCCATAACTTCATCACTTTCAAAACCTCGGCGTTTCATGCCTTCAGTATTGATTGCTACAGGGCCAGCCGGCGTGCCAATAGTAGTTACAAATGGTGGTACATCTTTATTTACGCCAGAGTACATACCTACAAAGGCATGAGCACCAATTTTACAAAATTGATGAACACCAGAGTTACCCGCGAGAATAACCCAGTCACCTACGTGTACGTGACCAGCAACAGAGGCATTGTTAGCAAATATAACGTTATCACCAATTACAGCATCATGTGCAACATGGGTGTACGCCATAAATAAGTTGTTACTACCAATTTTTGTCACACCTTGGTCTTGGATAGTACCACGGTGAATTGTTGCACACTCACGGATCACATTGTTATCACCCATGATCAGCGTAGTTGGTTCATTCGCGTATTTTTTGTCTTGGCAAGCTTCACCAACAGATGCAAATTGAAAAATATGGTTACCAGAACCAATCGTCGATGGGCCTTTAACAACCACATGAGATTCGATGATACAGTTGTCACCAATAGTTACATCGTTTCCGATATAGCTATAAGGGCCAACTGACACATTTTTGCCAAGTTTTGCACCTGGTTCGATTATTGCCGTAGGATGAATCACTATTAAAACTCTCTTCTCGCACACATGATTTCGGCAGTACACACCACTTTGCCGTCAACTTTTGCTTCTGCTGCAAACTTCCATATATTGCGGCGCTCTTTTACAAACTCTACATGCAAATGCATGGTATCGCCAGGTAATACCGGCTGTTTGAATCGTGCATTATCAATCGCAGCAAATAAATACAGTTCATTGTCACTACGGTTTTCAACTGTTTTAAAACCTAACAAGCCAGTTGCTTGAGCCATTGCTTCTAGGATCAACACACCAGGAAAAATTGGTTGGTTAGGGAAATGACCCGTAAAAATAGGTTCGTTCACTGTTACATTTTTAATTGCGTGTAACGACTTGCCTGGCGTGTAATCTAATACACGGTCAACAAGTAGCATCGGATAACGATGCGGAAGTAAACTCAAGATATCTTGGATATCAAGACTATTTAATTCATTTGCCAAAATAGCATCCTTATTTGTCTTCAATATTGAGTGACTTTGTTAGAGACTCAAGTGCTTTAATGCGGTCTTTCATATCACCGAGGTTTCGGATATGGGCAATACTACGTCGCCATTCTTTATTGGTTAGATGTGGCAAGCCCGAAGAATAAATCCCAGGTTCTGTGATTGCCTTAGTCACCATACTCATGCCGGTGATTATAGCACCATCGCATACGCTAATGTGACCATTAATTGCAACCATGCCACCAATCTGACAATTCCGACCAATAACTGTACTGCCAGCAAATACCGTACAACCAGCAACTGCAGTACCCGAACCGATCTCGACATTATGCGCTATTTGACATTGATTATCGATAATTACATTACTATGAATGATAGTATCGTCAAGTGCACCACGGTCAATGGTCGTTGATGCACCTACTTCAACTTTGTTACCAATAATTACACGGCCTAGCTGTGGAATTTTAATCCACTCACCACGCTCATTCGCATAGCCAAAACCATCGCTACCCACAACTGTATTCGCTTGAAATAAGCAATCACTGCCGATTTCGACTTCATGGTAAACACATACATTTGCCCAAAGCTTAGTGCCTTGGCCAATTTTTGTATTTTCACCGATAAAGCAGCCTGGACCAAGTTGTACGTCGTTGCCGATTACAGCCCCCGCTTCAATCACCACATTAGCAGCGATCGCGACATTATCACCAATACTGGCTGAATCGTGAATGACTGCACTTGGGTGAATACCAGTGGCAGCTGAACGCGGCGTGGTATCCATAAGCTGGGCAAGCTTGGCGTAACATACATAGGGGTTAGCAACCACAAGCTTATTGCCTGTAAAAAACGCTGCATCAGCCTCGGATAAAATCACCGCACTGGCTAATGTGTCGTTCAATTGTGAGCGATATTTCTTGTTCGCTAAAAATGCAATATGCCCAGGTTGGGCATTTGCAAGTGTTGATATTTTTGTAATCTCTGTGGCGCCATCACCCTGAAGTTCGGCGCCTAAAAGATCCGCAATCTGCGAAAGCGTGTAATTATGCATATATGATTTCTATTGCTTACTTACTTTTTCAACTACTTTATCTGATAAATCAGATACTGTTTTAGGGTTAAAATAAATTGTTGTTTCTTTAACTTTAACTTCATCAAACTTGCCAGCTTTAGCCACTTCTTCGATTGCATCTAAGATTAGCTTTTGAACCTTAGCTAACTCTTGGTTTTGACGCATCTTGATTTCTTGCTCTAAAGGACGGCCTTTTTCAGCAAGTTGCTGCTGCATACCTTGAATCTTAGTACGTAATTCATCTTTCTGCTTATCGCTCATCGTTGTTGATTCACGCTTGAACTTTTCAGCTTCAAAACGAATATCGCCTTGTAACTTTTCTAACTCTTGACGACGCTCAGAAAACTCAGCTTCAAGTGACTGCTCAACTTTCGCCATTTGAGGGATTTGCTTGTAAATTTCTTGCATATCAACAACACCTACTTTGTGCGCAAATGCACTTGTTGAAAGGCCCATAGATAAAGTAGCAAGCAATGCGAAGGCTGTTGATTTAATTGATTTTTTCACGTAAAAACTCCTTTAGAATGTATTACTAATATTAAAGCTGATGGTCTTCGTATCGTCATCTTCTTCTTTTTGCAATGGATACGCAAAACTAATCAGCATTGGACCCATTGGAGAGATCCATTGTAATGAAAGACCCGTTGAAACCCTAAAGCGCATTGGATCTGAGTAATCAGACAATATTGCACGCTGGTCTATTGAAAGGTTTTGATAACGGTCAATATTAAACTCTGTATCCCATACGTTTGCTGCATCTACGAAGAAGCTAGTACGTACAGAGCTGGTGTTTTCTTCATCTAAGAAAGGTGTTGGAACGATTAGCTCCATCCCTGCTACCGCTTTGGCGTTACCACCAATTCGGCCTGCTGTTCGTAGTTCATCAAACTCTGATGCACCACCAATGTTACCTGTTGTAGTACCATCAGGTAATGGTGTACCAGGAATAGCTTGTGGGCCACGCGATACAGCACGTGGTAGAATCGTATTTCGATCGAAGCCACGTAATTCCATTTCGGTAATTCTGAAGAACTCCTGGAACGGCAATGTTTGGTCATAACCATTAGTTGTTCCATAACCATTACCATAACCAAGTGCTGCACGTGTTGAGAATACCCAACGGTGGTCATTACTAATTGGCCAGTAGAAACGCGAATCATAATTTATCTTAAAGTACTGTAAATCAGAGTTCGGCGTTGTCGCTGTTAAGTTTAGTGATTGACGCGAACCAGCCGTTGGGAATAAACCACGGTTTACGGTAACACGCGACCAACCTGCACTTAACTCGTACTTAGTAAAGTCGAAGCCCGCATCTGGGTTTTCTGGGTCTAAGAAAGTTTCACGCATTACACGAGTTTGCTCGTATTCAGCAATGTCAGACAGTTCTTCTTGCACCCAACGCACACCAAAGTTAATACGGTTTACTGCATCGATTGGGAAACCAATGTTAGTACCAATACCATAACTCTTCGATTTATAGTCGATTAGGCTGAATTTACTCGCGTCATAGTTACTGTAGAAAATACTGCTACCTTGCGATACGCCATCTGGCGTAAAGTAAGGGTCAGTATAAGACACACTAACACGCTCAGAACCACGTGATGTATTGATGTTAAAACCAATTTGGTTACCGGTACCTAAGAAGTTTGATTCACTCACACCAATGTTAAATTGCAGACCTAAGTAAGAACCATAGGCAAGACCTGCGTTAAAACTACCTGCTGATTGTTCTTTAACAGTAAAATCGACATCAACTTGGTCATCTACACCTGGTACTGGCACAACATTAAAATCAACACTTTCCATGTATGGTAAACGCTGGATTTGTAGTTTAGAACGTTCAAGGCTTTGATTTGATAACCACGCACCTTCAAGCTGCGTCATTTCACGACGTACCACTTCATCAGATGTGTTTTGGTTACCGCCCACAATGATACGACGAACATAAACACGTTTGCCCGGATTAACAGAAAGCGTTAATTGAACTTCTTTATTCTCATCATCAATCTCTGGGATGGTACGTACTTCAGCATTGGCATAACCAAATCGCGCTAAGTAGCTTTTGATAAATTCTTCAGAAGACGTCACCACAGAGCCGTTGTAAAGCTCCCCAGTTTTAAGCGGGATAACACTCTTAATGAGTTCTTCACGGCCTAACAAGTCACCAATAAAGTCAAAGCCTTTCACTTTGTACTTAACACCTTCGGTGATATTAGCTGTTACGTAAACTGAGTCACGTTCAGGACTAACTGAAACTTGGGTTGAATCGATATTAAAACGTAAGTAACCACGGTCTAAATAGTAACTACGAATTTTTTCTAAGTCGCCTTCAATGGTTTGCTTTTGATAGCGGTCGCTCGACATGAACTTCCACCACGGCAAATCTTGTTGTGACTCAGCTAATTTAAGTAGCTCTTCATCAGAGAATAATTCGTTACCAACGAGGTTAATTTGACGAATAGAAGCGGCATCGCCTTCATCAAATTTAAACAATAGCTTCACACGGTTACGTGGCAGCTTAGTGATAGTTACATCCACTTTAGCATTGTACTTACCAATACTATGGAAAAACTCAACTAAACCTTTTTCTATATTATCAAGAACAGTTTTATCAAGTGGCTCACCCGTACGAATATCTTGCTGATCGAGCGACTCATTTAACTGCTCATCTTTGATGTCTTTATTACCATCAAATTCGATCATGCTTATCGTTGGGCGCTCTGTTACACGGAAAATAACACTGTTGCCATCGCGTAATGCTTTAATATTATCAAAGTGACCTGAACGATAGAGAGCCTTTATGGTTCTTGAAATTGTATACTCATCAATATTATCGCCCACGTTGATTGGAATATGCGTTAGCGCTGCACCTAGAGCAACACGTTGTAAACCTTCAACTTTTAAATCATCTACAATAAAGGAGTTTTGGCCTAGGGCTGCAAAGCTTGCACCTAATAAACTTGAAACTGCCAAATGTTTTTTTATAGCCATTTTATTATCTTTATCCTTTACAACTGTATTACCGCTCAACACCTTGTAAGTTAAACTTTTGCGGTGTTTTACAATCGTGTTCAAATTGGAATTTTTCGCTCATTTGTTATAAACGCGATACATCATTGAACAAAGCGAAACATGTTAAAAACAGGAGCAGCAACGCACCCACTTTAAAACCAAATTCTTGCGTCTTTTCAGAGACCGGCTTTTTGCGAAAAAGTTCAATTATGTAATACATTAAGTGCCCACCATCAAGCACTGGCAACGGTAATAAGTTAAATACACCTAGGTTTACACTTATTAATGCTAAGAAGCTTAAAAAAGCAACCAAACCATAGCTTACGCTAGTTCCCGCACCCACTGCAATGCCTACAGGGCCACTTAAATTTTTAACCGACACCTGACCGGTAATTAAATTACCAATCATGTCGAAACTTAGTGTGATTAAACGCCATGTTTCTTGTATGCCCAGCACAATACTATCGACAGGGCCATAATGTCTAGTTTCAATATAATTTTCTGGCCATGGCTCAACCACTGGAGACACACCTAAGAAACCTTGTTCAACACCTGAATCACTGATTTGGCCTTTAGGTGTAACAATAAGCTCTTTAATACTATCTTGTCTTTGTACACTAATTTGTAAGGATTTGTTAGGTGATTGCTGAATTAGTGAAACTAACTCGTTCCAAGTGCTGATATTTTCACCATTTACGGCAATAATTTTATCATTTACCTGTAATCCTGCCTGTTCTGCAGCTGACCCTTTACTGATCATCGCTACCTGCAGTAAGGCGTTAGGTCGAAAAGGTACTATACCAATCGATGTTAGCGGTGGTACATCTTGCTGATCTAATTTCCAGCCATCTAAGTTAAGAGTACGCACATGCTTTTGATAGTTTTGGTCACGAAGCGTAACAACAACGCTTTGCTCGCCTAAACGGCTCATCAATGAGAAGGTGGCATCTTGCCAAGTGCTGATATCGTCTTCACCGATTTTAATAATTTGTTGGTTCGGCTCAATATTAGCAGCTGCAGCACGGCTTCCTTGAGTCACTTCCCCAACCACAGGTTTTAATGACTGAACGCCCACCATGTACATGACAGCTAAAGCAAAAATAGCAAATAAAAAGTTCGCCATTGGTCCGGCTGCAACTATCGCTATACGTGCTTTTACTGATTTGGCATTAAATGATAAATGACGCTGCTCTGGCGGTACTTCGTCAACACGCTCATCAAGCATTTTGACATAACCACCTAGTGGGATTGCCGCTATCACATATTCTGTTTGCTGTTTGTCATACCACTTGATCAACGGCTTACCAAAGCCAATTGAAAAACGCAGTACTTTGACACCTGCCTTACGTGCAACCCAAAAGTGACCATATTCATGCACTGTCACTAAAATGCCTAAGGCAAGAATAAATGAACCCAGATTCCAAAAAAAATCAAACATGCTAATTAATGCCTCTTCTAACAAACTCAGTGGCTTTAATGCGAGCAGCTTCATCACAAGCCAGGATCTCGTCTAATGTATGCACATTAACATCCTGTGTTGCTGCTAGGGTTTGTGAGTTAATACGAAAGATATCTGTAAACTTAATCTGGCCAGCTAAAAATGCAGCAACTGCAACTTCATTTGCAGCGTTGACAGTGGTTGTTGCGCCCTGCCCCATTTCGCATGCTTCAATCGCAAGTTTTAAATTTGGATATCGTGCATAATCTGGCTTAGTGAAAGTAAAATCTGCAACCTGTGCAAAGTCGAGAGGTTTAACCCCGGCATCAACGCGCTCAGGAAATGCTAAAGCGTGAGCTATAGGAGTGCGCATATCTGGATTACCCATTTGCGCAAGCACTGAGCCATCTTGATATTGCACCATAGAGTGAATAATACTTTGCGGGTGTATCACCACTTCAATATCGCTTGCTTGGCAATTAAATAACCACTTAGCCTCAATAAATTCAAGGCCTTTATTCATCATGGTTGCTGAATCAACAGATATTTTTTGGCCCATCGACCAATTAGGGTGCGCCACAGCTTCAGTCACGGTCACAGCTGATAATGTTGCGACATCGCGAGTTAAAAATGGCCCACCAGACCCTGTTAATAAAATTTTGCTAACGCCATTATCGGCCAGTAAACCCGACCCGTTTTGTAAAGCCGCAGGCATACATTGAAAAATAGCATTATGTTCACTGTCGATAGGCAATAAAGTAGCACCATGCTGTTTTACTTTATCAATAAACAGCTGCCCCGACATAACTAGAGACTCTTTATTAGCAAGCAATACTTTTTTGCCCGCCTCAACGGCGCTTAAAGTAGGTAACAAGCCTGCTGCACCGACAATAGCCGACATAACAGTGTCAACATCAGTATCAGCAGCAAGCTCGCTCATAGCACTTGTACCTGCAAGAATCTCTGTTTTACAAGAGCTACTGGCAAGTAAGTTAGACAGCGCAGCCGCGGCGTGTTGATCTGCCATTACGGCAAACTTAGGTTGATGTGCAATACACAGTTCAGCCATTTTCTCGGCATTTTTACCAGCAGCTAAGGCAAAAACAGCAAAGCGCTCTGGGTTACGAGCAACAACATCTAAGGTGCTTAAACCGATTGAACCAGTTGCGCCTAATACGACGAGTTGTTCTACTTTGCTCATAAACTCAATGTCCATGCGTAGCAAAGTACAAAGATTGGCGCAGCCGCGGTTAAACTATCGATACGGTCTAAAATACCGCCGTGACCTGGTAAACATGAACCGCTGTCTTTCAAGCCAACTTCACGTTTAAACATACTTTCTAATAAGTCGCCTACCGCTGAAAACAGCGCAATAAATGCTGTCATAATCGCATAAATTGGCCACACAGCCATATCAACATTGCTGTAATGACAAAATACTAAAACAAAAATAACTGAGGCCACCACGCCACCAAGTAGGCCTTCAATGGTCTTATTTGGGCTCACTTTTGGCATTAGTTTGTGTTTGCCTAAGTTTTTACCGGTAAAATATGCACCGATGTCTGCGCTCCAAACAATGCCTAAAACCACAAGAATAAGCATAGAGCCGAAATGGGTTGATTCGCCATAGCCTGCGCTACGCAGGGTATTTAAAGCTAACCAAAGTGGTACGAGTGTTAAAAATCCGGCAATGGCACGCATCACAATGCCTTCATTCCACGCTTTTGCCATAGCGGGATAACGCCAAACTAAGTAAGTAGCTACAATCCACCAAGCAAACGATAGCGTGAATAGATAGTTTGCATCACCTACTAGTTGACCATTTTGCCAAAGCGAGTCAATCGGCCAATGCCAATTTAATAATGCAAGAAACACTGCTGTTGCAGCGACAAATCCAAAACGTTTAACTTTATCGCATAGCCCCATAAACGCAGACCATTCCCATGCACCGAGTAATACGATACCGGCGGCGATATAACTAAATAGAGTTAATGGGGTATAAAATACCAATACAAGTGCAAGTGGTGCCAACACGAGCGAGGTTAAAATTCGTTGTTTTAGCAATGTGTGTACCTTCAACTAGTAATTAGGTCTCGGCGAGTAATTGTTTTATTTGTTCGCCTGTACAACCAAATCGTCGCTCTCTGGCAACGTAACATGCGATAGCATCGGCAAAAGCAGCTTCATTAAAGTCTGGCCAAAGCGTATCGGTAAAGTAAAGCTCAGCGTAAGCTGCTTGCCATAAAAGAAAGTTACTAATGCGCAAATCACCACCTGTGCGGATCATTAAATCAAGCTCAACTTGATCTGCCATGCTCATGTGTTCACTCATGAGCTCTTCGGTAATCTCTTCAGCGGCCATTTCACCGGCTGCGACTTTTTTTGCAAGCATGGTTGCGGCATTGGTAATATCCCAACGGCCACCATAATTAGCAGCAACGTTTAATTGCAAGCCCGTATTATTACGGGTTAACTCGTGTGCTGCATCAACTTTATTACGCAAATTCTCAGAAAAGCGTGATAAATCACCAATTATATTGAGCTTTACATTATTTTTATGAAGCTTTTTAACTTCTTTGCCCAACACGAACAAAAATAGCTCCATGAGCGTATTTACTTCGTCTTCTGGGCGTCGCCAATTTTCGCTACTAAATGCGAATAGTGTTAACGACTGTATACCTAAGCGAGTACAAAATTGCACTGATTGACGAACCGCATCAACGCCTTTTTTATGCCCATAAACACGTGGGCGATTTTTCGCTTGAGCCCAACGACCGTTACCATCCATGATTATAGCGACATGCTTAGGCAAACTTTGCTGGGAAATTTTATCAGCGTTAAGAACCATAAATATCGAGTATTCCATAAAAAAACGCCGTCTAGTATACCCCAGCCGGCGTTTCAAAACTAATAAATTTGCAATGACCTGCTTGCCTTTCAGGATTCATCCCGAAAAGAAAAACAAGAGCTTTTAGATTTCCATCAATTCAGCTTCTTTCGCTGTTAATTGTGTATCCATCTCTTTGATGAACTTATCTGTAAGCTTTTGGATTTCGTCTTCTGCTTGACGCGCTTCATCTTCAGAAATTTCTTTGTCTTTCAATAAGCTCTTAATGTCGCCATTTGCGTCACGACGAATGTTACGAACAGCAACACGGCCGCCTTCAACTTCACCACGTACAATTTTGATAAGGTCTTTACGACGCTCTTCAGTAAGTGGAGGAAGTGGAACACGGATCACAGTACCAGCAGACATAGGGTTTAAACCTAAATCTGATGCCATTATTGCTTTTTCTACCGCTTGCGCTAATGACTTGTCGAACACGCTGATTGCAAGTGTACGCGAGTCTTCAATTGTTACATTAGCTACTTGGTTTAGTGGCGTGTCAGCACCGTAGTAAGACACTTGAATACCGTCAAGTAATGCAGGGTGAGCACGGCCTGTGCGAATTTTAGATAATTGACTGCCTAGTGCCGCAACACTTTTTTGCATACGTTCTGACGCATCTTTTTTGATATCGTTAATCACGGTTCAATCCTAATCTATTTATTAATTTCATCCGAGGCTTGTGAAGAGATAAGCGTTCCTTCATCTTCGCCCATAATTACACGCTTAAGCGCGCCTGATTTATTCATGTTAAATACACTTAAAGGCATATTATGATCACGGGCAAGCGTGAATGCCGCTAAGTCCATAACCTTTAGTTCTTTATCAATGATCTCATTGTAGCTTAAGTGGCGATATAATGTCGCGTCTGGGTTTTTCACTGGGTCATCTGAATAAACACCATCAACTTTTGTCGCTTTAATTACGGTATCAGCTTCAATTTCAATACCGCGTAAACACGCTGCAGAATCAGTGGTAAAGAATGGGTTACCTGTGCCTGCAGAAAAGATAACAACACGACCAGACTTTAATAAGCTGATAGCTTCTGCCCAGTTGTAAGCATCACACACGCCATTTAATGGAATGGCAGACATTAAGCGACAATTTACAAATGCACGATGCAGAGCATCACGCATTGCCAAACCATTCATTACCGTAGCAAGCATACCCATGTGGTCGCCCACTACGCGGTTCATACCTGCTTCTGCTAATGAACCACCACGCAAGAAGTTACCGCCACCGATAACTAAACCTACTTCTACGTCGAGCTCTACAAGTTCTTTAATTTCTTGAGCCATACGGTCAAGTACTTTCGGGTCGATGCCGAAGCCTTCGTCTCCCATTAATGCTTCACCGCTAAGTTTAAGAAGAACACGTCTAAAAATAGGTTTACGATTGATAGTCATAATATTTGGGCCAGCCTTAATAATGAGATAAAAAATAACCGCGCTATGGTTACACATAAAACGCGGTTATTTTAAAGAATTTTCATCAGTGACGCAAAAGCTAATAACAGATTAATTTCATCTAATTGTCCTACGTCACTAAGTTAGAAAATTACTCGCCTTTTGCAGCAGCGATTTGAGCAGCTACTTCAGCAGCGAAGTCTTCTTCTTTACGCTCGATACCTTCACCAACTTCTAAACGGATGAAGTTAGTAACAGTTGCGCCTTTCTCTTTAAGAATTTCGCCAACAGTTTTCTTAGGTTCCATGATGAAAGCTTGACCAGTAAGAGAGATCTCACCAGTGAATTTCTTCATACGACCAACAACCATTTTCTCAGCGATTTCAGCAGGCTTGCCTTCGTTCATCGCGATGTCGATTTGAACTGCTTTTTCTTTTTCAACAACGTCAGCTGGTACGTCTTCTGGGTTTACGAACTCAGGCTTAGACGCAGCTACGTGCATAGCAACTTGCTTAAGTGTTTCTTCGTCAGCTTCACCAACTACAACAACACCGATACGGTCGCCGTGGCGGTAAGAAGAAAGTTTGTCACCGTCGATGTACTCAACGCGACGAACATTGATGTTTTCACCGATTTTAGCAACTAGTGCAACACGCGTTTCTTCGAACTGTGCTTTAAGTGCATCGATGTCTGCTTTAGATTCTGCAGCAGCGTCTAATACTTCATTCGCGAAGCCAAGGAAGTTTGAATCTTTAGCAACGAAGTCAGTTTGACAGTTAACTTCAAGAAGCGCAGCGAAACCGTTACCTTCTTTGATTAAGATTGTACCTTCAGCAGCGATGTTACCTGCTTTTTTAGCAGCCTTTGCAGCACCGCTCTTACGCATGTTTTCAATCGCTAACTCGATGTCACCGTTAGTTTCAGTTAACGCTTTTTTACAATCCATCATGCCAGCGCCAGTACGCTCGCGTAATTCTTTAACTAGGGCAGCAGTTACAGCCATTAGAATATCCTCAATTGAATTCTGTTATAGGGAAGCGGTATGGGCCGCTTGACAAGAATAACAAGTCTTCACCTTGATTAGATGAAGACTTGATGACAGCTAATTATTCAGCTTCTACGAAGTCGTCTTTTTCAGCTTGAGCAACGATGTTGTTCTCACGACCTTCAGTGATCGCAGCTGATACAGCGCCAGTGTAAAGTTGAATAGCACGGATCGCATCGTCGTTACCAGGTACGATGTAATCAACACCGTCTGGGTTAGAGTTAGTATCAACGATAGCAACAACTGGAATACCTAGGTTGTTAGCTTCACGGATAGCGATGTGCTCGTGGTCTGCATCGATAACGAAAAGTGCGTCAGGAAGACCGCCCATATCTTTGATACCACCAAGGCTCTTTTCAAGCTTTTCCATTTCACGAGTAAGCATTAACGCTTCTTTCTTAGTTAACTTCTCGAAAGTACCGTCTTGGCTCTGCGCTTCAAGGTCTTTAAGACGCTTGATTGATTGACGAACTGTTTTCCAGTTAGTCAACATACCACCTAACCAACGGTGGTTTACGTAGAACTGCTCGCTTTGAATAGCTGCTTCTTTAACTGCTTCGCTTGCTGCGCGCTTAGTACCAACGAAAAGTACTTTACCTTTGTTAGAAGCTGCGTTCGATAAGAACTTAAGTGCTTCGTTGAACATTGGTACAGTTTGCTCTAGGTTGATGATATGAACACGGTTACGAGCGCCGAAGATGAAAGGCTTCATCTTAGGGTTCCAGTAACGTGCCTGGTGACCAAAGTGAACACCAGCTTGAAGCATATCGCGCATTGAAACGTTTGCCATTTTATAATCCTCTATAATTTAGGGTTAGGCCTCCACATATCCCATAGCACCAACACCGTAGTTAATTTGTAACTTAAGTGCACCCAAGTGTATGTGACGATACGTGTGTGTGTTAAAATAAAATTGTGTTTGTCTTAAATACAAAAAATCAGTTAAGAATTTATTTGTAAAAAGACGGCGCGCTTTATACCATATTAAAATTGAAAACTCAACGTCTAGTGCAAAATTTGTGCACTAAAAACTGACCTGAAAAACAACTTTGGAGCCTCAATGAGTGCTGTGATCAAGACCCCTGAAGAAATCGAAAAAATGCGTGTTGCCGGGCGCTTAGCCGCCGAGGTACTTGAAATGATAGAACCGCATGTGGTGCCAGGTGTAACCACAGATGAACTAAATACAATTTGTCATGATTATATTGTTAATGTTCAAGATGCTATTCCAGCACCGCTTAATTATCACGGTTTCCCAAAATCAATTTGCACCTCAGTGAACCATGTAATTTGTCACGGTATTCCGAATGACAAACCGCTCAAAGAAGGTGATAGCGTAAATATTGACGTTACTGTGATCAAAGATGGTTATCACGGTGATACTTCTAAGATGTTCCATGTAGGTACACCTAATATTCAAGGTAAGCGCCTTGCGGATATCACGCAAGAAAGCCTATACCTTGCTATTAAAATGGTTAAACCTGGCGTGCGCTTAGGTGATATCGGTGCTGCAATTCAAAAGTACGCTGAAAGCTTTAACTATTCAATTGTTCGCGAATACTGTGGTCACGGTATTGGTGCTGAGTTCCACGAAGAGCCACAAGTAATGCACTATGGAAAAGCAGGTACTGGCGAAGTATTGAAAGCTGGTATGTGCTTAACAATCGAGCCAATGGTCAATGCCGGTAAACGTCAGTGTAAATTACTAAAAGACAACTGGACAGTTGTAACAAAAGACCGTTCTTTGTCTGCGCAGTGGGAACACACACTACTAGTGACTGAAAATGGTGTTGAAATTTTAACGCTCCGATCAGATGATACTATCGACAGGATCATCGAACACTAGGAGCCAGCCCCTGTGGCATTACCCAATAAAGTAAAAAAGTTGCTCAGCCAAGCTGAGCAACTTAGCGATTATCGCGACTGTTCTAGTTATTTTTATAAATGGCTACAGAACGAATTCTCAAAACAACCCGTTAGCAACTTAATTAATGCCCGTGCTGAGTTTATCGACCGCTTATTAATTAAACTGTTTCATGATTACGACCTTGCTCACGAAAGTGACTTAGCACTTATCGCTGTGGGTGGATATGGTCGTGGCGAACTACATCCCTACTCCGATATCGACTTTATGCTGCTGGTTAGTGAACAGCCCAGTGAAGCCGTATGCGAGAAAATTGGCCAGTTCGTCACCATGCTTTGGGATCTTAATTTAGAAATTGGTCACAGCGTTCGTACAATAGAACAAGCATTAGAACAAAAACGCGAAGATGTGACATTTGCCACCAGCTTGCTCGAAAGCCGATTAATTTTTGGTAATCACATTGAATTTGAAAAACTCAAAAATCATTTGATTGATACACCAATTTGGCGCTCAGACGAATTCTTTTTGGCAAAAGTACAAGAACAAAGTTTACGCCATAAAAAATGTCATGGTACGGCTTATAATCTTGAACCAAACATCAAAGAAAACCCAGGTGGCCTGCGCGATTTACAGACCATTATTTGGGTAGCTAAAAAGCACTTTAGAGCCGAAACATTACAAGAATTAATAAATCACGGCTATCTTACTCACGAAGAATACCAAGAGCTTTCTGAATGTTTAGAAAACCTTTGGAACATTCGTTTTGCGCTGCACATTGCTGCGGGGCGATCTGAAAACCGTTTACTGTTCGACCACCAACCTCACGCAGCAGAAATTCTTGGCTTTGGTAGTGAAGGTAAGGCCTCAGTTGAGCGCATGATGAAGCGCTTATTCCGTATTATGAGCCGCGTGCGTGAACTCAACCAAATGCTACTTTCATACTTCGAGCAAAGTATTTTGCCAGGTGCCGGTGAGTTACCAGTGGTTGAGCTTGACCGTAACTTTGAACGTATTGGCCATCAAATTCGCGTAAAAAACCCGTCGGTATTTTTCCGCCGAGATCAGCTATTTGTGTTGTTCGAGCATATTGCTGATAACCCTGAAATTACCCATATCTACCCAAGTACTATACGCACAATGCGTCAAGTACGTCGCCGGTTACTGGGTGATTTACAAGATTACGCCGCTTGCCGTGAAGCATTTTTGCGCTTAATTAAACACCCAAATGGTATGGGTCGCGCATTTACCTTAATGCACAAGCACGGCATTATCGCGGCCTATTTACCGCAGTGGCGTAATATCTTTGGGCAAATGCAATTTGATTTATTCCACGCCTATACCGTAGATGAGCACACCCACAAACTAATCAACAATATTTATAAATATTTTGATAAGTCAAAAGTCAGCGAGTTTCCGCTTTGTAGTGAAATCGTCACTCGCATGGATAAACCTGAGTTACTTTATTTAGCGGGTATATTCCATGATATCGCCAAAGGCCGTGGCGGCGACCACTCTGAACTTGGCTCGGTTGATGCGATTGCGTTTGCTAAATTGCACCGTTTCCCATCATCAGACGGCAAGCTTATTTCATGGTTAGTGGCTAATCACTTACTTATGTCGGTCACTGCACAGCGTAAAGATATTAATGACCCAGACGTAATTAAAGACTTTGCAAGCAAAGTGAAAAATGAGCGCCAGCTAGATTATTTATACTGCTTAACCTTGGCCGATATTCGTGCCACTAACGATAATCTATGGAACGATTGGAAAAACACCCTACTACGTGAGCTGTATTTACATACCCAGCGAGCACTGCGTTTAGGTCTTGAAAACCCAATGGATCAGCGAGACCAGATTCGTGATAAAAAACAGCAAGCCAAGCAGCGCTTATTGAATCACGGCTGCAATGAAGATCAAATCGACTTAATTTGGAGCCGCTTTAAAGCGAATTATTTTACCGCCTTTAGTGAGCAACAAATTTCATGGCAAACAGAGCACTTATTAAATTGTGAAGATTTAAGCCTACCAAGTGTCACTGTTTCTGACACCGCAATGCACGGGGGGACGCAAGTATTCGCTTACAGCCCATACTCAGGGGGTTTATTTGCACGCTTGGTGAGTGTAATTGGTTCGAAAAAAGCGCAAATCCAACATGCCCAGGTGTTAACGACTAAAGATGGCTATGTGATTTTTAGCTTTGTTATTTTAGAAGTTAATGGTGACCCGATTGCAAGTAGCCGTGCGCAAGGCATTAAGCGTGCATTAGAACTTGCGATTAGCGATCCGAAAAAGAAAATTCGCATCAAAAAGAACCGCTCACAGCGCTTTAAAGACTTTAATATCAAACCAAAAATTGTGCTTAGACCGCATGCTCGTAAAGATCGCAGCTTAATTGAAATCCAAGCGGTGGATATTCCGGGTCTATTAACGAAAATTGCTGAAGTATTTCAAGCACACTTATTACATATTCATGCCGCGCGGATCACCACTGTTGGTGAACGTGCAGAAGATTTCTTCGTGGTATCAAATAACGAATACCAAGCATTAACAGACGAAGAACAGGCTAAAATTCATCAAGCATTGCGTAAAAAACTCAACGCAGAAACCGAATAAGAGGATCTTATGTCAGATTTAAAAACCATGATCGAAAACGCCTGGGACAACCGCGATAGCATCAGCCCAAGCACGGTATCAAGTGAAGTAAAGCAAGCGATTATCGATGCGCTTGAATTACTTGATAGCGGCGCTGCCCGTGTTGCTGAAAAAATCAGTGGTGAGTGGGTTGTACATCAATGGTTGAAAAAAGCGGTGCTACTGTCTTTCCGTATTCGTGATAACCAACCTATGAGCGATGGTGTTAATCAGTTTTACGACAAAGTACCACTTAAATTTAGCGACTACACACCAGAGCAATTCCAACAAGGCGGGATGCGTGTTGTGCCTAATGCAGTGGCACGTAAAGGCAGCTTTGTAGGTAAAAACGTGGTGCTAATGCCATCTTATGTCAACATTGGCGCTTACGTTGATGAAGGTACGATGGTTGATACATGGGCAACGGTTGGCTCATGTGCACAAATTGGTAAAAACGTTCACTTGTCGGGCGGTGTAGGCATTGGTGGTGTACTTGAGCCACTGCAAGCAAACCCAACGATTATCGAAGATAACTGTTTTATCGGTGCACGCTCTGAAATTGTTGAAGGCGTTGTGGTAGAAGAAGGTGCGGTTATTTCAATGGGTGTTTACATCAGCCAAAGCACGCGCATCTATGACCGTGAAACAGGCGAAACTCATTACGGCCGAGTACCAGCCGGTGCAGTTGTTGTTCCAGGCTCTCTACCGTCAAAAGATGGTTCGCACAGCCTATACGCTGCTATCATCGTGAAAAAAGTTGACCAGCAAACTCGCGAAAAAGTAGGTATTAATGCCCTACTTCGCTCGATTGATGAATAACAAAACTGAGCTGTAAGTTTAAAAATTCAAGAAGCGCGATACTAATTAGTTTCGCGCTTTTTTATTTGTAATGCAGTGATTTTTAGTTAGTTTGTTGAGATATACTGACAAATATGTTTTAGTATAAAAAACAAACAAAAATAATAGAAAAATGTTTAAGTCTTTTCGGAGTTTCACTCACACGGAGTTATTTTATTACACAGGTCTATTCTATCTTGTGGCAATCTTGCTGTTTGTATCACGCAGCTACCTATACGAATTGTTTGTAACCGATTCGAATTCACACCGCGCTGAGGTCAAAAAACTTGAAGTTGCTTTAACATCGCATGTTCGTAAAGAATATGTGTTTGAAGCATTGCAAACAACGTTAGATGGCCTTGCAACCCCAGATCGAGTTGCAGTTAAAATCCAGTGTTATACATCTTTCTGTGATGTTAGTTTCACTAATCCCTTTATCACCATTAACAACCACAATCACTACAGTGCAGAAGTAAAACGTCTATTTGAGCAAAACGTTACTACTCTACGCCAAAAGGATACTGCTAACTAGTTTCGCACTTTTTTACTTAAAACTGAGCGCTTAAGACTTAAAGCTCCCTGTTAAATTGTTACATCTTATTTCAAATACACATTTTATCGCGAATTAACGGCTATTCAGCGTTACTCCTGACATACATTTCATTTACCTCACTGGCACTTTTTTTACATCGCACTACAATGCACACAAACTGATTTTGGAACACACACAATGAACCTGACACGTAGTTCGCTGAAGAACCCTGCGAGTGTTATTGTCATCTTGGTGTTGATTATGTTGTTTGGCATGTTAAGTATTTTTAAGTTGCCAATTCAGCTCACACCAGATATTGAGCAACCGCAGATCACTATTTTCTCTGGCTGGCGCCAAGCTGCACCTGAAGAGATTGAATCAGTGATCATTGAACCGCTCGAGAACGCGGTAAAAAACACCCCGGGTGCGCTCGAGGTTAATACTTACATTAACCGTGGCAATGGCTCTATCACGTTAACTTTTGCTGTTGGGCAAAACATGCAACAGGCGATGCTTGATGTATTAACTAGCCTTAACCAAGCGCCACCTCTGCCGTTAGATGCATTTGATCCTGTGGTTTTTGCTGGCGGTAATAATGGGGAAGCCGCTGCAACGTTACTGGTCACTCCAAAAGATTTTAATAGCGACAGCCTTGATTTAGACATGGCGCAGTTCCAAAAACAAATTGATGAATTTGTTGAGCCCCGTTTGGCACGTATTCCTGGTGTTGCTCGCGTTGACTTAGCCAGTGAACGACCAAAAGAATTACGTATTACCTTTGACCCTCACAAAGCCGCAGCACTTGGCGTCAGCCTGGACCAAATCAGTAATGTATTAGCCAGCTCACGCGATACCTCAGGTGGTCTTGCCAATGTTGGCCGTCGTCAATATACAGTTCGCTTTACGGGGCAATATGATTTATCGAGCATGGCACAAATGCGCGTTGGCTATTCAGGCGATAGACCTATTTACCTTGGCGATATCGCAAGTGTAGAGCGCACTTTTTCTGACCGTTTAGGGATGAGTGGTCGAAATGGTAAACCCGCGTATTACATTCGTATTTCGCGCGCTAACGAAGCCAACACCGTTGCGCTACTTGATGACATTAATCTTGCCATTAAAGAACTAAACGAAGGGCCGCTGGCTGAAAATGGCTTAGCGATTGAATTAAGTTTTGATGCCTCAGTGCATATTCGTAATGCCTTGTCGTTGGTTAAAAGTAACTTAGGTCTAGGTGTTTTGCTGTCGTGTTTAATCTTGTGGTTGTTCTTTAGGGGCTTAAAGGCCACGTTTGTGATTGCAGCGACAATTCCTGTCTCTTTGTTAGTCGCGTTTTTAACGTTGAATATTTTTGACCGCAGCTTAAATGTTATTTCACTGGCCGGCCTTGCCTTTGCTGTTGGCTTAGTACTTGATGCCGCCATCATAGTGCAAGAAAATATCGCAAGGCTCAGAAGCGAAGGCTTTGATAGTAAAAAAGCAGCGCTAAAAGGCGCTGCTCAAGTAACAGGTGCCTTATTTGCCTCAACCACCACCAGCGTTGCTATCTTCTTGCCAATTTTATTTATGGCAGGTATTGAAGGGCAGTTATTCTCTGACTTAGCGCTCACCTTATCCATTGCTGTAATTGCCTCGATGATTTGCGCAATTACACTGATTCCGTTGGCTAACCACTTTTGGCCAGACAAAGAGCTAAAAGCGGATCCTTATCGTGAATATTGGCATAAGCTGACTAACTTCATCATGGCGCTTACCAATACCCGCGTTAAACAAATAGTGTGGATAGTGTCGTTATTAGGTGGCTCACTCGTCGCGACCATGACCATGCTCCCGAAAACTGATTTTATGCCGCGAGCACCAACCGATGGCTTTTTCTTTAACCTAAATACCCCACCTGGCGGCAATGTACAGTTTATGGAAGAAGAGCTACTGATGCGTATCAAAAAGCGCTTAATGCCTTATTACACAGGTGAAAAAGAGCCGGGGATAAAAGATTTTAACTTTTATGCATTTGGCGCAAATGCTGGCGGTTTTATTTATTCTGCCGATCCACAACGTGTTGAAGAATTAATGAAGGTCGCCCGAGAAGAAATCTTCATCGATTTACCCGACACCCAAGTATTCTTCTTTAGAGGGTCGATGATCCAAGTTGCTAATGGCGGTGATGGTCGCAATATCAATATCGATTTAACTGGCCCGAATATGGACGAGCTAATAGCCGGTGCTAATGTGGCGCTGCAAGCTGTCACCGAAGCAATGCCGAATGCCACAGCAAGGCCACAACCACGACTCGATATGGCAGAGCCAGAGCTTAGGCTCACACCCAACGACCGTCGTATAACCCAAGCAGGGCTGACTCGTCGTGACGTATCTCAAGCAGTGCAAGCCTATACAGGCGGGTTATTTGTTAATGAATACTTTGATGGCAACGAACGCATGAACGTGATTTTGCGCGGCATACCGTGGCAAACCCCTGAGGAGCTTAAAGCACTGCCCATTGTAACCCCGCAATCAGGTATTCAAACTTTAGGGGAGCTTGCCAATATTGAGCGCACCGTAGGCCCAACCCAGCTTAGACGTGTTAATGGCCGCCGTACCGTGAGTATTGTTGTCACACCACCAGCAGACATGAGCTTGCAACAAGCGCAAACTATTCTCTCAGAGCAAGTTATGCCAAAAGTTCGTGCAAGCTTACCCGACAGCTCTGGCGCGATTTTGGCGGGTAACGCACAAAAGATGAATTCGGCCATGCAAGAAATGACAATCAACTTTATCTTGGCTCTGTTTATTTTATTCTTGCTAATGACCGCATTGTTTAAGTCAGCCAAAGACAGCGCGTTAGTTTTACTCGTCATGCCATTGGCAATTGCAGGCGGTGTACTAGCCCTATTTGTGCTTAACCTATTTACCTTCCAATCGCTCGACTTACTGACCATGATTGGCTTTATTATCTTGCTGGGTCTGGTGGTAAATAATGCCATTTTATTGGTTGACCAAACCCGTGTTGCGATGGCCGCAGGACTCAGCCGAGAAGACGCCGTTCGCCAAGCAGTACTACTGCGCGCAAGACCCGTTTACTTAAGTACCTTAACCAGCTTATTTGACATGCTGCCACTGATGCTAATGCCGGGGGTAGGATCAGAAATTTACCGTGGTCTTGCCACTGTGATTGTCGGCGGCATGGCTATTAGCGCCCTATTCACCCTGATATTAATGCCAAGTTTATTGCAACTTGGCAGACAATTGCCGCCCGTTAATAACAAACAGCAACCAGAAAAAACGCCTTTAAGCTTGGTATCGAATCAATGAGTATTAAAACAATGAACACACCTTTTCGTAAATTAACCGCTCGCTTTTGTGCGCTATTCAGCTTTATCGCATTTAACGCCTTCGCAGTCGTACCGGTTACAGTAGAAACCGTCACACAAGCTCCGCTAACAAGCGAAATTGAAGTTAGCGGCACTTTGTATGGCAAAGATGATGTAACCCTAACAGCAGGCGTTAGCGGCCGTTTATTATATGTTGTTGAGCCAGGTACTCTGGTTAAAAGTGGCGACACCTTAGTTCGTATGGACACCTTACCGCTTGAACTTGAAAAAGCACGCCAGCAAGAAATGCTCAATCGCGCCAAAATAAACTTACGTTTATATCAACAAGAGCTCGCTCGTTTACAAAAACTCGCCAAAGCCAGCAGTGCTGCAGCAAGCCAAGTCGATGATATGCAAAATAAGCATGACCTTGCGTTATCTGATATTGCACTGGCGAAGGTTGAATTAAAAGTAATAGACGATCAGCTTTCGCGTGCAACCGTTCGCGCCCCATTTGATGGCGTGATCAGCGAGCGTTTTAAACGCGCTGGTCGCGAAATAAATCGTGCTGATGAACTGGTCACCCTGCTTGATATTAATAACTTAGAAGTACGTTTGTACGTGCCTGTTAAATACTTAAAGTTTTTACACAAAGGCATAGAGTTACCAATTCAAGCCGGCGACTTATCAGCCCCAGATATGACAACAGCCACCGTAACTGCGGTGATCCCATCAACCGATCCGCGTTCACAAACCGTAGAAGTACGTGCCTTACTAGCAAATGATGCCGAACAAACATGGGCAATTGGCCAACTAGTAGATGTAGCCGTGCCACTAAAAAGCAAAGGTGATGTACTCCTGGTGAATCGCGATGCACTGATCTTACGCAAAAAAGGCACCCATATCGTCAAAATCGACAACGACAACAAAGCCCTGCAAATTCCCGTAAAAGTCGGTAATGGTAAAGATAAACTGGTTGAAGTCACCCCGACTTCTAACATCACCTTAAATGCGGGCGATAAAGTCGCAGTACGCGGCGCCGAGCAACTACAAACCGGGCAAGAAGTCGAAGTTCAGGTAAAGCAATAACTAGTTAGCTATGTAAGTAATAGACTGCCGGCAAATGAATATGTCGTGAGCTGGCAGTTATAGCTATTTCAAAAATTAATACCAACACTTCTTCACTTTACTGCAAACAGCCAACCCCTTTTAATGAAATTTCTTGAGTATTCGCGCCGCTTTGGTTTTTATGTTGAATGATTAAACGTGAATCTTGGCTAGTAAACGTAAAGGTTCCGAGCCAAGGTAGCTGGGCAATTGGTTGCAGGTGGTAAAAACCATTGGCATCAAAGCATATAAATGAAAACTCATGATGTACCGGCGCAAATACGCCATAATCAGCAGTAAATACAGCAATGTTATCTTGCAGCATAAAGTGTTTCGCTTGCGTGCCCGCCACCAAATACCAAAAGCATATTGCTGTCATCATCACCACTTGTAAACCGCCGAGTAAAAAGACTGCAAACTTAATAATACGGGTCGATTTACTGGCTTCCATATAAAGGCGCTTTGCTTTAAGTAATAACCAAAGCCCAATGGCAACCATAGTGAGCTTTACAATCATCAGCGCTACGCCTATTTGGTACATCAGCTTAGGGCTGTGCCATTGAATACCAAATGTTTGCGGGATAAACAAACTATCCATTAAGGGCAGCAAAATGAGTAGGAATGGCAGAATAAGCGCTTTGTTTTTCATTCTTTACTTTTCTAGTGTTCTTGCATAGATAAGAGCCTAATGTTAATTCTTGGGCTCTAAAAAAGCAAAAAGGCGCAACCTGAGGTTACGCCTTTTATCGTTCTGGGCAGAACTTAAAAATTACAGTGCAGCGAATACATCGTCTGTTTTAGCGGCACAGATAAAATCATTCTTGTGTAACCCTTTGATAGAGTGGCTCCACCAAGTAACAGTTACTTTGCCCCACTCGGTTAACAAACCTGGGTGGTGACCTTCTTCTTCAGCCATATCGCCCACTTTATTAGTGAACTCAAGTGCTTGCTTGAAGTTTTTAAACTTGTAAACACGCTCTAATTGCATAATGCCGTCGCGCACTTCAGGAACCCAATCTGGGATCATTTTGATCAATTCTGCTAATTCAGCATCAGAAACTTTTGGCGCATCCGCACGACACGCTTCACACTTTTGTGTGCTTAATGAAGACATTATAAATCCTTAACTTGCTAATTTTTCTTTAGGAGGAAACTTTGGCTCATGTAGCCCTAATTCTTTTGCTTTACTCACCAGCGACATGATATCCATTTGTGAAATATCAAATAAATCATTGATTGAGTTTATGGTGTAGTAAACAGGCTGCATAATATCAATACGATAAGGTGTACGTAATACATCTAGCACATTCATCGCATTGATTTCAGGCTTATCTGAATACACATACTGTGTTTCGCCTGGGCTCGATAAAATACCACCACCATAAATACGCAGACCCTGTTCGGTTTGCATTAAACCAAACTCAACAGTAAACCAGTACAGGCGCGCTAAATAAACACGATCTTTCTTTTCAGCGGCATAACCTAACTGACCATATTTGTGCGTAAACTCAGCAAATGCTGGGTTGGTAAGCATGGCACAATGGCCAAAAATCTCGTGGAAGATATCTGGCTCTTGTAAATAGTCAAACTCTTCACGACTGCGAATAAAGGTCGCAACAGGGAACTGCTTATTTGCTAATAATCGAAAGAACTCATCAAAATCAATCAATGCTGGAACAGGCGCCACTTGCCAGCCCGTTGTTTCGAGTAGCACTTCGTTGAGTTCGCTAAGTTGTGGAATACGATCTGTTGGTAAATTAATTTTCTTAAGGCCTGCTAAATATTCGTCGCAGGCTTTACCTTCAATGCAAGCGAGTTGGCGAGCAACTAGCTCAGACCATATTTTATTTTCTTCTTCGCTCCAATGGATAACCCCATTTTCATCAGGTTGCTTGGAGGTGTAATTACTTGCTTTAGCCATAATAACCTTCTTCGTTAAATCTTGATCAGCATTGATCAGAATCTCATTAACTTGTTAAGACGATACTATGTAAAAGTAAGCTAAATTTTAATAGTTTTGGCTGTTTCTAAGGTTTGCAGAAACAGCCTTAACGTAAAGTTAAAATTACAGCAAAAGATCTAAAAGTTTACACACCCCGCTTTTAAAGGTTTTAAGGCAAGCAAAACCGTAAACTTAAAATTACAAGCTAACCAATGAATGTAAATGCAGTTTTAAGATCGTTAATAATGTCGTTAACATCCTCTAGACCAACTGATAGTCGAATTAGACCATCACTTATCCCAGCTGCTGCTCTTTCTTCTGGTGTATAAGGCGAATGTGTCATCGATGCAGGATGTTGAATGAGGGTTTCAGCATCTCCTAAACTGACCGCCAGAGTGCAAAGCTGGGTGTTATTTATGAATGTTTCGCCATCTTCTAGGCTGCCTTTAATTTCAAAGGCAATAACACCACCAGCGGCTTTCATCTGTGAGCCAATAAATTGATGACCCGGATGTGATTTAAGTCCTGGGTAATAAACTTGGCTAACTAGCGGGTGTTGCTCTAAATATTCAGCAACTATTTGGGCACTCGCACAGTGACGCTCCATGCGCACAGCAAGGGTTTTTAAACCACGATTAATTAACCATGCATCATGAGGGCTAATCGTTGCACCAATATCTTTTAGCACCGTCATTTTGATTAGGTTGATATGCTCCTCTGTGCCACACACAAGCCCTGCTACCACATCACCATGGCCATTTAGGTATTTAGTTGCGCTATGCACCACAATATCAATACCAAACGAGGTCGGTTGCTGTAGCAAAGGCGTTAAGAAGGTATTGTCGATAACACTTATCAATTGATGCTGCTTGGCAACATCAGCAATTAAACTTAGATCAAGCACCGCCATGGTCGGATTAATTGGCGTTTCTGCAAAAATCATTTTTGAATTGGCTTTTACCGCACCGCGAAGTTCAGCTTCATTGGTCATATCAACGAAAGTGACTTCGATACCAAAGCGTGGCAACATGTGAGCAAAAAATGCAAAGGTACAACCGTATAACGCACTTGATGCGACTAGGTGGTCACCTTGTTGTAAAAAGCTAAGCACAGACGCAGACACGGCTCCCATACCGGTCGCTGTTGCAGCCGCTGCTTCACAGTTTTCTAACTGAGCCACTTTTTGTTCTAGCTCTTGCGTTGTTGGGTTACCTAAACGGGTATAAATAAAGCCCTGCTCTTCACCGGCAAATCGGGCTGCACCTTGGGCGGCATTAGCAAAGGAGAAGGTAGAGGTTTGGTAAAGTGGCGCACTCAGTGCGCCATGTGGATCATTTGGTTTTTCTGGACCATGAATACATTGTGTATGTAAGTGATGCTTAGTCATTGTGTGTTCTCGTTTTTATTATCAGTACTTCATACTCATAAATAAAACGTAGATACCCACAATGCACAAGCATGCCGGATGCTCAGATGGCTAAATATCACTCAGCTGTTTTTATTAACTGTACACAAAAGTTGTCATTTTGTATTTTCGGTCTCTTTGTCACCCGTGCGTGAGGCAATTTTACGGGCAATACTATTGGCGGTTTCTTTCAGCAAACTGCGCTTATGCTCTAAACGAGGTAACGGGCGGCTAAGCTCCATCGCTTTATACCCTATACGCGCAGTAAAAATACCTGCACTTAGCCCTTGCGCTGCACGGCCCGACAATTTCCCCAGTAATTCAGCGCTTAGTGCCGTCGCAGCTAAATCTGAGACTAACTCTGCACTACCAACAAACAGCACCTGTTTCACTAATAAGCGATACAATTTAATACGGCTTGCATAACCAAAACCAATACCGTAAATACGGCCAATTTGTTCAATGAGCTTAGTGCCACGCCATAGCACCGCCATCATATCGACTAAAGCCAGAGGGCTTAGCGCAACCAATAAACCAGACTCAGTAGCAAAACGGTTAATCAGTTTTTTTGCTTGCTGATCTTGGCTGACCAATAAGCTATCGGCATATAAGGTCATGATTTCTTTATCGGTATGGTGACTTGCTATTTGCTGCTTAAACTCTTCAAACCCTGTAAGCTCCTGATGTTTATTAAGCTTTTCTAGCCACGGCAGTGCTTCTCCTACTTGCTCGCTATTGAGTAAGCGGTCGGCCTCGGTACGATGCAATTGATTACGCTTTAAGCTTCTTAGCATGCGGTACTCGCGCCAAATAACACGGGCAATCAGTAGCACACCACTTAGAACAGCCGTTAAATACACCGAACCTAAAATAATTGATTGCTGAAACGTCACAAACAATGACATCGCAAACTCAAGTAACACTAAAACTAAAAAGCTAACAACAAACACCCCTTTTAGGGTTTGCCATTTCGACTTTTTATACACAGGCTCAAGCTCAATGCTATCTTGCTGATCTTCTTCAGTGTCGATAAATTCGGCGTTTTCTATGACTTTAGCAACAGTTAACTCCTCTGTAGGAGCTTCGTTACTTGCAGAGCTTGAAATACGACGACCAGCCTGAAAGTTCATCTCCTTTGGTTGCTCACTCATGTTAGTTTATCTCCTATCAGGTACTGCATGACATGATCTAAACGAATATGCTTTAACCGTTTATCAGGGCATGGCAGTGGCGAAAACGATAAGAACTCAAAGCCTTGTTTTGGCCACTCTTGTTTGTTTAGAAGGCGTGATGGTGGCTGCGGCGGTAAATACGTTAGCCATTCTTGCTCGCCCAAAGGTTTGCCATAAATACAGGCTAACTGCTGGCCTTTTTCAGCCACTTGGCGCGGCTCTGTAGCGCAGATAGATGACATTGCCATGGTTTCGATTTGCACGCCTTCGAACTTTAAGTGATTCGTTTGGTCATGCACGATAGAATCAAGCAATAGCGCTAAATCTTTATGATATTGCGCACTAATATGATCTGACTTATTGGCCGCAAATAGCAACTTGTCGATGTTTGGTTTAAACAAACGTTTAAAGAAGCTTGCTTCACCATAATTAAAGTGCGCCAGCAACTGGTTAATAACACGACTTTGCTCATGCAGCGTTTCGCTACCTTCATTCAAGGCACTGAGCACATCCACCAGCACAATTTGTCGGTCAAAATGACGAAAATGCTGCTCGTAAAAAGGTTTTACAACCTCTTTTACATAGGCCTTATAGCGCTTTTTAAGATGCGCTAGATTTGACCCTTCGGTTATATCGTCAGGCACATTCGCAACCGGGAAAAACTGTAATAACGGCGCGCCTTTTAGCTCACCGGGCATCAGCATGCGACCAGGTTGTAACATGGCAAGTTTGGTGTCTTTTTTAAGGCCAAGCAATAGCTGCTGATAGAGCGCAGCAACATCAGCAAGTTTACTTTCATCAACACTGGCTGATAAATCAAGTTCAGCAAGGGCTGTTAAAAATGGCTTAGCCTTTTCGTTACGGGCTGTTTGCTGCAACAGTGAGTATTGTGACTCACACCAATCAGCAAATGATTGCTCTAGCATTGGTAAATCAAGTAGCCATTCACCTGGGTAATCAATAATGTCTAAATAAAGTGTTGATTGCGGTGCGAAGTGACCACGTAGCCCCGAGTTACTTTGGTACTTAATTGCTAAACGTAGTGTATTTATACGCTCGGTAGAGGCAGGCCATGTTGGCTCACCTTCAACAGGTAACAACGCCGATAATGCATTGTTATATTCAAATGTCGGTATTGTCAGTGCTTGCTGCGGCACTATTTTTGTGGCGATATGACGCTTTTCGCGCATCACATCAAAAAAAGGTAAGTTTTTTTCGTCAGCTTGACTTGTTAGGTGTTTAACTAAGGCGGTAATAAACGCGGTTTTGCCACTGCCACTTAACCCTGTGACGGCTAACTTCACGTGTTGGTCTAAACTACGATGAAGGGCTTTTTCCGCTTTATTTTTTAACGAATTAAAGGTGTTCTTTGCAAATGATTGGCTCATAAAGTGTCTGGCACCTTATTTGCGCTTGGTATCACGATGCAAACAAGGTGCGTTTATATCCTTTAAAGTTTGTTGATTTCACGGCTAACCGTAAATTCTGTTGATGTGACATAGCGTTCCATCTCTTGTAAACGACCATCAACTCGAGCAAGACGATCTTTTAAGTCTTGCAATGCACGGCGAGGTGGTTCCCCTTTTTGCCATACTTTAAATTTTACTTCAAGCGGGTCTTGGTGAATGCTATCTGCGCTTTTCACTGTTTTTTCAGTTGGTTTTTTATCTAAAATAAACCACGCTGCGATATAAGCAACAACAATAAACGGGCCGCCCGATAATAGTACTGCTGTCACCACTAAAATACGTACCAGCCAAAGCTCCATGTTGAAGTAATCGCTGATACCTGCGCATACACCTGCTATTTTGCCACGCTCAGGGTCTCTAAATAATTCGCGTTTGGTACTCATACTTTACGTCTCCACTGTGGAGCCTCTTGGTCTAATAAGGCTTCTAAGGTTTCAACACGCTCTGCCATTTTGTCTGCTTTTTGTGCAAGCTCTAACAGTTGGCGGTGCTCATGTTCACTTAAACCTTGGCTAACTTGCTTTTTACTACGGTAATGCAAAATTAACCAAAGTGGGGCAACAACCACCATAAAAACGATAATGGGTGCCATCAAAACTTCTGCATCAAACATGCTACTCTCCTGTCAATCCGTCATGTGTTTAAGCATTGGGGGACACGCCCCCATTTATTATTTTTTATCTGCTAGTTTTTTCTTAAGCTCAGCTAGCTCATCATCAATCTTTTCGTCTTGCTGAAGACCAGCAATTTCGTCAGCTAATGATTTTTTACCAAGATCATAAGACTCTATTTGTGATTCTAGACCATCGATCTTGTTTTCGTAACGTTCGAAGCGGTTTAAAGCGTCTTCGACTTTTGAGCTGTCGAGTGCTTTTTTAACTTCAAGACGAGACTCAGCAGAGCGTTGGCGTAAGATGATTGCTTTTTGACGCGCTTTTGCATCAGCTAGCTTCTCTTGTAACGTGCTTACTTCTTGCTGTAGTTTCTCGATGTGAGACTCTACATGTTCAAGCTCAGTTTCAACTGCTGCGACTGCATCTGCTGACTTTTGCTTTTCAATCAGTGCTGCACGTGCTAAATCATCACGGTCTTTACTGAGTGCTAATTCAGCTTTTTCTTGCCAATCTGCAACTTGAACTTTTAACGTGTCAACGCGACGTACTAGCTCTTTTTTCTCAGCAAGTGTTTTTGCTGATGTAGAGCGAACTTCTACTAATGTATCTTCCATCTCTTGGATGATCAGGCGAACCATTTTTTCTGGGTCTTCTGCTTTATCTAAGATGGCATTGATATTAGAATTAACGATGTCTGCAAAACGTGAAAAAATTCCCATAACATTTACCTCTTTGGTGTTTTAACTTAATCAGTTGGTATATCTAGTATCAATATGCTTGCCAACTTTTATAAACCTAGAATAACCAAATAAATTCAAATAGTTAAACTAAATTTATAAATTTCTTTAGTTCTCAAAGATAATGAAATACACTAGATCTTAGTAAAAATGACTAAGAGTTAGGGAATATGAGCCAATTTCGCCAACAGGATAACTTACTCGGCCAATCTGACAGTTTTTTAAGTGTGCTTGATCAAGTTTCACAACTAGCAAGTTTAGAAAAGCCTGTCCTTATTATTGGTGAGCGCGGTACGGGTAAAGAACTTATTGCTGCCCGTTTGCACTTTTTATCTAAGCGTTGGGATCAAAACTATATAAAGCTTAACTGTGCAGCGCTTAACGAAAACCTGCTCGAAAGCGAATTATTTGGTCATGAAAGCGGCGCATTTACCGGTGCTAGCAAACGTCACGAAGGCCGCTTTGAGCGTGCTAACGGCGGTACGCTATTCCTTGATGAATTAGCCAATACCTCTGCAATGGTGCAAGAAAAACTTCTACGCGTTATTGAATATGGCGAATTTGAGCGCGTTGGTGGTAAGCAAACGGTTAAAGTAGATACTCGTTTAGTGTGTGCCACCAATGAAGACTTACCTACGCTTGCTGAACAAGGCGAATTTAGAAGCGACTTACTTGACCGTCTTGCGTTTGATGTTATTACCTTGCCTCCACTTCGTGAACGCCAAGAAGATATCATGCTACTAGCAGAACAATTTGCAATTAATATGGCTCGCGACCTTGAATGGGAGCTATTCAGTGGCTTTACTCGTAGCGCCATCGAAACACTGCAATCTTATGAGTGGCCCGGTAATATCCGTGAGTTAAAGAATGTGGTTGAACGTAGCTTATATCGCCATGGTAATGAACATATTCCCGTTCACCAGATTATTTTAGACCCATTCGCGAGTAAATTTAGACCTAAACAACGGGTTAAAGCTGCGGTTGCAAGTGCTCCAGTTGCTAGTGTCGAACATGCCGCCCCTATTGCTACAGTTCAAAATCAAGAAACGGTGACACTGAATAAACCTGAAATTCAATTTCCTTGTAATTTAAAACAGCTATCAAATGACTTTGAGATAGATGTGATCAAAAAAGCACTCGAACATAGCCAATTTAATCAAAAGAAAACTGCAGAACACTTAGAATTAACGTATCATCAATTACGTGGCTATTTGAAAAAATACAATTTATTAGATCAGCAGCAATAGTTAGAGGCTAATCAGGTGTTTAAACCGTTACTTGCTTTGTCTTTGGTGTGCTTAGTCGGCTGCCTAGACAGCGAAGAAAAAACCACAGAACAAAAAAACCAGGGCTTAGTCTATTGCGCTGAAGCAAACCCTGTGTCGTTTAATCCACAAGTTACAACGACAGGTTCGACTATCGATATTATCGCTAATCAGTTGTATGACCGCTTGCTGAGTATTGATCCTGTCACCGCTGAGTTTCAACCTGAGTTGGCAAGTGATTGGAAAATTAGTCCTGATGGTAAAGCCATTACCTTTACACTTCGTAAAGGGGTAAAGTTTCATACTACAAAATACTTCACTCCTACTCGGGAGTTTAATGCTGACGACGTTATTTTTACCTTCAGTCGCCTATTTGACGTATACAACCCTTATCACTTTGTTGGCGATGCCAGTTACCCTTATTTTCAAAGTGTGGGTATTGATCAGCTAATTCGTCGCATAGTCCGTGTTTCTGATTATCAAGTACGGTTTGAGCTCTATAATGCTGAAAGCAGCTTTTTAGCAAACCTTGCAACCGATTTTGCCGTGGTGTTATCTGAAGAATACGCCATGCAGCTTAAAGCACGAAACCAAGAAAACTTATTTGACCAATACCCAGTGGGTACCGGGCCTTATGTGTACAAAGAGTATCGTCGCGATCGTCTAATTCGCTATTATCGTCATCCCGATTATTGGAAACACCCAGTAGTACTTGAGCAATTGGTGTATGACATAACACCAAACGGCACAACACGGGTTGCGAAAATGCTCACTAAAGAATGCGATGTAACTGCGCACCCTAGCAGTGCACAGTTGAGTATTTTATCGCAGCGAGACGACATCACTGTGCAAAAAGAGCAAAACTTAAATATTGGTTATTGGGCCTTTAACACTGAGCGACCACCTTTTGATGACGTACGCGTTCGTCAAGCACTGGCCAGTGCCATCGATATCGACAAAATAATGCAAGCGGTTTATTACGGCAACGGCATTAAGGCGCAGTCATTACTGCCTCCGGCCTCTTGGGCATTTGAAGCGCAAAAAGCCATGCCTGAATTTAACCCTGCACTTGCCAAAACATTACTTGCCGAAGCAGGCTATAAAAATGGCTTTGATATGAATATTTGGGCCATGCCGGTAAGCCGTATTTATAATCCCAACGCACGTAAAATGGCAGAGCTAATGCAAAGCGATTTACGCAAAATTGGTGTGAACGTTAATATCGTCGAGTACGAGTGGAATACTTTTTTACAACGGGTTGGCGAACACCGCCACGACAGCGTTTTACTGGGCTGGGCTGCCGACACTCCTGACCCTGATAACTTTATGAGTCCTTTATTAAGTTGTACTGCTACCTTTAGCGGTAAAAACCCAGCTAACTGGTGTAACCCTGAATTCGATTTATTACTGACCCAAGCGCTTGATACCACTGATTTAGAAAAGCGTAAGCAATTTTATAATCAGGCACAGCGTATTATCGTGCAAGAACTTCCTATTTTACCGATAGCCCATGGTATGCGCTTTCAAGCTGCAAGTAGCGATGTTAAAGGTATCAATTTAAGCCCGTTTGGCGGTATATCACTGGCTAATGCGAGGAAAGAATAATGATACTCGATTATATTCTTCGCCGCCTAGCGCTATTAATGTTTATGATGCTGACTCTGAGCGTCTTTACGTTTTCATTAAGTTTTTTATTTCCCGGTGATGCCCTTACTAACTTAAGTGGTATTACAAACAGTACCTTTTCACAAACTAATGCGCTTGAAGAAAGGTTTCATTTTACTGAAAACTATGTGGTGCAGTATTTTGCATTCTTAGAGCGAATTATTCAGGGCGATTGGGGTGTCTCTTTTGCATCTGGCGAGAGTGTTTTCCAACACATAAAAGACCTATTCCCTGCCACACTTGAATTAAGCCTTTATGCGTTATTTGTATCTGTGGCCGTTGGTGTGCCAAGCGGTATTATAGCATCAGCCTACTACAAGCGTTGGCCTGATAAACTGATTAACTCTGGCACGCTTATTGGCTATTCGATGCCAGTGTTTTGGCTCGCGCTGCTATTAATCATGGTTTTTTCACTGCAACTAGGCTGGTTTCCTATGTCTGGTCGCATGGGCTTACTTTACGAAATAGAGCCGGTTACTGGCTTTATTCTTATTGATATTATTGCGACTGATTTTCCCTATCACGGCATGGCATTTTTAGATGCGCTACATCATCTAACACTGCCAACAATTGTCCTTGCAATGTACCCAACCACCGTACTGGTGCGCTTTACCCGTGACTCGATGCTTAAAGTTTTAGATCAAAGCTACATTAAAACAGCCCGTGCAAAAGGCTTAAACCGTGCACAATTAATCCTCCACCATGCGCTTCGTAATGCTCTTTTACCGGTTATCAAACAAATTGGTTTACAGTTTAGTACTTTGATCACCCTTGCAATGATCACCGAAGTTATTTTCTCATGGCCGGGCATTGGTCGTTGGTTAATAGACAGCATTTATCAAAGTGATTACCCCGCAATTCAAGGTGGGTTGTTGGCTGTGTCTATGTTTGTAATTTTAGCAACTATCGTTGCCGAGTTAACCTATACCCTTTTCGACCCACTCTCGCGGAATCAAGCTCATGGCAAAGTTTAATTTATTCTCTGAAGAGTCGAATAAATCGCCACTAGCGCGATTTTGGCGGAAATTCAAAAATAACCACCCAGCCCTTGTTGGCTTATGGTTGTTTATTGCTTTTGCACTACTGGCGATTTCAGCACCACTACTTGCGCCATATGGTGTGAATCAACAACATAGCGACGCCCTATTGCTGCCTCCCTCATGGCATGACGCAGGCGATGTGCGCTTTTTATTAGGTACCGATGATTTAGGCCGGGATGTGTTATCACGACTAATGAATGGCGCAACCTACACTTTTGGTTTGTCGGTTGTTGCGGCCTTAATTACTACTGTGATTGGCGTGTTAGTGGGCACCTTTGCAGGTATCAGCCGTGGTATTCGCTCAAGCTTTTTGAACCACTTACTCGATATTACCTTATCAATTCCATCGCTGTTGCTGGCCATCATTATTATTGCAATTTTAGGCCCTGGCCTGATGAATACCGTTTGGGCGATTATTTTAGCCTTATTGCCACAGTTTATTCATTCGGTACGTAATTTGATTGTTGAAGAACTCAACAAAGACTACATTACAGCGTTTAAACTTGATGGCGCTTCAAACTGGCATATTCTTGCTCGTGGGATCTTTCCGAACATTTACGAACACATTGTGGTTATTTTTACCATGGCGCTCTCTACAGCCATCTTGGATATCTCGGCACTTGGCTTTTTAAAACTGGGGGCACAGCCACCCACTACTGAGTGGGGAGCAATTTTGGCAGAAAACCTTGGTTTAATTTACCTTGCCCCTTGGACTGTAGGCTTACCGGGCGTATTATTATTTTTAGCGGTACTGTCTACCAATTTAGTGGGTGATGGGTTACGCCAAGTGCTTAAAGAACGTAAGGCCGACTAACTATGCAATTACTCGACATTCGCAATCTAACGATAGAGTTACGCACCTCAGATACCGTTATTCGTGCGGTTGATAGGGTCAGTTTGACCTTAAAAGAAGGTGAAGTACACGCATTAGTTGGTGAATCAGGTTCAGGTAAAAGTCTCATCGCTAAAGCTATCGTCGGCGTGTTAAATAAACGTTGGCATATTACGGCTGATCGCATGCACTGGCGTGGTGTTGACTTAATGCGTTTATCAAACGAACAGCGCCGTAAACTAGTTGGTCAAGACATTGCAATGATTTACCAAGATCCAAGCCGCTGCCTTGACCCAACTGCCAAGATATTTGACCAAATTGCCGAAACTTTACCTACACAAGCGACCAGTGGCTTTTTCTTAAAACGTAATAAACAGCGTAAAGACAGAGTAAAAGCGTTAATCCACAAGGTAGGTATTAAAGATCATAAAAAGGTACTCGACAGCTACCCTCATGAGCTCTCTGAAGGTATTTGTCAAAAAGTGATGATTGCCATGGCCATTGCGCGTACCCCAAAACTATTGATTGCCGATGAGCCAACTACCGCCCTTGAGAGCACCACACGTGCGCAAGTATTTAGACTATTAAAGAGCTTGAATCAGCTAAAGAATATGTCGATTTTGATGATCTCTCACGAGCTTGAAGAGATTATTGAGTGGTCTCACGGTATGCATGTTTTGTACTGCGGACAAATGGTTGAAGCAGGCCCTACGAACCGTATTTTTAGCCAGCCACATCACCCCTATACACAAGCGCTATTAAAAAGCTTACCTGACTACGAACAAGGCCTTGCTCACAAAGAACCTTTTTATGCGCTTAAAGGCACAATACCTACATTGCAGCATTTACCAATAGGCTGCCGACTAGGGCCGCGCTGTCCGCAAGCGCAAAAAGAATGTGTGGTTACACCAAAATTAACTAAACACCATAGTCACAGTTATGCCTGTCATTTTCCGTTAATTAAGGCGATGAAATAATGCAACCGCTGCTAAAAGTTCAAGCGTTATCGAAAAGTTTTAACTTGCGAGCAGGTTTGTTTGCTCGAAAACGCTTTTCTGTTTTAAAAGATATTTCGTTTTGCTTAAGCCAAGGTGAGACCATTGCTATTATCGGTGAAACCGGCTCAGGCAAAAGTACTCTTGCAAAGTTATTAGCGGGCGCTGACAGTGCCGATAAAGGACAGATATTGCTCGATGGTAATATTATAGAAAATGATGGTATACGTGATAACGACTGCCGCCACATTCGCTTGATTTTCCAAGATTCTGAGGCGTCATTAAATCCGGGTTTAACTATTGGCGACATGCTGAACGATTGTTTACAGTACAACACTGATTTAAACAAAGATGAGCGAGAAGAAAAAATTAAACAAACTCTCGCAAAAGTGGGCTTGCTGTTAGATCATCAACATTATTACCCACACATGTTTAGTAGTGGCCAATTGCAACGTATAGCACTTGCACGGGCTTTAATTTTAGATCCCAAGGTTGTAGTGCTTGATGAAGCGTTATCGTCTCTAGACCCTTCTGTGCGCGCACAAACGGTAAACTTATTACTACGTCTCCAAAAAGATACTGGACTTAGCTATGTGCTTATTACCCATCATCTAAGTCTGGTGCGCCACATCAGCGACCAGCTCGTAGTACTTGATCACGGCGAGATTGTTGAATACGGCCAAACCGAAGCAATTTTCCAAGACCCACAATCTAAAGTAACACAGAAATTGTTGAACTGCTGACATTGAAGTGTCAGCCGTAAACTTTAAATTTAATTCGGCGTTAAACGCCCCCCTTCGCGAGTATGTTGATATCTCTATTAACTTTACTCTTTTTCCTTGCTGCTTTTCACATCAATTCTGTCACCATGGCTTGGTGGTGTAGATGTAACAATAAAATGCAGTGGTTCAGTACCTTGATTACTTAGCTGATGAGCTCGGCCAGCACTTACATGCAAACCTTGTTGCGCAGTGAGTTTGTGTAATTGGCCATCAAGTTCAATGGTGGCACAACCACTAAGTACGAAGAAAAATTGTTCTGCATGCTCATGGTAGTGTTTTACTTCAGCCTCACCTGCTGGGACATGCTCTTGAATAACACTCAGCGCATTAGATTTTACCAAATGCCAACCGTCGCAATTGTTACCCCACTTGTAGTGCTCTGCTGTTTGTTTATCTATAGTGCTCAAAACTTTTTATACATCCCTTGGCTTTGTGGTGCGACAAACTTGTAGCCAAGCTTTTCGTAAAAACCTGGTTTGTCAGCGACCATAGTGACATAGCTGCCTTCAAAAGCGGCAGATTCGATGTAGCGGTCTACATGTTCCATAATTTGACGCCCTAGCCCTTTACCTTGATATTCAGGTGATACAGCAATATCAACTACCTCAAAATTACAACCACCATCACCAATAACACGGCCCATGCCAATCAACTTATCGTCTTTGCGAGCACAAATAGCATAAAGAGAGTTTGGCAGCCCTGCTTTCGCCGCAGCTAATGAACGAGCTGATAAGCCGGCCTTAAGGCGCATTGCACAGTATTCTTCCGCACTTGGTAACTGCTCTATTAAGCGATACTCCATAAATGCTCCTTTGATACCTATTCACGAGTTAGAATTACCTGAAAAGTTAACAAAAAAGGCGCCATAAGGCGCCTTTTATTTAAATTGTTTTGCTACTTATTCAGCAGCTTGTACAACTTTTGGTACTTTTACATCTGCTTGCGCTTTAAGTGCAGCAATGAATACCATGTAGTTTTTATTCACTTGAGCCATAGTGATGTTTTGTTTTTGTTGTTCGTTAATATCGGTGCTTTGTGCTTCATTCACTGCTTTTAAAGCAACGATAGCAGAGTCACCATTATTCAGATCAACAACATCTACCACTGGCGTATCCTGAGGATGCGGCATTTTAAATACTTGCTGTACAATTGCCGGAGACACAGTATACGCTTGACGAGCAAGTGCAGACTCTTGACGCACTTCAATACCTTCGGCAGTAGCAACATCATTTAAGCTCTTACCTGCTTCGATATCTGCAAATAAAGTACGTGCTTTTTCTTTAGCAAGTTCAGAGGCTTTCTGTGCAACCAGTGTTGCTTTAATTTGCTCTGATACGTCTTCAAGTGGCTTAGTCGTTGCTGGTTTATGGTCGTTTACACGAACAACAACAGCGTGCTCATCACCCACTTCAATAACCTCTGAGTTCATACGATCTTCTAACACTTCAGGAGAGAAAATTGCAGTAACAACTTGCGGGTTATTTAAAGGCTCTGGTAATGAGTTACGTGTCACAAGTTCTGTTTTCTGTACTTCAACACCGGCTGCGTCTGCAGCGTCTGTTAATGTATCAGAAATTTCAAAAGCAATTTCTCCCATTTGAGTTTGCTTTTCATAAAACGCATTCACTTTCTTAGTACGTTCAAGTTCAGCACGAAGCTCATCTTTTACGTCAGCATACGGTTTAACTTGCTGATTTTGAATATCAGTGAGCTTGATGATGTGATAGCCGAATTCTGATTCAACAACGTCAGAAATGTCACCTTTGTTCTCAAGTGCATACGTTGCATCTTCAAAAGCTGGGTCCATCATGTCACGTTCGATCCAATCAAGATCACCGCCCATTTCAGCACTCACAACGTCATCAGAAGATGATTCAGCTAGCTCAGCAAAATCAGCACCGTTTTGCAGTTGTGCTAATAGCTCTTCAGCTTTCGCTTTTGCTGCATCATCGTCTTCACTGTTATCAATTAAGATGTGTGATACACGACGCTTTTCAGGCTCAATATATTGTGCGCTGTTTTGATCGTAGTATGCTTTGATATCTTCTTCTGAAACACTTGAATCCAACGTTAAGTTTGCAGCATTTAAATCAATATAGCTGACAGATACTTGTTCAGGCGCTAAAAATTGCGGTTGATTTAATTCATAGTAATCTGCAATTTCTTGCTCTGTTACTTCAATACCCGCTTGTAATGATTCTTTTGACACAACTAAATAGTCAATACTACGAGTTTGCTGTTGAAGCGCTACAGTATTATTTAATTCGTTTTCAAGAATAAAGTCAGTACCAGCAACTGCACCAACAAGTTGGCTGCGAGTCATGTCTTTACGTAAGTACTCTCGGAAAGCGTCTGGCTGGAAGTTCATCTGACGAATAACTTGTAAGTAACGATCGTTGCTAAATTGGCCGCCAACTTGGAAGTAAGGCATTTCTAAAATAGCTTTACGAACACTCTCATCACTTACACGAAGGCCTAACTCAGCCGCTAGTTGAGTTTGCAATTCTTGTTGTACTAAGCGGTCAATCACGCCTTGGCGAATTTGTGCCATGTAATTTGGATCAGCTGCGATTTGTGCAAAGTATTCACCAAACTGTTGCTCTAAACGGTTACGTTCGTTTTGGTATGCACGGCTGAACTCGGTTTGGCTAATTTTAACTCCATTTACTTCTGCAACGGGTTGCTCTGTGGTTTGTCCTAAATAACCACCAATCCCAGCTAAAGCAAAAGATAAAATCACCGCGCCTAAAATAATTTTGGCTGCAGGTCCCTGCGAACCTTCTCTGATTTTCTCAAGCATTTATCTATCTCTATTCTGATCAGGTACAAAATATACCAATTAGCATAATCAAGGATGATTGCTGATTGATATCAACCCTGCTCATGTAAAAAAAGCGTATCTTACCAGATACGCTTTTTCACTTGAAGTAACTGGTGATAAGTTACCTAAATTCTATTTAAGTGTCCTTAGGTATCCTCACCAACTAATCTTATTGATTAGTTTACTGCGTCTTTCAGCGCTTTACCTGCTTTGAAAGAAGGGATATTTGCCGCAGCAATCTGGATAGTCTCACCAGTTTGCGGGTTACGACCTGAACGTGCTGCACGCTCACGTACTGAGAAAGTACCAAAGCCAACAAGCGCCACTGAGTCGCCATCTTTAAGAGCGCCTGAAACAGCCTCGATGAATGAATCTAGTGCACGACCTGCAGCCGCTTTAGAAATGTCAGCGTCAGCTGCGATTTGATCGATTAATTGAGATTTATTCACAATATCATCCTCTTTCATTGTTATTATCAAGAGCGATTATTTTTAAAAAATAACATCACTGTTTTGAAAATTTATAAGCAAATTAAATTTATGCTCAGTTTATTATATTTTTCTCAACCCTAGGCCACATAAGGCCTAGGCTTGAAAACTAGTGCTTAACTTATCATACCCTTAGTATTTGAAAAGCCCCTAAATGCACTTTTTTGCGGTTTTTTACTGGTTTTTTTCAGTTTCGACAGAAAAACTCTCAACTGGGTGCTTTAAAGCCAGTTTTAAAACGTCATCAATCCATGTAACTGGGTGAATTTCAAGGCCCTCTAATACATTGTTTGGGATCTCTTTTAAGTCACGTTCGTTAATTTTTGGAATAATAACGGTTTTAATACCACCACGATGAGCCGCTAGTAACTTTTCTTTTAAGCCACCAATCGGTAACACTTCACCACGTAAAGTGATTTCACCTGTCATAGCAACATCAGAACGTACCGGGTTACCTGTTAAGCTCGAGACTAAACCAGTTACCATTGCAATACCCGCACTTGGGCCATCTTTTGGTGTTGCTCCTTCTGGTACGTGAACATGGATATCACGTTTTTCATGGAAGTCGCTATTAATACGTAATTTTTCAGCACGATTACGAACAACCGTCATGGCCGCTTGAATCGACTCTTGCATTACATCACCAAGTGAACCGGTGAAAGTAAGTTTACCTTTACCTGGAACAGCAGCTGATTCGATAGTCAGTAAATCACCACCTACTTCAGTCCACGCTAATCCGGTTACTTGACCAATGCGGTCACCATCTTCAGCTTTACCATAGTCAAAGCGTTGTACACCTAAAAACTCTTCTAGATTATCTTCATCGATAGTCACTTTTTTAGTGCCTTTATCTAGCAAAATATTCTTAACAGCTTTACGGCAAAGTTTAGATACTTCGCGCTCTAGGTTACGCACACCGGCTTCGCGAGTGTAGTAGCGAATAATGCCAATAATTGCACTATCAGCTATTTCAACTTCACCCTCTTTTAGGCCATTACGCTTCACTTGCTTTGGAATTAAATGCTGCTTAGCAATATTCAGCTTCTCGTCTTCGGTGTAACCCGATAGACGAATAACCTCCATACGGTCTAGTAATGGGCCAGGAATGTTGAAGCTATTTGATGTTGCAACGAACATTACGTCTGATAAATCGTAATCAACTTCTAGGTAATGATCAGCAAAATGACTATTTTGCTCAGGATCAAGCACCTCAAGTAATGCTGATGCTGGGTCACCACGCATATCAGAAGACATCTTATCGATTTCATCTAATAAGAATAATGGGTTTTTCACGCCGACTTTGGTCATATTCTGGATTAACTTACCAGGCATAGAACCAATGTAAGTACGACGATGACCACGAATTTCAGCTTCATCACGAACGCCACCAAGGGCCATACGAACATATTTACGACCAGTAGAACGTGCAATTGACTGACCTAATGAGGTTTTACCCACACCAGGAGGGCCGACTAAACATAAAATTGGACCTTTGAGTTTATTAGTACGTTGTTGTACCGCAAGATACTCAATAATGCGTTCTTTTACTTTATCTAGACCATGATGATCGCTGTCTAAAATCTTTTGTGCGCCAGCTAAGTCTTTTTTCACCTTAGAGCGTTTTTTCCAAGGCACATTGATAAGCGTATCAATGTACGAGCGCACTACGGTTGCTTCAGCCGACATAGGCGACATCATTTTTAATTTAGATAACTCTGCGTTCGCTTTTTCTTGCGCTTCCTTAGGCATACCTGACTCTTCGATGCGCTTTTTAATTGCTTCGAATTCATCGGGTACATCATCAAGTTCGCCAAGCTCTTTTTGAATCGCTTTCATTTGCTCGTTGAGGTAATACTCTCGCTGCGATTTTTCCATCTGCTTTTTAACGCGAGTACGGATTTTCTTCTCAACTTGCAGTAAGTCAATTTCACCTTCCATCAGCGCCATTAGGTATTCAAGACGCTCAGTGACATCAGCTATCTCAAGTACTTTTTGCTTTTCAGGCACTTTCAGTGGCATATGAGCTGCCATAGTATCTGCAAGACGTGCGGCTTCATCAATACCTGATACAGAAGTGAGTACTTCTGGTGGAATCTTCTTATTAAGCTTTACATAGCCTTCAAATTGGCTAATTGCGCTGCGTATGAAGACATCCTGCTCTTGTTCATCAATATGGTTTGACTCAATAAACTGCGCTTCAGCTACAAAGAAATCATCATTGTCTAGAAATGTTTCTACTTTCGCGCGTTGAGTGCCTTCAACCAACACTTTAACGGTGCCATCAGGTAGTTTTAATAACTGAAGTACTGTGGCAATGGTGCCAACACGGTAGATATCGTCTTGCTGCGGATCATCAACAGAGGCGTCTTTTTGCGCCACTAGGAAAATTTGTTTGTCCTTGTCCATCGCCGCTTCTAGGCATTTTATTGATTTTTCACGACCAACAAATAGCGGGATCACCATGTGCGGGTATACCACAACATCGCGCAGTGCCAACACGGGGATTTCGACTCGATCGGTTCTCTCAAGCGTCATTATATTCTCTTCGCACTTCATTTATTTTAAAGATTACTCAAGTATATGGGGATATGTAAGGGAAAGTTCAACATATTTGTAAAAAAAGGAGCCTTTGGCTCCTTTTTTATACTTAACTGATTAAATATTAATCTATTAAAGCTTTATTCTGATGCAGCTTTGTCTTGATTACCACTTTGGTAAATTAAGATTGGGTCTGATTCACCTTTAATAACGGTTTCATCAATAACCACTTTGCTTACATCATCCATTGAAGGCAACTCATACATAGTATCAAGTAACACACCCTCAACAATTGAACGCAAGCCACGTGCACCTGTTTTACGCTCCATTGCTTTGTGAGCAATCGCACTGAGCGCATCTTCACGGAACTCAAGCTCAACATCTTCCATTGCAAATAATGCAGAGAATTGCTTAGTTAGAGCATTCTTTGGTTCGCTAAGAATTTGAATAAGTGCCGCTTCATCTAGTTCTGTCAGTGTAGCGACAACAGGAAGACGACCAATAAATTCCGGTATTAATCCGTATTTAACAAGATCTTCTGGCTCTACATCTTTAAACGTTTCGCTTAAACTACGGCTACTTGCCGATTGCTTAACTTGAGCGCCAAAACCAATACCTGTATTTTTGTGGCTACGCTGTTCGATCACTTTATCAAGGCCAGCAAATGCACCGCCACAAATAAATAGAATCTTCGATGTATCAACTTGCAAGAATTCTTGCTGCGGATGCTTACGTCCACCTTGTGGTGGTACAGACGCAACCGTACCTTCAATCAGTTTAAGCAACGCTTGTTGCACACCTTCGCCCGATACGTCACGAGTGATCGATGGGTTATCAGACTTACGAGAAATCTTGTCAATTTCATCAATGTAAACAATACCACGCTGCGCTTTCTCAACGTCGTAGTCACATTTTTGCAGTAGCTTTTGAATGATGTTTTCAACATCTTCACCAACATAACCTGCTTCTGTTAGCGTAGTCGCATCAGCCATAGTGAAAGGTACATCGAGCAAACGAGCCATGGTTTCAGCAAGTAATGTTTTACCACTACCAGTAGGACCAATTAATAGGATGTTACTCTTACCTAGCTCAATTTCTGCATTAATACTTTGATTGCGAAGGCGTTTGTAGTGATTGTATACCGCTACCGACAGCACTTTTTTTGCATGATCTTGGCCAATAACATAATCATCTAAGTGATTACGAATTTCTTTTGGAACAGGCAATTTATCAGACGCATTATGCTTTGGCGCAATGTCTTTGATTTCTTCCCTGATGATATCATTACACAGCTCAACACATTCATCACAAATGTATACTGAAGGGCCGGCAATAAGTTTACGAACTTCATGCTGGCTTTTGCCACAAAAAGAGCAGTATAACAATTTATTACTTTTGTCGCCGTCTGTAGGAGTGTCAGACATTCAGCTACCTCATTTATTACGTTGGCAGCAGCACTGGGCTACTGCTAATTCACTATGTTTAACTATATCAAAGAATATCAGTTTTCGCATAGTAAAGGGTGATAGCTAACAATACGTTATTATTAGCTATTCAGATTACTTCGTTTCGCGGCTAGAGAATACAGAGTCAACTAGGCCGTATTCAACCGCTTCGCTTGCGGTCATAAAGTTATCACGGTCAGTATCGCGTGATACGACCTCTAATGGTTGACCTGTGTGCTCTGCCATCAAACGGTTTAACTTATCTTTAATCGATAAGATCTCGCGCGCATGAATTTCGAAGTCAGATGCTTGACCTTGGAAACCACCCAATGGTTGGTGGATCATCACGCGTGAGTTAGGTAAACAAAAACGCTTACCTTTAGCGCCACCTGATAACAAAAAAGCACCCATACTAGCTGCTTGACCCACACAAATAGTGCTTACATCAGGTTTAATGAAATTCATTGTATCGTAGATTGCCATACCAGCAGTTACAGAGCCACCTGGCGAATTGATATATAGATAAATATCTTTTTCTGGGTTTTCTGATTCTAAAAACAGCATTTGTGCAAGAATCAGGTTTGCCATGTTATCTTCAACTTGGCCTGTTAAGAAAATAATGCGCTCTTTTAAAAGACGTGAGTAAATATCATATGAGCGCTCCCCTTTTGCTGTTTGCTCAACAACCATAGGGACTAATGCGTTTAGAGGGTCTATCATACCGCTATTCATTCTTATTTAATTCCTTATCCGCTGCGACTCATCCTTACTATAAGGAAAGCACATTAATACTAATGTTAATTAAAGTAACTGTTCAATCTTTTTAACTATATGTGAACGGTTCGGCACTATTTCAATCTTTACTGAAAAATGTTCTGAAATAACATCTAGTATTGTCGGTTTTTGTGAAACTTGCTACCACAAACTAAAATGGCCCGGGTACGCTGTAAATATACAGAGTAACACGAGCCATTTAATCGCTAGCGAGAGCTTAAGTCAATGACTTATTAAGCACCTTGCTGTGGATTCATGATGTCGTCGAATGCTTTTTCAACTTCAGTCACGTTTGCTTTAGCTAGGATAGCTTCAACTGCTTGCTCTTCCATCGCTACGTTACGCATTTGTTGCATAAGTTGATCATTTGACTTGTAGTATTCTACAACTTCAGTTGGATCTTCGTATGCAGAAGCTACAGTTGCGATTAACTCTTCAACTTTAGCGTCGTCAACTTTAAGCTCGTTCGCCTTGATAACTTCACCTAGTAATAGGCCAGTCTTAACGCGAGTTACAGCTTGCTCGTGGAATAATTCAGCTGGAAGCTCAGGCATGTTTTTAGCATCGCCACCAAAACGTTGTGCAGCTTGCTGACGTAGTGCATCAATTTCTTGATCAACTAGCGCTTTAGGCACTTCGATTTCGTTGTTAGCTAAAAGACCTTTGATAGCTTGGTCTTTAACGTTAGCTTTAACCGCTTGGTCAAGCTCACGTGTCATGTTCTTTTTAACTTCTTCTTTAAGGGCGTCAACACCGCCTTCAGCTACACCGAATTTAGTTGCGAACTCATCGTTAAGCTCAGGAAGCTCTTGAGTTTCAACTTTCTTAACAGTGATTGCGAAAGAAGCAGCTTTACCTTTAAGGTTTTCAGCATGGTACTCTTCAGGGAAAGTTACTTCAGCAACAACTTCTTCGCCCGCTTTTTTACCAACGATGTTGTCTTCAAAACCTGGGATCATACGACCTTGACCAAGTTCTAGTGGGAAGTCTTCAGCTTTACCGCCTTCGAACTCTTCACCGTCGATAGAACCAACGAAGTCGATAGTTACGCGATCGTTCTCGCCTGCAGCTGCATCAACTTCAGCCCAAGAAGCGTGTTGCTTACGTAAAGTTTCTAGCATGTTAGCTAGGTCTTCGTCAGTTACAGATACTGCTGGTTTTTCAACAGCAATTTTATCTAAACCTTGGATTTCAACTTCTGGGTAAACTTCAAACGTTGCATCGAATTCTAAATCTTTACCAGCTTCTAATGCTTTAGGTGCGAAAGTTGGAGCACCCGCTGGGTTAATTTTTTCTGAAACGATTGCTTCGATGTAGTTGCGTTGCATTAATTCGCCAGCAACTTCTTGACGCACTGCTGCACCGTAACGCTTGTTGATGATAGACGCAGGTACTTTACCTGGGCGGAAACCATCGATACGCTGGGTTTTAGACAGTTGTTGTAAGCGTTTTTTAACTTCAGTCTCAACGTTCTCTGCAGGAACGGTGATGGTCAGACGGCGCTCAAGGCCTTGAGTCGTCTCAACAGAAACTTGCATGATTTACCTCAATCTTCAATTTTGGCGACTGTTCGCCTTCCTTACAAACAAGGTGATCTCTATGAGTGATAGCAAGTTTTAATGCTGAAAAATTCAACTTAAAACGGCGCATTGTAACCATGAGATACCATTGCTGCTTTGCCTCTATGGGCACTATATTAAACAATAGACGCGGCATTATAACCTAATATTTATGATAGTCGAGTCTAGGGGGCAATTATTTGGCGTATATAGCAGCATTCAGCGTTTAAGTGCTGAAAAAACGAACGCAGTAAAATAACAAAGTTAAATTAGGCTGATTTAAAGGAAGTATTTAGATATTAAGAAGTGGTCGGCAATGCAGTATTTGAACCTGAGACTGAATTGGATATACCCAAACCAATCGTTATTTGACAATAAATCTTTAAAAGTGGTCGGCGATGCAGGATTTGAACCTGCGACTGAATTGGACATACCCAAACCAATCGTTCTTTGACCATAAATCTTTAAAAGTGGTCGGCGATGCAGGATTTGAACCTGCGACCCCTTGGACCCAAACCAAGTGCGCTACCAAACTGCGCTAATCGCCGATATCTTAAGTAAATTGGGGTGACTGATGGGGCTCGAACCCACGACAACCGGAATCACAATCCGGGGCTCTACCAACTGAGCTACAATCACCACGGCATTTACATATTTTCAAATGGCGCACCCGGAAGGATTCGAACCTTCGACCAACGCCTTAGAAGGGCGTTGCTCGTATGTAAGGCTAATTAAACTTACCAAGTGTTACCATTGTCGTAAACAATGAGTGCATTATAGGACGCCTGAATTTTAATGCAACCCTTTTTTTGATTTTTTTGAGCATTGTATCACCCCCTACTATAATGTTACCATCACTAGCAGTTCAAGAAATAAACTATTTGTATGAATTATCCTCACCCTAAAAATCATATTATCGTTAAACAAAGGCTGGCTCTTGATGGAGGGTCTACCACTATCATTCCTGTTTTGTATCTTTCCGGTGGTGAAACCAAAAGAGTAGAAATCTTGGTTGACTACTTCCTCGATAATATAGGGATGTCTGAGCAATGGATGAGATACAGAGCGAGAGCGATGGGGTTATTCTTTGACTATTGCACATCGTTGCCAAAGGAATCTACATCACCTAGTCACCCTCTTTTTCACAAGAGGTTGGTAAGAGGGTTTTTAATTTCACTACTAAATGGAACGATAGATGAAACAGGTCGTGACAATCTCGGACTATATTGGCCTTCGACTGGAATAGATGTCGTTAAAAGATTATGCACAGCATTGCATGATGTCATTCATTACTCCGAACAAAATGATTTAGTGCCTCAGAACCTATTAAATAGAGAGTCTTATTCAATACCACATTCCGAACAAACCGCAATTTCATTTTTGCATATTGCTAGAAGAATAAAAGGTTACTCTTTTTTAAGCCATGTTATTAATGTACAGCACCTAGCAAGAAAACTTCATAGAAGTAGCGAATCTTCTGGCTATAATCTTCAGAACTCAACGTCTAAGAGTCAGACTGCTCCGAAAAGATTCCCTGAAGAGTTAATCGATCCTCTATTTAAAAGAGGTTTTATGAAAAACGATAAAGCCCCTACTCTAGAAGAACAAGAAGATATAGTGGGGAAAATGTGTTGCCTGCTCTGGCTTTTCGCTGGTTTAAGAAAAGACGAGCCTTTGCATCTATGGGTTACTGACATTGTTTACGTTCAGGGGCATGGATTAAAAGTTGTTCAAAGGCATCCATCAGATTCATCTACACACATTGTAGGTGAAAATATGACAAGAAAAGAGTATTTAAAGAGAATTGGCAGATTACCTCGAAATGAAGATAAGAGTAAGTCTCAGAGAGCTGGGTGGAAAAACTTAGCGCTGGATAAGGATAATCAGGCTTATGTTTACTTTATGCACAAGGGTGCAGAACAGCTTTTTTTGTCGATGTATCACTACTATATAAACAATGTTAGGCCAAAAAGAGTTAAAGCATTGACTGATAGCGGTAAGCCCGATCACCCTTTTCTGTTCGTCTCATCTGGTGTTGATAGAAATTCAGGCAAAAGTTATGTCGGTGAACCATATAGTTCAAAGTCTCTGGATGATTCGTTCAGCTCAGCGCTTAACCGAGTCGAGAAAGATCTAGGGATTCAGATAGTCAAGGGCAAGAAAGGAAATACAAACCCTCATGCTATGAGGCATTTCTACATTGGGAAACTAAAGGACGCAAATGTCGATCCCCTTATAGTGCAGAAGACGGTCAAGCATGGGAGTATCGAATCACAGAACGCCTATGATGCACCAACACAAGAGCGAATTCAGTCTGTTATGGATGATGTGCAATTACAGCTATCTGATACAAGGGTCTTAGAATGAAATCAGGAAAAGAGCAAAGAGCCAAAGCATTTTTAGATGTGCTTTCAACTAGCGTTAATTTACAAGAAGGTGTAAGTCGTCTATTTGATGAAGCTGATAAATTCTTCAATGAACTAAATATTTACGGTAATGCTAAACACAAGGGCTCAATAAGGTCTGTAGAGTCTGGGCTTATGGCGGCACTTAATTCCTTGGAAAAATATACATTTGCTTCTTCGCTGAAGGAAGTCACTATAACTGAATTTAAAGAAGCGCTTGATTTAATCAAAGAACCGTACTTTCAGTACAGTCCAAACATAAGCGAAAGACTTCAAACTGGATTTAGAAAAGCCGCTGTCATACTAGATCACGTTCATGCAGTTAAGGGTTTTAGTAGATACGCTAAAATAAACAGAAAATCCAATACAGAATCTAGTTTTGAAGCACTCATCAAGACTAACACTGAAGGAGATATGATTAAATGGGTTGAACTAGCAAATGAATTCATAGAACAACTTCAAACAAAGAATACCAAAAAAGCTAGAGGTGCAATGGTTCGGCTTCTGAAGTTCTTAGATCAAAAGTACAAAGTCATCCCCCATCCACTTTCATACCTTTCAAAACAAAGGCATAAGAATTTCATTAGTGAATATAAATATTTTAACAAGTCCTATACTTCTGATTTACTGCATTTTTTTAGGTTTTCTGAATATGTTATCGATAACTATATGACAGAAACAGAAGAAGATGAGAGCACACTCTTTGGATATCCTATTGTAACTGAGGCACAAGTATACGGAAAGGAGCATCAGAAAAGTAAACCAAATAAGCCACATACAGACAAGCTACTAATACCATCGAGCCTGCTGTTTATGATGCGTGACATTATTTCTGAGGATGATTTTGCTTTCCCGAAGTCGTTAAGTAATCATTATTTTGATTACACAAATCAAGATGGTGAGATTACTCGTGAATTCAATCCTGTTGCTTCGTATGTATATTTGACTATGCTAGAAATCCCAGTTCGAAAGATTCAAGTGCAAATGCTCGATTCAGGGGAAGGAGATGTGGTCGAGTTTCGAAATGGAAAATGGGAGCCTTGTTCTTCAGAGCACTCAGGATATTGGCAACGCAAAGGCGTTTCAGTGGTCAACAGGGGGGTATTAAGAGAACTGAATGACTCTAAAGGCGCAGGTTTCTATATAAACACCAATAAAACAGCAGATATAAATGTTGGGCATGGGGAGCACTCTGGATACACAATACCTTGGTATAACCAAACACTTGTTTCGTACTTTCAAAAATTAAGAGACTTTCAAACTAAATACAATCCAGTTAAAACAGCTCTGTCCTATAGAGATATTGATAAATCTTTCTTGCATAACGATGGGAGGCCATCTGAAGCAATTTTGCAGCAAATTCCAGATAGGTTTTATCTTTTTAGAAATCCATCGGCATTAGAACCACAATCCCCTATGTCATCAAATGTATTGCATAGATATTTTTTAGATATCATGCAAGAAGCTGAAAAAAGACTACAAGAGCAAGGCGAAGAGATCCAGATAATAACAAAGATTAATGAGCAAACAGGACAACCTGAGCGTGCAATTTACTCACCACATGGCTTAAGAGTGGCTGGCTTGACCGCTATGGCGGAAAATGGAGTACCTATTGAAGTATTAAGTAAAATTATCGCTGGTCACGCATCAATTCTAATGACGCTTCATTACATTGTTTACTCTGATAGAAAAGTGACTGAAGTATTAAATGGAGCAAGAAAAAAAATAGAGACTCAAGCTAAACAAGGCTTGAGAGAATGGCTAAAAGATGCAGCTTTTGAAGATGCTAAGCGATATTTACATGCCAATAATGATGCTGCTATTGCACAATTACTGTCAAATGTAGATGCAGCATTTTTATCTGCTAATTCCTATGGTGTTTGCCCATACGCTGGCACAAGGTGTCACGATGGTGGAGAAGAAATTAAAAAAGCCACCAAAACCACAAAAGCAAAATACGGGCCTGTACGGGGCGGTAAAGAAAACTGTGTTATGTGTCGTCACTTCGTCACTGGAAAGGAGTGGACTATAGAGCTTTGGCTTCATACAAATAGACTGTTTGAAGCAATAAATCATCTATCAGTTAATTTGGATGACTTGAGGGTGCGCAGAAAGGCTCTTTCTAAAGAGAGGTATGAATTCATTAAAAAGCAACAACAACACTTGATTCCAGTTACTTTGGTAGATGAAATTAAAAGTCTAGATTTTATTATTGAAGAAAAATCAGAAACATTAAATGACACAATTTATAGCGCTCATGCTGCTTATAAAATATATAATGGAACCAAAAATATGCTTGGGATAGAAAGCCATAATCACCAAGATAACCTCGGTTCTGTAGCTGTAACACCTAAAGAAGAGCATGACTCTGCTTGTGTAGAAACAAGTAAATTTGCTTCTCAACACCTTTTGGTTGTTGCATCAAGACTTTATCCGCAATTTGAAGACTCAAGGGTTGAATTAGAGCGAAATCATTTCGTTGATCAGATTTACGCCAACTCAGGACTCGTGCCGTTGAGTCTTGCTCCAATGTCTGCTGAAGAAAAAAAGTTGGCTCTAGATGCCGCTTCTGAACACTTATTAACCAAGCTTTCGGATACAGAATTGAAAAACCTTCACGCAGGAGCCGTTAGCATTCAAGAGCTTGGCATACATCAAGAGAAGTTAATCTCACCACTTAAAGAATCGAATAATTTACTAGGCAGCATTAAAGATGACGAATAATAGTATTAGTAAGAAACGAGTGGATAGTGTTTTCTCTACGTTGCAGGAAAAAGCCAAAACCGCATCTGTCAGAACAAAGCTTGCAAGAATACACAATGCTTGTGAGAAGATTTCAGAAAACACTGTAGTCTCTGTAGCAAATGTTGTTAGATACATTGCAGAGGAAGGGGTTAAGCTTTCTAAAAGAACTATTTATAACGATAGAGAGGGCGGAAACCCTTACAAAGAGTTAATTGAAGAGTGGATGAAACATTCTGAGCTTGTGCATTCTGAGAAGAAAAGCAGAGTAAAAAATGTAGATACTGAGACAGCACTTAGCCTTGTTGATGAAGAAGATCTAGCCAAAATCCCTGATATTGCACTTCGTCATAAATTCAGCCTAATGTACGGTGAATTAAGAAGCTTGAGAAACCAAGTTACGATATTAAAAGATGTGAAAGCACTCCCCTCCGTTAGTCAGTCACAGATAGCTTATGAAGCAAACAATGACGATCTGTTGACCTACCAAGGCAACAACAAAGAGCTCTCAGACTATGAAAGAGAAGTTATTAAGGATTTCCTTAGCGCTAAACTGACGCCTCTAGCTTTTGATGAAGACGGAGCTTTAGTTAGCAAATCTGTGATTAAAAGAGACGAGACATTATCTGGTGAGGGTCTTAAAGAAATACTGGAAAAGCTTATACAATAATTGAACTTAATATTCGTAATTAGCTGTGTTTTTCGGCTAAGCTTTATTATCGCCACATTAAAATTAGAATTGTAATGTCAAAATCAACTTTCCAGCTCGACTTTCTCTATGTTGTTACCAACGGTAAGCTGTCCAAATATTCGAGTCCACTTGAAGAAATCAACTATGTAGAAAATGGTGTTAATACAGAGGTTTTACAAGCTATCTCTAAATTATTAAAATGGGAGCTAGATTTAGTAGCAAAAATTATAGGTGTGAAAAAATCTAGCTTGCTCCGCAAGTCCACTAAGCTATTAAACAAAAAAGCTAGTGAGAATGCTATAGAAATCACTAAATTGAGTGAATTTGGTTTAAACTACTTCGGGAATATCGATAATTGGAATCACTGGCTAAATACACCTCATCTCAACTTTGAAGGCCAACCTCCACTTAGAATGATAGATAAAATAAGAGGGCGAGAGCTAATAAGAGGTGTGATTTATGGACTAAAATATGGCTACACGGCCTAAGAATAATAAATGCGCTAAAGATTTATTATTTACTTTAGTAGTGTTAATCTGAGTAAGTTAAAATTGAATAAACCTTAAATTGATCTGCCATATTTGAACTTTAGCGTTGAATCAAGCCTGACTGTGAATAGCCGGTTTGTTCCAGATGCGGACTATCACTGTAAAGCGTCTCTGGACAAAAACGAGTTAGAGCCGAAGGTCGGCTCTGTGCCCAGACTGTGTGAAAACTAATTTTTAATAAATTGTCTTGGGTATGTTCTTAGTTTGAAACCATTTAAGATGGTTGCGATCGATTTTTTCTCAGTATCGCAATTTTCTCCGCGCGAGCGAAACTGCTATGGCAACGCTACTCTAATTGCTTTACTTAGGCCGTTAACTCCCATAATTGTTATCATTCTTCTGAAGTTGTAAGCTAGGACATGAAGACTTATTTCTGTCCCCACGCTTTTTAAACCTCGTGTTAGTAAGTGGGTAGCTCCCATCCAGAGTTTAATTGTGCCAAAGGGGTGCTCAACAGTTTGCTTGCGATGAAGCATCAATTCAGGTTCATTCTTTAGCTTTTGAAGCATTTCTTCTGTCAGAATCTCATGCACACTGTAGTGGTCAACTAATTTTGGCCACAGTTTTAGAATCTTGGTATCTAACCTCTGATTCATTTGGCGCTAAACCAGC
>NZ_JBPNYQ010000020.1:0-82697 GCF_051235485.1 Pseudoalteromonas nanhaiensis | reverse complement strand
TTGAATCAGCTCGTGAAAAACTTGAGAGGGCTTATGGTGCCCTCAACTAGTCAGAACTTGTGTGATGAAGTACTAGTACCTTAGCGCAAACCAGTGCTGGGTATTATGAATTAGGTAATTGCCCTAATTAATAGATGTGTGTCGCCCAAACGGGCGACACTTTTTTCTAAGCAGGGTTTAGAACTTATAGGTCAGAGTGAGGCTACCGTTTGTTGGCGCGCCATAATAACCCACGGTTTGTAAGCTATTGATGTACTGCTCATCAGTAATATTATTAACGTTTGCCTGTACTGCAACTTGGTCATTAATATTCCAACGTGCGAAGGCGTTTAGTAGGGCGTAGCTACCTTGTTTAACATTGTAATCAGTGCTTTCGATTTTAGATTGCCAACGGCCATTTAAACCAACCACCACTGCATCTGTTAGTGCATAATCCACTGTTACACCGACAACATCGCGAGGTGCCCATTTATTAGTGTCATCACCATTTTCATCAGTTACATCAATATGTGTATAAGATGCAACGATATTCATAGCGTCGGTGATTTTACCAGTGACTTCAAATTCATAGCCTTCTGACTCAATAGACACGCCTTCATAGTAATAAATACCATCTTCAGTGAGGCCCGCGTATTGCGCAAAGTTATCTTGCTCAGCAGTAAAGTAGGCAAATGTTGTCATAAGGGCATCATCAAACCAAGAAGCCTTAACACCGGTTTCAAAGTTAGTGCCTTTGGTCGGTGCTAAATATTGGCCGTTGTAATCAGCTTGTTCTTGTGGCTGATAAATATCTGAGTAGCTGGCATATAAGTTTAAATCGTCGTTTAACTTATAGGTAAAACCGATATATGGGCTTGTCTCGCTCTCATCATTATCGATAGATGCACCAGCATTCATGCCTGAGCGTTCAAACTCAATAGCGTTAAAACCAACCACGGTAAATAATTTATCAGTAATATTTAACTGAGCCGAGCCAAAGTAACGGGTTAGCTTTTGTTCAATATCTGAATACAGAACCGGTGTTAACCAATCAGGTTCTGGGATCGCATCTAAATCGTATGGGAACGCAGGCGTTGGTCCATAAGCCGGTGTATTTGCAAAATCAAACGGGTGTTGATACATCACATCATCACTTTTAGCGTGGCTTACCCCAAAGCTTGCTTGGTGCTCTTTTCCAAACAATTCAAAGGCACCAAATGCTTTGATTTCAAATAAATCAGCATCCACTTCGCTATCATAACGACCCGGCCAACCACTTAGGCCAAGATTGGTGTCTTTATCAATGCTGCCACTGGCATAAAATAGTTTGTCTTGCTCTTCAAAACCACGGAAGTTGTAGCTCGCTTGAAGCTGCCATGCGTTTGCAAAAACATAGTTGTATTCAACAAATGCAGAGGTGTTAATGGTGTCCCACATTGTCCACTCTTGGGTGGTTGTGTCGCTGACATCCCATTTAGCTTGCGTACCATCTGTGTAGTTATAAACAAGGCCGCCCCAAGTATTGCCATCGGTATCTGCGTCTTGATATGAGTAACCTAAAGTAACCGTTGAGTTATCAGTAAGCTGACCATCTACCACTGCAGAGAAAAACTCGCGATTGTTCTCAAGGCCATCCAGATATGATTCTTTACCTTCTGCGGCAGCAACAAAACGAGCAGCCCAACTACCTGATTCGGTTAATAAAAGTGAGTAGTCGGCTTGTAAACGTTTAAAATCCCATGAGCCAACAGAGACACCGATTTCGCCGCCGTTTTCGTTTTTAGGGCGTTTGCGTACATAGTTAAGCGTACCCGATGCATTACCTACACCAGTGAGTAAGCCATTGGCACCACGAATAACTTCAATTTTTTCGTAGCCATATGCTTCCATTGCGCCGGTAACGATCCCCCAGTCATTCGGTAAGCCAACTCCATCGATTTGTGTATTCTTAATTTCAAAACCACGCGATGTATAGTTGGTACGGTTCGTTTCCCATTCTTCAACATTGATACCCGGGGCTAAGCGTAAAGCATCATTAATGTTAAAAGCGGAATAATTTTTTAGCTGCTCAGCAGAGATCACACTGATTGATTGCGGCGTTTCATCAATTTCTAATGCTAAGCCTGTTGCGCCTTCACTAATACGGTTTTGACGTATGCCAACAATTTCGATTTTTTCGAGCTTTGCCTCTACGTCAGCTGTTTGCTCCGCAAAACTGATTTGAGGGTAAAGTGCACAAAGAATAGCGGTTGCAACAGGCAACTGAGTGAATTTCATTTTTATCTCCGCGTGTTATTTAGCTGGTTTTTAGGGTTTTTGTGTTTGATAAGGAAACTATTTGTGGGTAAGTTATCACAAATGATAATAACTATCATCACCATTTATCGCAAATGGTGATATGTTAATACAAATAAGTTTAAAAATTAGTTTTTTGAAATGCTTTTGAGGTGCTTATATTAATTCGGCTAATTAAGAGAAAGGTTTTTAGGTAATTAAACCTGAGTGATATTAGGCAAAAATTTGTTGCTTAGTTGCTCTTCTGCAATTGAACCTCGATTGCTTTAGCTGGGACGCCTATAAAGCTATAAATAAGCTAATTTTAAAGCTAGTAGTGAAAGGTGTTATTTTTAAAAATAATTAAGCTTTAATGCCAATTAATGAAATTCAAATGAAGTAAACACAAAAAAGGCGCCAGTTGGCGCCTTAAATTCGGGGTATTTTACTTTCTTCGCAGAGAATACGTATCATGACCTATTAGCGTTACAGTTTGGGCAAGACTTACCTCTTCAATATCCATTACAACCACACGCTCTCTAGAGTGAAGGACTTCTGAATCAAGAGATTGCTCTTCTTGAAGCATATAGAAGTGATTACCAATCTGGCCACCACTATGATCGATATTAGCTTCGTGAAGACTGTATTCTTTGTAGCCTGCAACAGTCTCTAACGTTCCAGATGTACCAGAGCCAGGTAAAATAGCAAGGTACGAAACACGCTCAGCAAAGTGTCCTTCATTCAAGCTTTCTTGCTCGTAAAATGCTGCATCAAATCCAGTGCTCGTTAGGTTAGCAGCGCGCGTATAAACGGTATGGCTTCCATTGAAAGTCTGTACTTGTAAAAACAAATATGGCTGTTTTGCAAATGAGTCTTTGAACTCAACAGCTTTATATTCTCTCGTGCCACTTAACATAAAGCTGCCAACCTCAACAATAGTGCCATCATTCATAGTGTAACGGCCTTCATCCATTGCTAGAAAGTCAAACGACTCAACATCTTTATGCGCATCTTTGATGTATTGCCATTTTTGAAATGAGACAGCATAGCTATTGTCGCTTACATTGGTTAATCTTAGCGCTCCACCATTAGGATCATTATTAGTAGGCGCCGATGTGAAGATAGCCGGTGCTGTAAAATATTGGTCAGCAAAGTCGAATGACTTCCATTTGGCACCCAGTTGGTCCATCACTTTTTCTGAATAATAAGCGATACCTTCGTTCTCGATTAAACAAGGCGCTTGGGTGTAACATTCCGTCGTATTTTGCGTATTAGTCGTTAAATCATTGATACGTACAGGCAAACTTGCAACAAAACATGATTTACCCGTGTATGGGCTTAATTTATAAAGTTTTGATTCGTTTTTGTCACCATGGTCATTGATAACTGAGCGACTGATGATAATGTCACCTTTTTGACTCAGTGTTGCACCACCAACATTTACTAAGTTGTGTTCAGCAAGCTTTGTGTATTGATAATTGCTTTGATCAACACTGTAAACCGATGTCGCAGTGATCAGGAAAAGTTCGCCATTTTTGATAACTAAATCAGCTCGGCTTAAGCCTTCAACATCACTAAAGTCTGCAAGCTCAGTTGTACTACCTGTATTTTTATCAATTTTTAGTAGCTTAGAATAACTAACTGCAATTAATGAGTCAGTTTGAGGATCATAGGTTAAACCAATAACAGAACTCGTTCTGCCAACAGAAACATGCTCACCTGTAGCATGGTCTAAATACGCTAAACGACTATATTTAAACTTTTCGCCTTGGATTGGCAACTGTGATGATTGCTCTTCACTAATATTAAGGTGAGAGGTATCAACTTTGTACTCTAGTGGAATAGGTGATGAAACATAATAAGTTCGGTTTGTTGTTTCATCATAAGCAATAGCCGATGAACTAAATTTAGCGATTGAATCGGCTTTAGCTGTTTTATTTTGTTCGTCTAGGCTAAACATAATGCCAAGTTCGCCTCGGCCTGAATTCATCGCAAACAACTCGCCCTGACAGCTATTTGCAGTTGCATTGCTTGCTGTCATAACACCAGCAACAACAAGGGTCGATAATAACAAGTTATTTTTCTTAGACATTCGTATATTCCACTAGTTAGTACATTAGGATACAAAGCAAAAAGGTGAGCCTTGTATTAATAATGAGCATTATAGTGAGAACAGTAACTTTACGAATGCCGAGAAAAGCTGTTTTTAAGTCTTGAAATTAATCCTTTACTATTAAAAACAGGCTCTTTTAGAGTCAATCAATCACATTTCTGACTTTTCTGATCCTGCTCCGATGAGTGAGACATTGAGCTGCCAACAGAAGCCGTGATAACCAATAAAATCGCTAACCACTGCCATACACTAAGCAACTCAGCTAAAATAATAAATCCAGCAAGTGCAGCAATGGCAGGTTCTAGGCTCATCATGATGCTAAAGCCTTGTGCTGGCATATTGCGCAGCGCAACCATCTCTAAAGTGTATGGCAGCGCACTTGACATGATGGCGACTAAAATACCAAGCGGCAGAACTTCCCAGCTCAAGAGTGCTGCGCCTTGTGAAGCTGCGCCATAAGGCACAAGTACAATCGCAGCAACGCTCATCCCCATAGCAACCGTCATCCCGCCAGAGCCTTGGTTACCTGTTTTTTTGCCGAACAAAATATAAAACGCCCAACAGGCACCAGCCGCAAGGGCTAGAATCACACCCACGGGGTCGAGGCTGTCTTCGCCTTTCATATCAGGTAATAATAAAATAATGCCTGCAATGGCACAGGCTACCCAGAATAAATCGCGCTTTTTACGTGACGAAAGTAAAGCAACTGCAAGGGGACCAGTAAACTCCAGCGCAACACCTATTCCTAAAGGGATACGCTCAATTGCGTAATAAAATAGAATGTTCATACCACCTAAGCTCAGGCCATAGATGATTATTGGCATGCGTTGACCCATTGGCGGAAGAGCGCGCCAAGGTTTAAACACAAGGCACAAAATGGCAGCTGAAAAACCCAAGCGTAGGGCAGTGGTTCCCTCAGGGCCTATTACAGGAAATAATTGCTTTGCAACAGAGGCTCCCGATTGAATGGTAACCATTGCAAGAAGTACGCAAATAACAGCAACAAAAAACGGTGGGATGGTGCGTTGCATCACTGTCCTTATGAATTATTAAGAGCTTAAGTTTGCGGCGATTTTACTGATGTTTTGTGGGATAAGAAATGTTTTTCGTTAAATGGACATGGATTATCGATAAAGCTGTTGTGTGCGTAACGGAACACGTCAAGTTGCGGAAAATGTAGTCTAAATTAGATTGGATTATGCTGCCTTTAAGTTAATTAAAGCCAGCATAATTTATCTTTTAATTAGCTCAATTTAAAACGATTTATCTGCTTGTTTAAATTATTTGCCAAGCTAGCCAGTTTACTCGATGAATCCGATATGCTTTGCGTTTGTTGCTGTGATTTTCGGCTGGTGTCTTGTACTTCGTTTAAGCGTTGGGCTATTTCTTCGGTCACTTGAGATTGCTGCTCAGATGCAGAAGCAATGGTCATATTAGCATCCGAAATAGCTTTTGCTTGCACGCTAATTTCATCTAGCATATGGCCCACTTTTTCTGAATTTACCACCGCCTCTTTTATTTGCGTATCACTTGCGCGGATCCTTTGCGTCACAGCATTGGTTGCCGTTTGTAACGAGTTAATTTTATCTTGGATCTCAAGAGTGGAGCTTTGCGTACGACTAGCCAAAGTTCTTACTTCGTCAGCAACAACTGCAAACCCTCGCCCTTGTTCACCGGCTCTTGCAGCTTCGATTGCGGCATTAAGTGCCAGTAAATTAGTTTGTTCAGCAATGTTACTTATAACACTTAAAATAGCAGTTACTTCATTCACTGAGACTTCCAGTTGGTTAAGGTCTGTTAGTGATTTGGTTAAGGTATCGGCCACTGATTCAACAGAGCTCACTCCTTGTTGTACAACTTGCAAACCTTCTTTGGTTTTTTGATTGGCAGAGGTCGCACTGTTTGCTGCTTCTGCACAGTTTTGTGAAACTTCTTTAACGGCCGTTGAGTTTTCATAGACAGAGCTTGAAATCACTTCAATTGCTTGGCTTTGAATATCATTCAACGTTTTGGCCTGTCGTGAAATTTCATCGAGGCTTTTTGCTGCTACTTGGGCCTGCTCTGAATGATCATGAATTTCTTTAAGAAGCTGGGAAAGCTTATCAACCATAACGTTAAAGGTGCTCGCAAGCTGACCTATTTCGTCATCAGCTTTATGGTCAATATAACAAGATAAATCACCTTCAGATATACGCTTAGCTTCATCAATTAAGGCATGGGTTGCTTTAATCACTTTTTTCTCTAATTGCCAGTAACACACTATCAAGGTAGCTATAATGGTCAGCACTAAAACGGTGCTAGTTAAACTTAAGGTGACCACACGGTCATGATTACTTTTTACTTCTGTGGCACTTTTTTTCTCAATTGAACTTAAAAATGCTTTCACGGGTTGCTGAATTTTCTCAACTTCTGCCATGTAAGCCGCGTTGGTTAAAAGCTCGATAGCTTGCACCCATCTTTCATGTTCGCTTACGGTTAAGTTATTTGTATCACGACCAAGCAAATCACTGACTAAGCTAAATGCTTGTTCTTCTGTTTCGACTAGTTTGAGTGATAAATCGTTGGATTTTTGCAAGAGAGCTAAATCATCAGCAGCCACATTAAAAGCTCTTAAGCGCTGTACATAACTTTTCTTTTCGCCATTAAGCCAAGCAGCTTTTCCTTGAATTTGATCAACAAGATTTTGGTATTCCACTTTATAGCGAGGGTCTAAGGTTACAACATGTTGACGAGCAAGTTCTGTAAGGTGAATCGAATTTGAAGATGAAAACTTAGCAAGGTGGCTTAGCTCATAACGCTGTTGCGCCGACTCCATACTTTCTTCTTGTCCTGATTGTAGAAATAAAATTATGAGGAGTAGGCCGGTTGCAAGGGTAATGGTAGCCGCAAAAACCGCTCTTAATAAAAATCGTATAGACAAGGCTAATTCTCACAAATTAAATAATGCATGATTTAAACATAGTGCAATAACCTTCAACCGCAAAAAATATTGTTACAAATGATTATTTATTAAAAAGGTTAATTTAAGGAAAGTTAAAAGTCTTAATTATTAATAAAATGGTATGAGTTTTGCTGTGTCTAGCCTTTTTGCCAAGGAAGACAAAATGTTGACGATCAATTCGCCACGACTACGAACGCCAAATTTACTGCAAAATACGCAATCTATCACCTCAACCTATGAGAAGTTAGCTTCTGGAAAGCGTATAAACTCTGCTAAAGATGACGCTGCAGGCCTACAAATAAGCCATAGATTAACAACGCAAATAGCAGTAAAGCAGCAAACGCTTAGAAATTTACAAGATGGGATCAGCTATGGGCAAGTGGCAGATGCTGGGTTATCCGAGCTAACAGACTCGCTTCAACGCATGCGAACTTTAGCCCTTCAAGCCGCAAATGGCTCAAATACAGATATCGATAGGGAAGCGTTAAATGAAGAGTTTTCACAGTTACGAGATCATATAAACAGCGTTGTAGCCAATACAGAAATTTTTGGTAAAAAACCATTAATGTCTAAGCCTGAGCAAGAGACGAATTTAGATAATGTACCTGTATTGAATGAGGTGTTTTCTAATAATGTTCAGCAAGGAATGAGATCAGGGGATGTTTCTTTAGGCCTAATACCTGCAGGTTCAACGAACGTTAGAATTCAAATAAATGATAATGGTGCGAATGATGATTTAAATCTATTTACCCAAACTGGCGAGCATTTAGTGGGGCAAGATTTATCGTCTGTGCAATCTAGAATTGAAGCAAATCTATTTACTCCAGCAAATGGTTACCAAGGAACAGAAACATATAGCAATGGCAATTTATTTACGGGGGGAGGTTTTAATTTCCCAGCTGTAAATAGTCAAACAATTAACGGAATGAACTTTACCTACTCGGGGAATGGTAACCCAAGCTCAGGAAGTTCAAATGAAGAAATATTCATTGATAATGTAACCGAGCCGCTGCTTCTTACTGTGATTGGCTCGGGGATGTTTCGAATTACTGCCAGTTGGGATTCTTTGGGGAGTTTAAATTCATCATCTGCTGAATCAAGTGATGGTCCAATGATGGTAACATCAACAGACCAAGCGGTCGGTGAAGATGGTTATATTATATTTGAAGATATCGATGCCAGTGCTGGCTCTTTAACGATTGACGGCATTACTATAAGCAGCGAAGACTTGGCTCAAAATGCAATTGCCAGAATTGACACTGCATTGTCGCGTATCGGTGGATTTAGAGCTGAAATCGGTGCAAAAATGAACGCTATTGAGTCAACTATGCGCAATCAATCTAATCAATCGTCGATGCTAAGCTCAGCAAATCAGCGAATTGAAGATACTGATTTTGCAAAAGTAATGGCAGAAAAAGTATCTCTAGATATTGTTCAGCAAGCGAGTGTTAGTGTTGCTATGCATGCAAGGGATATTACTAAGAATGGAATTTTGAGTTTGTTAGGGCAACTAGAATAGTTGCCCTTAAACGCTATTAGCTTTTATCTGCAGGATAGACAACACCAAGCTGACTTCGCGCTTCATCAAGCACTGCCATGACTTGCTTTGAAAGTGCATGGGTATTAACTGATGACTCAATTTGTCCTGCATTGGCCGCTTGAATAAAGTGGCTTACTTCATGGCGCATAAAGTGTTCATCAAATGGCTCAGAGAGTTCTTCGACCGTGCCATCGTTACCAATATATTGCATACGCTTTAATAAAGAGACAGCTTCGATACGAATACGGCCTTTTTCACCTTGAATTTCAGTAAAATTATCGCCTTGTGAGATTTTAGAGTAGCTTATTACTGCTTGTTTATCGGCATAATTTAATAATACATCGCCGGCGCCATCAACACCGGTTTCAAGTAACACACCACTGGCTTTCACACTCTGAGGCGCGCCCCATAAAGCGAGTAAAATATACAGCGGATAAATACCTAAATCGACTAATGCTCCGTTAGCAAGCTCCGGTAAAAAGGTATTTGGGCGCTCACCATTTTTATACTTATCGTAACGTGATGAGTACTGACTATATTGACCAATATATTTGCGAGGTACGCCAATTTTAGTAAGAGCATTTTTTAAGCGCGCAAAGTTTGGTAAATGCGTGGTCATCATCGCTTCCATGTATAAGCGTTGATTTTCTTTAGCTGCTTCGATAATCAGCTCAAGCTCTACGCTGTTTGCTGCCGAAGGCTTTTCACCTAAAACGTGTTTACCCGCTTTTAAACACATAACAGCATAGTCTTTGTGTAAGCTATTTGGTGCCGCAATGTAGACGGCATCGACCAGAGGGTCTTGGCATACTTGTTCAATATTGGTAAACACTTTAGCGTCTGTCATGTCGTGCTTTGCAAGGAAAGACTCACCTGTTTGCTGCTCTCGAGAGCAAACGCCATACAAGGAGAATTGTTCAATTTGTTTGGCTGCGCTCAAAAGCGTGTCGCTTATAAAATTGGTACCTACAATCACAAAGTTCATGGTTACTCCTCGTTGTTTTGTGCAAGCCATGCTTGCCAATCCTGTTCAAATTTTTCCATCTGTTTGTGCTTTTTGCTTAACAAATGTTTGTCTTCGTCTTCTTGAGCCATATAAGGGCCAACGCGACATAATGCACAGTGCTTATCACCTAAATAAGCGGGTAAAGTCAGCTTAGTAGTAATGTTGTTGTCAGTTTTTTCGCTAAATACATAGGTAATGCCACTGGTGTCTTTTACATGTTTATCACGGTCAACATTGCGAATTTTATAGCCTGGGAATAAATTAATATCGAATGGCATTTGGCCTAAATAATGGCAGTTTAGCCCCTTATTTAAGCTGCCTTCAATATTCCATTCGCGATACGGTTTTACATCTTTAGAGGTGATGTAACACAGCATCGGGCCGTTTTTATCTAATGCAAATTGGCTTGCGTAGTCTAGATAGCGATGCAACAAGGCACGGTTTAAAACATTCATACCACCTTGTTGGGTATTTGCTTTAAATGCTGCCTCACCTTTAAATGCGGGTATAAGTGGAAATTGAAAAATAACTACATCGAAACGTGCATCGACTAAGTGCAGCCACGAGTCTGGCTTTGTTACATCAAATTCAGTGAGTGTAGTTACATTTAGTTGTTGCAATGCGGTTAGTGCATTGTCGGCATATTTTTGCTCAATAGTGTTTGCATCATCATAAGTCGAAGCAACAAGCTTGGTTGGTTTTATATGACGAGCTATGGCGTGCGAAAATGACAAATCACCATCGCCTACCGTCAAAATGCGCCAACTTGGGTCTAAAAACATGTCGTTATTTGCCTTGTTCTGGCGCTGTTTCAACTGCATTTTTTGGGCAAAGCGCTAAACGAGTTTTTAGCCCTTCAATGGCAATTTGTTTAAAGATCAAGTTAAAGCTAATCAAAACGGCAATAACGATATGAATAGGACCGTGCGTAAACCCTGCGTCGGTGTCAAAGAGCATTAAACCGAAAAGCAAAAACATGGTGGCTAAAAATATTTCAATCAACTGATTAGAATATATCTTTAAAGTACCTTGGTTTTTGTGATCTTTTTTAATGTGGATAGCACAAAAAAAGGGAATCACTTTAATTTTAAAGTGAGCGCCTTTTTCAACGTAATTTTCGCCGAGTAGGTCTAGTTTGGCGCGCAATTGATCTATCATAGCAAGTCCTTAAGAAACTGAGCCGCGGATGTTACCGCAAACCGGGCTAAAGGGCTACTCAGGATAGATGCTGATGCCAATTACAAAGATGTGACAAACAAAAACGACTGAGGTTAAAACAAATCGCATTTTCTGGTAATCAACATGGTAATTTTGCCACTGCGGTGAAGTTTTCTCGAATAATAATACAAGCCAAAAACTTGCTGCTAACCAACCTAAAGCCCATGGTGTTGGCAGAAAACTTAAAAACCCAATAGGTAAGATAGGAATAATCGCTTTTATAGCATCAGCATGCGTTTGCTGGCCTGCATGCCATAAGTTACCAGCCATAAAGGCTAAAATAGCGATGCTATAAAAAGTGAAAAAGTCTAAGTTGACGGCATTACTTCCTGCAATAAGTGGCCAGCCTACGCAGCCTAAAAACGGTAGTAAACCTAAGTAACCAAGTTGAATGTGATTAATAAACTTTTCCATAATGACCTTAAAGCCGCCTAACTGGTATAAAATAACTCGTAGTTATTTTATACCAGTTAGGCGGCTAAAACGATCGCTTTATTATTGGCGTAATTCTCGACGTAGAATTTTGCCAACCGTCGATTTAGGCAATTGTTCCATAAAAATGATTGATTTAGGTACTTTATAAGCACTTAAGTTTTCGCGGCAATAGTCACTCACCTGTTGCTCATCAATCTGCTCTTTTAAAGTAATGTAGGCACAGACACGCTCACCGGTTTTTTCATCTTTTGCACCAATAACGGCCGCTTCGCAGATAGCAGGGTGCTGACAAAGTACATTTTCAACTTCGTTAGGGTAAACATTAAAGCCAGAGACAATAATCATGTCTTTTAAACGATCTACAATTTTGTAGTTACCGCTTGGCAGTTTTAGGCCTACATCTCCGGTTTTGAAAAAGCCGCGTTTCATGCATTTATCGGTTTCATCTTGGCGTTGCCAGTAACCCATCATCACCTGTGGGCCTTTAACAACTATCTCGCCAGACTCACCGTCAGCAACAGGTTCATCATTTTCATCCCAAATCTCAACTGTGGTGTTTGATAATGGGCGGCCAATACTGCCAATCTCTTCTTTTTTAAAGTCGTTTAACGTCGCAACTGGCGAGGTTTCTGATAAGCCATAGCCTTCTGTGATTGTGCAACCTGTGGTGCTCATCCATGCATCAGCAGCTGCGTGTGTTAGAGCTGCGCCCCCTGAGACTGTCATTTTTAGGTTTGAAAAATTCAGGGCTTTAAAACCAGGATGCATACACAAGCCAATAAATAAGGTGTTAATGCCTGAAAAGTAATTAATTTCAAATGGTTCTATTTGCTTTACTAAGGCATCTAAATCACGAGGATTTGGTATAAGCACATTAAATTGTCCCATTGCGAATAGGCCAACCATATTCACCGTAAAGGCGTAAATATGATAAAGCGGAAGTGGACAAATACCCGTTTCTTGGCCAGGGGTTAAAATTTCGTCAAAGCGTTCATTCATTTGCTCGGCATTAGCTAAGATATTGCCATGACTAAGCATTGCAGCTTTAGCAACTCCTGTTGTTCCCCCCGTATATTGCAAAACGGCAATATCATCACGGCTTGCTTGGTGTGGTTTAAGTGGAGCGAGTTTTTCCCCTTGGTGAATGAGTTCAGGTAATGACAATTGGCCCGGTTGCAGTGAAGGTTCACCCACCGCTGAAGTAACAATCACTTTTTCTATGGAGGTTTGACTAATGATAGTGGCTAGTTTATCGGTTAGTGCGTCCAGTATTACGATGGCATTTACGCCTGCGTCATTGAACTGATGAAGCATTTCACGAGCAGTATAAAGCGGATTGGTATTAACAACGATTAATCCGGCACGAAATGCAGCATAAGTAACGACAGGGTAGTCAACTATATTAGGCAATTGGATCGCGATTCGGTCGCCAACCTTAAGGTTACTTTGCTGTTGAAACCACTGAGCTAAGTAACGAGATTGCTGTTCGATTTGTGAATAAGTAAGTGTTTTACCCGCACTATTATAGGCTGGGAGTTCTGCATAGGTTTGACATGTTTGGTCTATCAATTGCGTGAGGTTATCATGTGTGTTCATGGTTGTTCCTTAGCGTGTTGTTCTTATTAGTTGTTGTTTGATGAGGCGATCCATTACAGAGTCCATAACCCAATTAGGTAAATAATGGCTCATGACATAAGTTAGTTTAGATTGTAAGCCAAGGATCACCATTCGTTTTTGTTTATCTAAGCTTTTTACTATTTGCTTAGCTGTGTCTGCAGCATTTTCTGAGGCGTTATGTGCTTTGTTGAAACACATCAAGCTGAGTTTAATTTTGTTTGGCTTAAACGTTTGGCGTAGTTCCTTTGCAAGTATCAATACACTTGGTTCTGGTGAAACTTGAGCTTTATTTGTAACAGGAATCATTAATGCAAGGTGGCTATTCATCGCTAGTTCTGGGCTTATAACTGTGGCAATGTTTCGTAGTGCAAGAGCGTGATCACAGTTGGTTACTTCATCCGAACGGTCACAATAAATTGCCAATTCAGGTTTACCAATAGCGGCAATTGCATTATTTACTTGGATTTGTAACCCTTCAATATCGCAGATATGGGTGGCAAAAAATTCTATATATTGATTGCTGTGTGCAAGGCTACACAAGGTTTGCTTTGTTATATCGCTAAATTGCTTGTCGAATAACGCAACATCATCACCACGACGAATATATTGCTTTGCTAATTCGAACCCAATACCACTATTACTACCGGTAATAAACACTCTTCTTAACATTACACGACCACTGATTAGCGAAACTAGCTAGTCAATATATATAAATTGTTAACCAATTAATTAACTTTATACGACCTGTTTTTAGCTTTTTGCGCCATTATAATCAATGTGACTTACGATAGTCTTTTGGTGGCATGCCATACCAGCGTTTGAATGCTCGGGTAAATTCGCTGTAATTAGAAAAGCTTAAGATATCTGAAATGTTTGATAAGCTTAGGCTTGATTCAGTTAAATATTGGTGAGCTAAATTGCAACGAACCTCATCAACGAGTTCGCGAAATGTTGTGTCATACTGGGCTAAATGTCGCTGTAGACTTCGCGCACTCATTGACAACTTTTCAGCGATTAAATTAACACCAAATTGTTCATGAAGTAGATATTGTTTTATAAGCACTTCAACATGTTCACAAATATTTTCGCGTTTAGACTCGTTCGGGTGTCCAAGTTGTTGACTAAGAATAGAAAACAACTGCTTATCTGAGTTCTTAATGGCCAACTTTAGGTATTTTTTCTCAAACACTAATGCGGTATGAGCACAGTTAAATACTGGTATTTGACCAAGGGCTTGGCGGTATACACTGGTGTTTGCATCACAGCTGTGAGGCAGTTCTAGGCGGTGAAGTTTTATTTGGTCATCGGTTAATTGTTTTAAAAGATTAACCCCAACACTCAGAGCTAGGTCTGCTCCGTGATATACACCGACTTTTAAACTACTGCGCACTAAAAAAGACAGTTTTACAAAGTCTTGGCCACTTTCGAGCAACAGATCAGCACTATTTTGATGAATATGATAGTACTTGGTTAAGTTTTTTAACGCCATTTCAAGAGTCTCGCAGTTACCCATCAAATAACCAACCGAACCTAAGATGTTGAGACTTTGCCAACGACCTAGCTCTAGGCCGAAATAGGGCAGGTTTAATTCTTTCGCTGTGATTTCTAGTAACTCAATGAGCTGCTGATATTGCACAAAATTATTGGGCTCAATGAGCTGTTTTCTGTCTAAGCCTACGCGCTCTAATAGTGCATCTGGGTTTACTAATTTACTTTCAATCAGTTCGACATAGCCATGTAAAGCAGATGCTCTAATTAGGTCGGGTGTGTGTGTTTTGCGAGGCATAGTTTGCTCTTTTTTAGTGCGCTGGCGTAAAAAGTAAAAAATTTTGCGTAAAAAGTAAAGTAATAAAGGTCATTAAAGTTTAACAATGTATTAACCAAATGGCCTGCTAAATGCAATTGAGGCTTTAACGTGCTTAGAGGAACACACAATGAACTACTCAAAAGTTTTTATAAGTGGTGGTAATGGCTTTATTGGCCGCACGCTGGCGCGCTACTTTGAAGCGAATGGAGTCGATGTATGCGGCGTTGATTTAACGCCCTCTAAAGAATTCAATATTGTTGCAGGTAACTTGAATGAGCCTGCTGGCTGGCGTTCATTATTGAATGACTGTGATTTGGTTATTCATACTGCGGCAATTGTTTCAAATGCGTTTAGTTACAAGCAAACATGGCAGGCGAATGTAGGCTGGACGAAAAACTTACTTGATGCAGCGGTCGCAGCAAACACAGTAAGGCGTTTTATTCATATTTCGTCGACTGCCATTTATGGCAGTAATTGGCAAACAGATATTAAAGAAGATGCGCCTTTGTTACCTGATGGGCGAGCCTATAACGACTCAAAAATGATGAGTGAACATTTAGCGCTAAGCTATCACGCCAGTAAAAAACTCAATGTAACAATAATTCGTCCTGGCGATGTTTATGGCCCTGGTTCAAAGCCTTGGATAGCTTACCCATTGCAAGAAATCGCCAAAGGCACGTTTATGGTGCCACAGGGCATGTTCGGCCCTGTTTATATTGATGATTTAGTGAGAGGCATTTATCAAAGTGCCATGAGCGAGGGGGCAAATGGTGAGATTTTTAATCTATCAGGCCCAGAGCAAGTAACTAATCAAACTTATTTTAATTATTTAGCGCAAGCACAAGGGAAAAAGCACGTCACAGTTGTGAACTTGTCCTTAGTGCTAAAACTAACGGGCTTTATAGAGTGGTGTTATCACCTTTTTGGTAAAACCACCGATATCAATCCATCAACTATGCGCATGCTAAGCCGAAAAAGTGCGGCATATAGTAGTGAAAAAGCGCACCGTGTTTTTGGCTATCAACCTGAATTTACCTTACAGCAAGGTATGCAACATGCGTTGCAGTGGGCGTATGAGCAAGGGCTTTGTAAAGAAGAGCTACGCACTAATACCGTAGAAGCAAATTAAAGACAACTAGTTAACTTATTGAAAGCAATTGAAAAGAGGGCACACATATGGCATTACCAGATATTATTAACCATCAAGATTTCTTACTGACAATTCATACCAATGATGAAAAGCTAATCAAAAACGCCTTACCGGGCGTGCATATCTACCCACTGATGCTGGATTCTGAAAATGGAGTATGGGTTTTGCGTGTTTTATTTGAACCAGGTACGGTTTTACCAAAACATTTTCATACTGGTGTTGTGCACTTATATACGTTAGCGGGAAGTTGGCACTACACTGAATATCCAGATGATTTACAAGTGGCGGGCAGCTATTTATTTGAGCCAGGCGGTTCGATTCATCAATTTCAAGTACCTGAAGACAACACTGAAGTGACAGATACCTTTATGGTGGTTATGGGTTCTAACATCAACTTTGACCCTGATGGCAACTATATGAACATTATGGATGCAGGTTGGATTGAGCAAGTGATGTTAGCAGCTGCAAAAGAGCAAGGAATTGAGCCTAACTACATTAAACCTAAGAGCTTATACGGCTTTAGTAAATAATTTTATTCCCTGAAGCAAAGCCCTTAATTGCAGTAAGCTATTGAGGGCTTTATATTTATTACGGGTTATTTGTAGTTCAATCTAAAAAACAAATCAATTTAATCTAAACAATCAATTTTATTTTAATCGCTCACACCTCTATTGTATTAATCAAGCAGACGCAAGGCTGCGTTAATTAAACTTTTTTAAATACATCAATGAGGAATACTATGAGCACTTCATTAATTAACACAAAACTACAACCATTCAATGCAACAGCTTACCACAATGGTGACTTTGTAGAACTAACAGAAAAAGACGTGCTAGGTAAGTGGTCAATCTTCTTCTTCTACCCAGCAGATTTTACTTTTGTATGTCCGACAGAGCTTGGTGATGTTGCAGACTACTACGAGCAACTACAAGAAATGGGTGTTGAAGTTTACTCAGTATCAACCGACACGCACTTCACTCACAAAGCATGGCACGATACGTCTGAGACAATTGGTAAAATCAAATTCCCAATGATTGGTGACCCAACAGGTCGTATTACACGTAACTTCGGTGTGATGATTGAAGATGAAGGTCTTGCACTTCGCGGTACATTCGTAATGAACCCTGAAGGCGAAATCAAAGTAATCGAAACTCACGACCTAGGTATCGGCCGTAGCGCGAAAGAGTTAGTTCGTAAAGTACAAGCTGCACAGTACATTGCTAACCACGACGGTGAAGTATGTCCTGCATCATGGCAGCCAGGTGAAGAGACACTTGCTCCTTCATTAGACCTAGTTGGCAAAATCTAATTTGCCACGGCATTAAATGATAGCAAAGCTTTGCTTTGCTGTCCCAATGCAACCTTAATTGCCCATCACAACTCACATTAAGCACATTAGCGGGTGGTGGGCAGTTATACCCAAAATTTTTCTAGATTATTTATTCTGAACTCAAGGGCTAAGCCATGTTAGATACGAATATCAAAAACCAATTAACAAGCCACTTTGCTTCTATTACCAGCCCTGTTGAGCTGCTTATCGCCTTGGATGACAGCAATAAATCAACAGAACTTAAAAACTTAGCAAACGATTTAGCATCGTTAAGCGACAAATTCTCGGTGCGAGATAACCCTAACCAAGACGTACGACGTCCGTCTATGGTGGTATCTTCACCTATTAACAACACGCAAATTACATTTGCGGGTGTGCCTATGGGCCACGAATTCACCAGCTTGATCCTTGCACTTCTTCACACAGGTGGTCATCCAAGTAAGGCATCACAGAGTGAAATTGAACAAATTAAATCATTACCTGGGCCACTTAACTTTGAAGTGTATATTTCATTAAGTTGTCAAACCTGTCCGCAAGTAGTGCAAGCACTCAACTTAATGGCAGCACACAACGAAAACATTACGGCCACTATGATTGATGGTGCTTTGTTCCAAGACGAAGTGAATGAGCGCAATATCCTAGCGGTGCCAGCGGTGTATTTAAATGGCGAGCTGTTTAGTCAAGGTGCAGTTAATCTGACTGATATCTTAAATAAAGTAGATACCAAAGCGGCTGCACGCCAAGCCGAAGCACTAAACGACAAAGAGTTATTTGACGTACTTGTTGTTGGTGGTGGTCCGGCAGGGGCTTCTGCGGCAATTTATTCAGCACGTAAAGGCTTAAATACAGGCGTGGTTGCAGAGCGTTTTGGTGGTCAGGTTTCAGACACGTTAGCAATTGAAAACTTTATATCAGTTAAAGCGACCGAAGGTCCTAAATTAGTTGCTCAACTAGAAGAGCACGTAAAAGAATACGACGTTGATGTTATGCAAAACCAACGTGCGGCATCACTTACTAAGCAAGGTAATTATCAAATCACGCTAGAAAATGGTGCGATTTTAAATGCTAAGTCAGTGGTATTAGCAACCGGTGCCCGCTGGCGCGAAATGAACGTACCGGGTGAGAAAGAGTATCGCGGTCATGGCGTTGCTTACTGTCCTCACTGTGATGGTCCGTTATTTAAAGGCAAAGCGGTAGCGGTTATCGGTGGTGGTAATTCAGGTATTGAAGCTGCAATCGACCTTGCTAACATTGTTGAGCATGTTACCGTGCTTGAGTTTGCTGATACCTTACGCGCTGATGAAGTCCTTATTCGTAAAGCAAATAGCTTAAACAACATTACGATTATCAAAAACGCGCAAACGACAGAAGTTGTTGGTGATGGTAAACGAGTAACAGGCTTAAACTATATTGATCGTATCTCTGGCGATGAAAAATCACTTGAGCTTGCAGGTATCTTTGTGCAAATCGGCTTGGTGCCAAACACTGAATGGTTAAAAGATTCTGGGTTATCACTAACTCGCTTTGGTGAAATCGAAATTGATAGCAAAGGTGCAACATCATTACCGGGTGTTTACGCGGCAGGTGATGCAACAACAACACCGTTCAAGCAAATCATTATTGCAATGGGCAGTGGTGCAACGGCCAGTTTAGGCGCATTTGATTACTTAATTCGCCACAGCGAAGAGGTACAAAGCACTGAAGATGCAGCTTAATTAGCGACTCTTGATTAGGCAGCTCACACCCATAGCTGCCGCTTTAAAGCCGCCCTCTCCAAAGGCGGCTTTGTTTTTATTAATCCAGCTATTGATACTGTGCTGCAGTAATAAATTCCTCAAAACTTTCACACCAAATAACCACTGTATTGTAATCGCTGACATCAATACCTTGTGGCACAACTAATTTAAAGCCATTGAATGAACGTACTCCTGCAACACGTTGCATGGTTCCTTTTTGTGCTAAAAAATCAGCTTCGTTATCAACAAAATTGCGCGATAAGTAAAGTTGATAGTCAGGTCCAGGTGATAAAGTACCTTGCATAGAAATAGCATCATTTGTTAGATAGACCATCCCATCACCATAATGAAGGCGATCTGAGCCTTTAAGGTCTGGCTTAAACGCGGCACTAAACTGAGCTCTATCTTGATGCTGCTTCAAAATAGCAACATCGGGCGCTGGTTGCTCCGTTAAAATAGGCAAACTGTAAACCCCTGCCATAAAACCCATGGCAAAAATAGCCAATGCCATGATGATAATTAGCACTGCTTTTAGCATGCTTACTCCTTGTTCTTTAGCGTTATGGTGTGGCGTTGATTTAAAGAGTATTGTTTTTCAACATCACCAAAATATTGCAAATAGAGCCGCTCAAGTTCACCTGATTGCTTTAGCTTTTGCATACCTTGTTCTAGCAAATCCCTAATGTGTTGATTCTCTTTGCTTAAGTAAAAGTAATAGTCGCTGGGATATTGCAGCATAATGTCTGGTGCAATGATAAAATTGAACTGTTTGAGTCTATTGAGTTCAGTGCCAATAGCCAGTACTGAGCGTGGAAAGTAATCGGCAAAACCTGTCTCTAGAGCTTTGATCATGCCAGGATAATCAAGCTCGCCATTAACAGTTAAGTCATTGTCTCTTAGCACCGTATAATCAGACCAACTTTGCTGCTGTAATGCAATTAATGGTTTTAATTGATCAAGGCTTTTTATTGCACTGAACTTTGCTTGGTCATCACCACGAATAATAAGCAAACGCTTACCGTGCAAACCCTTGTATAAAGGAATTGTGGTGTTAACTAATGAAGTGGGTTGCTTATAAGGGAAAGACAGCCAAGCTAAGGTAATTGTTTTATTATGACTAAGTTGTTCAATAATACGTTTATCATTCATTGGCTTGGCGTTGTACATTAATACAGCGTCTACGCCCATTGCGGCGAAGCTTTTAATGAGAATATCGTGGATGTATTGATTTTTTACCGCGTCGGTATAGCTCGGTTTTGCAAGTTGAATAACAATTTGCTCTTGACCAAAGCTCTGTTTAATGAATACCATCAATAAAATAAATATTGTTCTATTCATTTATTTGAGTCTCTGCATTTATACTTTGAAAACATGCACCTGCTGTTGTAAACGCGAAGCCAAAGAAGCCAATTCTTGGCTGGCTTGTGCATTTTGTTGTGAACTTTCGCTAACCAGTGAAATACTGCTACTAAATTCATTAATATTACAACTTAGCTCGTTTGCAACAGTCGTTTGCTCATCTGTTGCGGTGGATACTTGGTTGTTCATATCGGCAATAAGTGCCATTTCTTGAGTGATTTCAGTGAGTAATTGTGAAGAGCGCTCAGCGTACTCAACACTTTGTTTGGCACTGTCATCTGCATTACCCATGGCGGTGACTGCTTGCTGTGCCATTGCTTGTAGTTTAGTAATCATTTCATTGATATTAGCGGTCGCTTTTTGGGTGTTATGTGCAAGCTGTCTGACTTCATCAGCCACAACTGCAAAACCACGACCTGATTCTCCCGCACGAGCTGCTTCAATCGCCGCGTTAAGAGCTAATAAATTAGTTTGTTCAGCGACTCCTTGGATCATCATCACGACTTGGTTTATATCAGTTGTTTGTGTATTTAACTCATTGATAAGTTGTGTATTTGCATTAACTATTTGCGATAAGCGGTTTATTGCATCAATGTTTTCTTGTACTGATTGCTGGCCAAGTTTAGCTGTTTTATCTGTGTGGGTGGCTTTTTCTGAGGTTGAAAGCGCATTTGCGGCCACTTGCTCAATCGCGCTACTCATTTGCGTAATTGCGGTGGCAATCATTGCTGATTGATGCTCTTGCTCAGTGGCAGTGCTTGCTACTTGATCACTAATTGAGTTCATTTGCTCTGCTGCTGAAGATAAGGTTAATGTTGCATTAGTTACATCATTTACTAGGTCGTGTATTCGCTTCATCATCGCGTTGAAATGAGTGGCTGCTTGAGCTATTTCATCGTTGCCATAAGTTTCTGCTCTGAGCCGTAGGTCAGCACTTTTAGAGATAGAACCAATAGTTTTACTTAATGATAACAGAGGGTTATGAATAGAGCGATAAATGACAAATGCAATAAATAATAAGATGATTATCAAAATACTGATGGATGCGCTCATGGCTATAGTGACTTGTTTAAAATCTTTTTCAGATGCAAGTTTAAACTTATTAGCTTCATTGATTTGAAGGTTTATCAACCCTTGATAGCTTTCGCTGAGTGGGTCAAACACATCGTAAAGGCTTTTTACAAACACCTCATTAGGAATTGCTTTTAATTCATTGTTTTTAACTTGATTTAAAAGTTTGCTGAGTTCGCTTTCTACCACAGTGAGATTCTTTTCGACGATATTTACTAAGCGTTGCTCTTCATTGGTGAGCTTGGTGCCTAAATAGCTTTTCCATTTGTTGTCGGCAACACCCTTTGCGTTTTCAACCGCAGCAAGAAAATCATTTTTTGAAATTTGCTCAGCACGGTATTTATGAAATAAATCGACAATGCTAACGGCATAATTGTCCGATACTGTTTTTATTTGCTCAAGCGGGATGACTCTATCGTCGTAAAGACTGTCGATGCCTTTTACCATGCTCGACATAATGGACATCGTAAATATTGACGTAATCACAAAAACGCAGACCGGTAACAAAGCCAAAATGGCTAATCGCGTACGAACGGTATAGTTGTTTAACATGAGCATTAGAATGTTTGTAAGGACTTAGTATTAAAACTAATAGAGAATATTATTTAAGCAAGTTTTTGCAATAATTTGGGGTGTGTATTGCAAAAATTCGTTTCTATACGCGACTAGCTATTAAGCTAAATTGCTTAAAAACTGTTTTCCTGCCGCAATACCCATTTCATATCCTGCTGATAACTTAGCGTAAGACTTTGTTGTTCGACCTACAGCAAAATCAGGAGGAGGAGCGATGATGTTAACTTTACAGTCACTCGGTGGATTCATAACAAAGTCAATGCTTTGATTATAGTTTTCTGCTCGTAAGATGGATGCCTTAGCAAGCGCGGGTGTTTCTTTGTAAAGTCGTTTAACTAGCCAAGGTGCTTTCGATGGTTTTTTTCGATAGCCAATCGGCTGAGACAAAATAACTGTAATTTCCTTATTACCCATTTCGTAAGCTTTACGAATAGGAATAGAATCGGCTACACCACCATCTGTTAATTGCATACTGTTGATCTGTGGGTATTGGCGGTATGCAATTGGTAGTGCACATGAGGCTTTCAATTGCTCTTCTATAAGTTCAGCAGTTGCTTTTAAATACTCAGCATTACCTGTTTTAATATTGGTTGCAACGATATAAAACTCACTCGCTTGTTTTTCGAAGGTGTCTAAATCAAGGCGAATATCTCGAATGGTTTCTTGCCATAGCCAGTCTAAATCAAACAGGTGACCGCCTTTTAAAAAGCGAACATAATTAATGAACTCAGGTCGACACGAGTAATCTGTGATCACCGCATGGTTACGTTTATATTGAGCACATAAATAAGCTGCGATGTTGGTGGCTCCTGCTGAAACACCATAGCATTGCTTGAAAGGTTGGTAGCTTTCTTTAATAAACGTATCAAGCACACCTGTGGCGAAAATACCGCGCATAGCGCCGCCTTCTACAACGAGTGCCTTGTTATTATCCATTACTGCTACCTTGCTTATAACCGTGATTGCTACTAACCATAACAAACACGGTTACAAAATTAAATAGAGTTTTGACTCTAAGCGAGTTAAATAGCTTCAACCCAAAGTACACCGACTTGTTTGTCGGTGACTTTTACAGTGCTCCCAGCCGCAATGGGGGAGTGGCTTTTTAGTTGCCACTGAATGCCCGAATATTGGTGTGTGGTTAAACCTTGGTCATCAACATCTGCATTTACAACAAAGGTAAGTTCAGCAAAGTCACTGTGAACAGGCTGAGTCTCTGTTTTATCTTGCATGCGTTTTAGGGGACGCCACAGCACGACCGCAAAACCAAGAGTAAACACAATATTACTCCAAAGTGCCGTGGTGTAAGTACTTGCAAGTAGCTCTATATTCATAAGTAAGCCACTGGCAAATAAAGATAAGCCTAAAAACAATAATACGTAGGTGCTCATCCCCAGTACGGCAACCTCAACGATTAGCGCGATAACACCTAAAATCATTAATGCTTCGGCTAAATGGGTATCTAAAAACGCCATCGCTTCACCTAATTTTGTTGTTTCTTATTTAAAGAATTAATAATAGACATACCTTGAGCAACCAGTGAGCTTGCATCGGTACCGCTCTCAGGAAGTAATACCACAGATGATTCACGAGCAATCGCTTCTTTAGCGGCAATGGCTTTAGTGGCTAGGTCTAGTTGAATTGCTTTTTGGCCTTGTTCAGTGTCAGCGGCTTCACCGACTTTACGAAGTGCATCTGCCTGCGCTTCAGCAACGGCGATAATCGCTTTAGCTTCACCTTCAGCGCGTAAGATTTGCTCTGCTTTTTCAGCTTCTGCTGCAAGAACTTGCGCTTGCTTCTTACCTTCTGCCACGTTGATAGCAGACTGACGGTCGCCTTCAGACTCTAAAATTTGTGCACGTTTCACACGCTCAGCTTTCATTTGTGCTTCCATGGCTTCCATTACAGAATTAGGTGGCACAATGTCTTTAATCTCGTAACGTAAAACTTGAATACCCCATGGCTCAGAAGCTTGGTTAATAGCGCTAACTATGTTGGTGTTTAACATGTCACGTTCTTCAAAGGTTTTATCTAGCTCCATTTTACCAAGCTCTGAACGCATGGTTGTTTGCGATAGCTGAGTAACGGCAAATACATAATCATCAACACCATAGGTTGCTTTATAAGGATCAAGTACTCGGAAATACAGTACGCCATCGACGATAAGTGAGATATTATCTTTAGTGATAGCTGACTGAGAAGGCACATCTTGTGCTTGCTCTTTTAAACTTCGGTCTGCTGCAATACGGTCGATAAATGGCACAATAAAGTTTAAGCCCGCTTCTTTGGTTGAATGATATTTACCAAATCGCTCTATAAGCCAAGCGCGGTTTTGTGGCACGAATTTAACGCTGCTTTTTAGTAGCACTAATACAAAAATAAGAATAAAGGTTTCGACATTCAAAAGTAAGTCGAGAATTTGTGATACTGGATCCATGTACTTTCCTTAGATACGGTTAATGTTTTTACCAAATATTGAGATTATCACTACAGGATAAGTGCTGCCATCATTTTGCAATATAAAAAATACAGTTAATAGATCCCATTTTTTAAAAAGAAGTATGTAAAGCTTTGGTAAATTAACGTTTTTTCATTACAGCAAAATGCCGGTGTTGGCCTGGAGTCACAAACGGGTAAAAGCAAAACATGGCACTATGAAAAACTCTGTCATCTGGGCCTATAACTAGATAAAAATTAGCGAGTAACACCACCTTATTGTATTAATGAGGTGGTGTTTATGGTTTATGCTATTCATTACACATCTCTAGCTAAGCTCTTTTTGCTAATAGGCTAGCAATCAATCCGTTTGTTAAAAGAGTGTTTTATGAGATACATGCTTTGATCAGCTTGAGCAACGACTTCTTCAGCACTTTTGGTATTACCATAAAACATGGTAACCCCAACACTAGCCGAACCGTAATACGTAACATGAGGGTGTCTAAATTCGACCTCTATTGCTGATTGGATCTTATGGGCAACTCTACGCGCATTGTCTTTTGCATGTTGCTCTTCACGGCCAAGTCCTTCTAAAAGAATAACAAATTCATCTCCTCCTAGACGCGCTATACAGTCGTTATCACGCATAGTGGTTTTCATTCGCTTTGAAATTTCTATTAAGTAATCGTCGCCAACATTATGGCCATACATATCATTTAGCTTTTTAAATTTATTGAGGTCGATAAAGATAACAGCACCGTAAGTTTGCTTGCTTTTACTTAATTGTAGCGCGAGAGCGAGGCGAAGGAAGAAATAACGTCGGTTTAATAAATCGGTTAATGGGTCTGTGGAGGCATCGTATAGGAGTTGTTGTTCAAGTTCTTTTCGTTCGGTTATATCGGTTGAAATTCCCAATATGCCAATGACTTTATTAGGATCCGAATCGGAAAAGATGGGGGATTTTACCTCCCAGAAAATACTTTTCTCTCCTTTTGATAAAGTAAGTTCAATTTCTTCACGAGTGCGCTCTCCACTAAGAACACGCGCATCGATGTTTAATAGTTTTTCTGCAGTACTTTGCGGAAATAGATCCATATCGGTTTTAAAAAGCAGCTCTGATTCATTACATGCTAATAGGTTTAACGTTAATTTGTTTGCATAAACATATCGTGAGTAATCATCTTTGATGTACACATACGCAGGTAAGTTGTCGAGCGCTAGCTTTAACTCGGCGGTATGAATTGGTAATTGAGTATCGTTATATTTGGCCACACTATGTCCCTATAAAAACAGCCATACAGAGATATTGACCCAAAAAAAGCCGATGTACAAGAACGATTACAAATGTAAAAAGCGCCAAGTAAGTCCTTGGCATGCTTTAGTTTTAAGGTTGTTTTTTTTTGGTCGGAAATAGGTGTGATTGTTATGGCTTGTCTTTAATAAGTTGTAGCGCTTGTCTGTTATTTTGTAACTTGAATAGAGCACAAAAAGCATACCCCGTTACGAACATAAATAAGCTGTAAGTTGCCCCTGGAATAGCAATTGTAGGGTTATTCATTAAAGTGCTGGCAATTAAAATCGCCAGTGTGCCATTTTGCAAGCCAACCTCTACGGCAATACTCATTTGTTGTTTGTTTGATAACCCCGACATTTTAGCAATTAAGAGTCCAAGTAATAAGGTACTCACGTTTAGTGTGAATGTTGCGATACCGCTACTGGCGAAGAAGCCAATCATTTGCTCTGAATTTTTATGAATTATTGCAATGACAATAACGATTAAAAAAATACTAGAAAAACTGCGAGTAAGAGGCTCAAGTTTTTTACTTATGTGTGAGCGATAATGATTAAACAGCATTCCCAAACTCAATGGTAGTAGGGTGATGACTAACATTTGCACAATTGTTTTTACGATAGGTAACTGGAATTCGTGTCCTGGAACGCTAAACATTTCCATTGCAAAATGCATAATTATTGGCAGTGTAAATGGCGATATAAAGGTTGCTATTGTTGTTAAACTAATTGAAAGGGCAACATCACCCTTAAATAAGTATGTGTATAAATTAGAGGTCACTCCTCCAGGACAACAGGCTACTAAAATCAAGCCTATCGCCAGCTCTGCTGGTAAGTTAAAACTTACAGCTAGTAGAAACGCCACACAAGGCAGTAATAACAGTTGGCAGCTTAGACCGATACTGAGCGCTTTGGGGCTGATAAACAAAGCCCCAAAGTCTTTCTTTTTAAGCCCTAAGCCCATGCCAAACATGATGATAAATAGTGCTAAAGGCAGCACTACTTTAGTCATGATATCTACTTGCATAGGTAATCCTTATTGATCATATCCGGGGCTCTTATTGTCCAATAAACGCAGTAACGCAGGCCATGCGATTGCACCACCTAGCCCTTTAGTTGCTATTTCTGTTTGCCCTTTAATCCCATCAATGATAGCGCTTGGCACTTGCACGAGTTGCTCGGTGTTTTGTGACGTACGGGTTTGCACAGCACACGCTGCTTCAAATACGTACATAAATAAAAATGCATCAGCAACAGTTTTACCTACTGTTAATAGGCCATGATTGCGCAGCATTAAAAAGTTGTTACTACCTAAATCATTAACTAATCGGTCTTGCTCAGCGGGATTTAGCGCAATGCCTTCATAGTCGTGATAGCTTAACCCTGAATGCACCACGACAGCCTGTTGTGAAATTGGTAGTAAACCATCTTTATTAGCTGACACAGCTGTGCCATTCAGTGAATGAGTATGAATAACGCAATGGGCATCATTGCGCGCCATATGAATGCAACTGTGAATATTAAATCCCGCAGGATTGACCGGGTATTCACTGTCGTGCAGCTTATTACATTGTTGGTCTACCTTGATAAGACTAGATGCAGTGATTTCGTGAAACATCATGCCGTAAGGATTGATCAAAAATTCGTTTTCAGTGTCTGGTACACGCATAGAAATATGGGTAAAAATCAAATCATCCCAGCCATACAATGCAACCAATCGATATGCGGCAGCAAGCTCAACACGGGCTTGCCATTCTTGCTCTGATACTGTGTTTTTTATGGTCATGATAGCTTCCTAAAATGGCACTTTACGAATAATAATGTCTTTAAACATCACCCAATCGCCTATGAAGCTATAAAATGGGTGCGTAAAGGTCGCTGGGCGATTTTTCTCAAAAAAGAAATGCCCCACCCAAGCAAAGCCATAACCCACAAGTGGGCATAGAATTAGCCAGCTATATTGCTGTTGATAAATAGCGGCAAACAAAATTGCCAAAACTAACCAACTGCCAAAGAAATGTAAGCGACGACAGACTTTATTTTTGTGTTCTTGTAAGTAGTAGGGGTAAAACTCTTTAAAGCTCGCGAACTCGCGTTTACTTGCTACAGTGCCCATATTGTTGTCTCCTTTGTTAATTACAGGTAAACAATAGGCTTTTATTTATTATTTTACTTGATAATATGGGTCATTGAATTGTTTTTGCAGGACATGTATGCGCACCCTATCAAGCTGGTGGCTTAGGGCTATGGCTGAGTCATTTAAGTGGCAAGGTTTGCCGATTAATGAGTTATTTGCACAAGCTAATATTCCGTTAGCCGATTTGAGCAGTCAAACAGCACGGTATCCACAGGCTAATGTCAGTACACTATGGAAACAAGCACAGGCTTTATTGCCCGATACGCATTTGGGGTTGTATGTAGGCAGTAATATGAATGTGCGTGCTATTCCTGTCGTTGGTATGGCCATCATTCAAGCAACACATTTGCTGAGTGCATTTCGACTGATTTTACGCTATCAAAAACTGATGGGAGATACCCATAATGTGTCGTTAATTGATCATGGTAACGAGTATGAGTTGCGATTTAACTTTAACGATGGTGAACGCGATATGTCCTTACTTAGCTATGAAGCGCCAATGGCATTTTGTTTAAAAATAGCGCGAACAGTAAAGGGAAAGGACTGGTGTCCAAGTCGAGTTTATTTACAACGTAAAGAGCCTAATGCCGAAATTAATGAACATTTTAACTGCCCAATTGAATATGGCGCTAAAACCCATAGCTTATTTTTTAGTGAATTAGTAGAAAGCCAGTCAGTTGTGTCAGGTCAAATTAAAATCACAACACAAACCAATGTCACAGATATTTTGCGCATTTTACTGGAAGAGCATTTAACCCAAGGACAAGTTAGTTGCAGTGTAATGGCGCACGCACTAAATGTGAGCGAGAAAACGCTGCAAAGGCGCCTTGCAAAAGAAGGCACGACTTTTAGTCAAGAATTAACCAAACTTCGACAACAAAAAAGTACTTCGCTTATAAGCGAAACAGACTTATCACTAACAGAAATTGCTTTTTTGTGTGGCTATTCAGAGGTTAGTGCATTTCATCATGCATTTAATCGCTGGTACGGCATGTCACCTAAAGCATATAAACAAAAAATAACAATAATCACCGAACCTTAGAGTCAAAGTATTTACGACAATCAGCGTTAATTTAGTGAGACTTTTAGAGTAGGAGAGAAGCAGCGTGGAATCTGTTAATGGTGTGCTTGAGTTTGATAGTCATTTAACTTAAAACAATAATAAAAGCTTAAATTGCAATTGCTTAACATTGACTTGTTATCTAAAATTGCAAATAAGACGCAAGGATGGCCTCTAACCTAAAAATCCACCATTAAAGTATGAGGTTTGCCACATGCGAAATCTATCGCTGCGGACTATTTTTATTAGTTTTGTATTAATTGCACTATTTGTTGTCACTGTGGTTAGTGCTTTAATCAACACCAGCCAATTTTCAGGGCTTTATTATCAACAAACTGAACAACAGCTTCTGCCTGATGCTGTGGGTAAAGTTGCTGCTGAAATTGATGCACAGATGCGTTACCCCATCTCTGTTTCAAAATCATTGGCAGGAAACCAAATTCTGCATACGTGGATGACCGAAGGTGAGAAAAACTCGCCTATCCATCAACGCGTAATGGCTTACTTTGCTGATTTACAAAAAAAGAGTGGTGCATCATCGGTGTTTTGGGTGAGTAAAAACTCGATGAGTTATTACACACAAGATGGCTTTTTTAAATCAATCTCACAAAGTGAGCCAAGAGACAGTTGGTTTTTTGATTTCATCCGCTCAGATAAACGCCAAGCGCTCGCATTAGATGTCAGTGAACAAGGTGGACACCTGACTCTATATGTAAATACTTTGGTTGAAATAGCAGGGCAACGTCTTGGTGTTGCTGGGCTTGGATATGATATTTCAGATATTTCTAGTATTGTCACGTCGCGCAAAATAGGCGAGCAAGGTTACTTATTTTTAATTGACGATAGTAAGCGCATTATTGCCCATGCAAATGATGCCTACATTGGCAAACCAGTTTCAGATGTAAGTTCATTGAGCACATTGCAGCAGCTAATGAAAAACCAACATGATGGTTTTATATTATCGCAAGTAGAACTGAGTGGTGAAGATGTTTACGCTGGGGTTATGCCAATTGAGGGGACAGGTTTGACCTTAGTTGCGATACAGCCAAAGCAAGAGATTTCCAGTGCGATTAATAAGGTTGTTTGGATATCTATTGTTGTTAGCGTTGTGCTTGCTGTTATCTTTTTGGTACTGACTCTGTATTTTGCGAATTGGTTAAGTAAGAAAATACGCGGTGTGGGAGACGAACTGCTCGGTATGGCCGGCCACGGTGGTGACTTAACAAAGCGTTTGGACGATAGCGTTGATAACGAATTGGGTCATCTTGCTAAGGGATTTAACGCAATTATAGGCAAAGTCGCTGAGCTCGTTGATGAAATCAGTGTTACAGAGCAAGCCATGCGTGAAGGCATTGATGAGCTAGCAAGTTTTGCAAACAAGACATTTACCGCAACTGATGACCAACGAGCCCAGACCGATCAAGTTGCGACAGCTATCACAGAAATGGGACAAACGATCAATGAAGTGTCTGATATCGCCCATCGTACTGCTAACGACACCGAAGAGGCCGTAAAAGAAACCGTTGCAACGAATCAAAGCATGGCTGCGACCGCTCAAACTATGAATGAACTTAACGACATTCTGCTCACGGTTGATAAGAGTATCGGCGAATTTGCCAATCAGGCTGCAGAAATTAACTCAGTTGTTGAAGTGATCAATGCTATTTCGGAACAAACTAATCTGTTGGCGCTCAATGCTGCTATAGAAGCCGCCAGAGCAGGTGAACAGGGGCGTGGTTTTGCTGTTGTTGCAGATGAGGTGCGTTCACTTGCACAACGTACTCAAAAGTCGACATCAGAAATAAGAGAGCAGGTATCACGTTTACAAAGTTCTTCATTGCAATCACAAGAAGCGATAGCTGAAGGTACTCAAAGTAGTCAAAAGGTGACTGAGCTGACACATATTGCAGTGTCTGCGTTGCAATCTATTCAGCAAAAGTTTGAAGTTATTAGTCAAGGTAATCATCAAGTTGCTGCTGCGACTGAGGAGCAGGGCACAGTCGTTGAACATATCAATCAGTCGGCACATGATATTTCAGACAGTGCAACACAAATTCATGATAACGCAGAGCAACAACAACGTGGTACGCAAAGCTTATTATCGCGTGCACAGCACCTTAAAGATTTAGTGAGCCAATTTAAGGTGTGATTTGTCATTGTCATAAGTGTTAACCATTTCGTTGTTAACGCTTTACTCTCTTCTGTAGGTTGAACTCTTTTTAACTTATGAATTGCGCAAATAACTTTCAAAAAGGGCTAAGTACCTAAGTTTTTAGTGCGTTTAAGTGCTTCTCGTATTACAATTGCTACTTTATATCATTTCTTTATACAGCGAATAGGTTTTTCACTTCTTCATGACAGATATTACTACGCACCAAGCATCTAGACGCCGCTTGTTAATTGCCTTAGCAATAACATGCTCGTTTATGGTTATTCAAATCATCGGTGCCTACTTTTCAAACTCGCTTGCTGTACTTGCCGATGCTGGGCATTTATTTGTTCATAACAGCTCTTTATTTATTGCTTTGATCGCTTCAAGCATGGCGATTCATTTTGCAAAAAATTATAACGATGGTTACCAGCGTGCTGAACTGACAGGGGGCCTAATCAATGGCATTTTGTATCTGAGCATTAGTGTGATCATCTTATTTGAAGGGGGAGAGCGGTTTTTACACCATTCTGATGGACATGATTTACAGATTAATAGCTATTTAATGTCTGTGATTTCAGCGATTGGCTTCTTATTTCATGGTGCTGCTGCATGGGTTCTGTATAAAGGACGTAAAGCCAGTATTAATGTGTATGCGGTATTTTTGCACTCATTTTTTGACTTAATCTCTACAGTTTCTACTTTCTTTGCAGGTATTTTAATTCATTTAACTGGCTGGCCTGAAATCGATATCATCTCAAGTATGTTGATCGCTTCCTTTGTTTTGTTCACGGGAGTAAAAGTAATTACCCGCTGTATCAAAGGACTTATGGAAAACAAAAGTAAACTTCCAGATGTATCAGAGATAGAGCAAAGTATTGCCTCAGTTGAGCATGTACAAAATGTTCATAATGTTACAGTGGTACGCCATGACAAAGACATCGTGGTTGGTGCGCACGTGGTCTTAAAGCGCCATTGTACTGTTGAAAAGCATGATGAGGCGTGTCGCTTAAAAATTGAGACGCTCCTACGTGTGCGCTTTAATATCGAAAAAAGTGTTTTGCAGGTAGAAAGTCATGAATGTCACCATGTTAATTAAATTGGTAAAATGTTAATTTTTCTTTTAAGTTAAAGGTAGAACATATTAGTGGAATAGCGCCTTTGCTTAAAAATAAACCAGTATATTTTAACTTTATGACTGCGGTGCTTTTAGGATGCATCGCAGGTGTTGTTAATTTACTGCCTATTTGGTTTCTAGATAGCTCTGAATTTTTACTCGGTCAGCTTTTCGTTATCTTAAGCTTATTGCTTTTAGGCTGGCGATTTGCAGTTATCACCTTTATTTTGAGCACTGGATTTATCTTTTATCGATGGGGTCATGCATGGCCGTCCATTGTTTTTGCACTCGAATTAATTTATCTGCAGATAGTTTGTTTATCTAAAGCAAAGCCGGTTTTTCTCAGAGGGATGATGTTTTGGTTTGCTTTAGGGTTACCTGCATTGTGGGCCTTTGGGCACTTCTTCTTAGCTCTTCCTATTCTAACTATCGCAATTGCGTTGGCTAAATATTGCTTAAATGCCGCGATTTATCTTTCGGTTATCGACTTATTAAGTTTCTTTTTCAGCCGTTACTCTTGGCATAAACATTACTCGTCTCTTTATAAAATTTTAAATTACGTTGTTACCCTACTCGTTGTGTTAGTTGTTATTTTGACCTCAATAGTATTAACCAACAATCACTATGCACGGATTGAGTATGAGATAAATGCCCAATTAAAAGAAAAAGCTAAGGAGATCACACGTAATATTGATGCGCATCTTGATCATCACAAGAAGGGGGTTGTTCTAACTGCAAAAAGTATTGCTAGTGGTGTTCCTAAGCAAATTGCCCTCGAAAACATGGCGCATTTATACCCTGGTTTTAGGACACAAATCATCGTTGATGCGCTTGCTGATGTTACACATTTTTATCCTAAGTCATTAGCTGTCAGCCTACAGCAATCTAATATTCGCGCCAATGTTGCAGATAGAGACTATTTCATTAACGCCCCTAACAATCACAACGGCTACATATCAACAATCTTTAAAGGCCGGGGATTTGGCTCTTTACCTATAGTGGCTGTATCTGCGCCAATATACACCGATGGGATGTTTTCTGGTGTTGTAGAAGGTTCACTGATGTTTGATTATTTTGCTGGCTTGCGACCAAGTTTGTTTACGCACGAAGGTGAGTTATTAATACTTGATGCATCAAACAAGGTTGTTTATAGCACTTTAGATGATTTTACTGAGCTACAGCAACTGACAACTGATGAACTAACAACCTTTTCCGATGATACACGCTTTAAAATGTTTAATATTGAAAATGAGCAACAATTTTATGCTCGTGAGGCGCGTTCAAGTGAGCATAATTGGTTGGTTGTAACCATGCTTAATCGTCGTTATGCAAATGACGTTGCGGTCAGTGCATGGGGGCAATCTATTGTGATGATTATTTTTATTATCTTACTGACCAGTATTTTCATCACTCAACTTAGCCGCTGGCTTACTACGCCAATATTAAAGTTGGCAGAGCAAATAGATAAGTTTGATCCTGAAAATGCAATTACCAAAGCTCACTTACCCGAAACATGGTTAGAAGTAAGTCGATTGCAGGCTCAGTTTTCGAGTTTGGCAAATAAGCTTGCCTTGAGCTTTAGTCGCTTACATCACGCTAATCACGAAAATGAACAGCTTAATAATAAATTACAAGACTTTAACGCCAAACTCGAGCAGCAAGTAAATGATAAAACGAATGAGCTTGTTGAAGCGGTAAGGCTTGCCAATCAGGCTAATAGAACTAAGTCACAGTTTTTAGCAAATATGAGTCATGAAATACGTACCCCACTCAACGGCATTTTAGGGATGACGCAACTGTTGTTAGATAACCAAACCTTACCTGAGACTGAGCGTGAAGAGTTGGCGATGATACATCAAAGTGCTAGTAATTTACTGCTGATTTTAAATGACATTTTAGACTTTTCAAAAATTGAAGCTGGGGCGCTTAAATTAGAGTATCGGGCTGTTGAAATCAAAGCTTTGCTTAGTCAACTCGCCAAGGTGTTTAGCAATACAAGTGTTAAGCCGACAGTAAAGTTCAGCTTGTTTATTGCAGACGACATTCCAAATTATATTAGTTTAGATCCATTAAGGTTTAGCCAAGTCGTTAATAATATTTTGAGTAATGCGGGTAAGTTTACAGAAACTGGTGAAATTTCATTAAACTGTACTATTGAAGAGCCGTATTTAGTTATTCGAGTGCGTGATACCGGTATTGGTATTTCAGCTGAGCAGCAAGCTAAACTATTTAATGAATTTACCCAAGCAGATATTTCAACTACCCGTAAATACGGTGGAACGGGTTTAGGCTTAACAATCAGCCAGCGTATTGTGGAGTTGATGAGCGGTACGTTATCACTGGAAAGTCAACAAGGCCAAGGTAGTGAATTTACAATTAAAGTGCCTATTGTGCAAAGTGACGCAAAAGTAATGCAAAGCCAAAATGTACAAAAACCTGATTTAAAAGGGATCCAAGTTTTAATTGTTGAAGATAATCCTATAAATCAAATTGTCCTTAAAAAAATGATGTTAGATACCTCGTGTTCATTGCATCAAGCTAATGATGGTATTGAAGCGCTTGCGCACTTAGAAAAGTCTGATGTAGATATCATTCTAATGGATTGTCAGATGCCAAATATGGATGGTTACCAATGTACTCAAAAAATAAAACAAAACCCTGAACGTTATGGTGATGCAGTCATTATTGCTATCACTGCAAATGCGTTTGAAGAAGATCAAAAGCGTTGCTTGGTCGCGGGAATGGATGACTTTATATCTAAACCAATAAACAAAGATGAGCTTTATCAGTGTTTAAATAAGTGGCTTACAACTCGTTTAAACGATCTACAATAGCTTGAATGGTACTTTCTTTGATTAGATCTTCAGCTTCCATTGGCTTTGCAAAGTAATAGCCTTGTAAATCATCACAACCCATATTGCGTAAAAAGTTAATCTGCTCAAGTGTTTCAACACCTTCGGCGATACAATACAAGCCTAGGTTCACGGATAAGGCGTGAATGGTCTTAATGATTGATTCATTACTGTTATCAGAACCAATGTTACGTACGAAACTTTGGTCAATTTTTATGACATCTATCGGGAATTGGTTTAAATAGGTTAGTGACGAGTAACCAGTTCCGAAGTCATCAAGTAACAACTTAAAGCCTGCATTTTTGAGTTTTTGCAGTTGTTTTGATGCTTTGTCTTTGTCTTCGAGTAGCGTGTTTTCTGTGATTTCAAGACGCAGCTGAATAGGTTTAACTAGATGATTGTTGAGGATCATTAGCAAACGTTCAGTTAAGTTTGACTTTAGAATATGGGTGGGCGACAAGTTCAAAGACAAGTAAAATTTTGGGTTGGCACGCAGTATAGGTTTTAGCTCTGTCAGTGCTCGGTCAAGTGCTTGCTCGGTCATTAAATCAATCAAACCAATTTCTTCGGCAATAGGAATGAACTCTGCAGGAGACACATAACCTTGTACGGTCTTCCAGCGCATTAGAAGTTCTGCACCATTAATGGTTTTCGTGTTTGCATTGACAATAGGTTGATAATTGTTGAATAAAATATCGTCTTTGAATGCGTCTTTTAACGCATTTTCTAGCAATAACTTTTTAGTTAACTGGTTATTCATTTGCTCAGTAAAGTATTTAAAGTTATTTCTGCCAGATTGTTTGGCATGCATCATAGCAATATCTGAATTTCGAATGAGATCATCTGCTGTTTTTGCATCGAATGGGTAAAGTGCTACGCCGATACTTGCTGATATATTGATAGAAAAATCATCAATGATTACTTTATTGGCAAGCTCTTTGGTGAGCTTTTTAACTAGCTCACTCAATGCTTGAGGAGATTGTAAATCTTTAACAAGCACTAAAAATTCGTCACCACTTTGACGGCCAACGAGCGCACTTTGTGGCAGTATCTGTTTAACTCGTTGTGTTACATTACATAACAGTTGGTCGCCGACAGCATGACCAAATGAGTCATTTACAGGTTTAAATTTATCTAAATCAATGAATAACAAAGCGGCTAACTTATTGTGCTTTTTAGCGCGATTAATGCTGCTATTGATTTTTGCATACATTAAGGTACGGTTTGGTAGCCCAGTCAAAGAGTCGTAATTTGCTAAATATCTTAACTCATCCTCAGCGCGTTTTTGTTCCGTTAAGTCAGAAATCACGATGACGTAATAGTTAATCGTTTGACTGTCTTTAGCAACCGCTGTGACACTAATATGCACTGGATGCGAAGCATTTTTTAAGGTGCGAATAAAGGCTTCTGTTTTCCAGTTTTGCTTGGGTTTGAGTGTTTTTAAAATACTTACATATTCAAAGTATTTAGTTCGACCTATCGCGTTGATAAAGTCTCTCGTTGTTAAGTCAGCAATATTTGCTGGTGTTGCGAATGTTTCGCTAAAACTGGCGTTTGCAGAAAAAGGCATGAGTGTATTATCTAAAATAAGCAGCCAATCATTAATTTGACTAAAGGCTTCCCCAAGTACACTTGCTTGCTGGGCATTAGCTCTTTGTTCGGTGATATTAGTGTAAAAGCCCGCAACCTTTAAGGGGCCGCCTGTTTCATTCGTTTCTACTACCCGGCCAACATCTTCATACCAAAGCCAATCGCCATTATTATGTTTTAAACGATAGGTAATATTCCACTGTTGTTTGTTGGCTTCTTTTAAGAACAACTGCCATTTATTGATAACATAATTGCGATCGTGTGGGTGAATTAAGGCAATAAAGTCTTTAATCGCTATGCGGTCTTTGAACTCATTATAGCCAAGTTCAGCCGAAAAACGGTTGGTGTAGAGTATGTCATTGTCTAGATTAATCTCCCATACGCCACTTTTGTTACTGCTTAAGGCAAGCTCTGTTTGTTGTTGTGATTTTAAAACCTCAACATGAGCACGACTGATCGCTTGTTGGCGAGCTCGATATTGCCAAAAGATGATCAGTAATATTGTGAAAATAATTACGCCATATGAGGTCTTTGCTATGGGGGATGTCCAAGGGGCGTGAGCGACATTAAAGCGCAGTTGCCTTGTTGCTGAAATAGCCTCACTCATTTCTGATGAAGACGAAATCGATAAAACGTAATCACCGGGAGGTAATTTTGTGAAGAAAACTTCATTGGTCTTTAATTTATCGTATTGCAACGATGTTGGGCCATCCAGCGTAACCTTATACAGTGTCTTATCTTTATTAATGGTATCAAAATTAGAAAAACTCACACCTAAGCCCATATCTTCTGAGGTGATCTGCAATGGTGAGTTTACATACTTGTAAGGATGATAATTGAGCTCTCGCGATAGTAATGATACATCCGTTATTTCGGTCGTGATGTTACCTATTTCTACAGCAGATGATAAGAAGTCTTCGGGAGCTGCGATAAGTACACCACGGGTAGAGCCAAAAGCAATCTCACCGTTATCGAAAGTCGTATCTGCGTCGAAATTAAACTCATTAACAGCCAGACCATCTCTTATAAAATAGCTATCGAGCGCAAGTGAGCTCAAATCTAAACGATATAGACCATTTTGTGTACTCATCCATAAAAAGCCGAAACGATCAATTTGAAGACCGAATACTGATTTAGCTTTTAAACCTGATTGACGATTAATGCGGTGTTTTATTTCGTATGTATCTGCATCAATACCTATTAACCCTTCATCAGAAGAGGCGAGCCAAAGTATATTGTTATAATCAATCACCCAATCATGGATAGTCGCAAAAGCTAATGGGTTAAAGTTTGTAGCCTCGTAGACAAGCGTGAGCTTTTGCGTGCTTTCATTATACCTAAACAGCTTACTAGACATACTGATTAGGTACTCGTCAGGGTGAGTTGATAGAGGTTTTAAAAAAGTGTAAGTGTTCGCGGCCTCTAGCTGTTCTTTTAATCCTTTTATAGGGCTAAGTTCACCTGACTTACCATTGTATTTGTAAAAATTTTCTTCATCTACAAATGCAAACTGGTCTGGTCCCATGGTATGAAAACCCCAATTAGGCGTTTTGGTAAGCGCCTCGATTGTTTCTGGGTCACCGTTTAGTTGCACAAGCTTGCCTGTTTGTTTATCAAATAGGCCAAGCCCTATGTACTTCATTAACCATAAAAAGCGGTTATTGCCATTAAGTTCGGCTTTAGCTATTCCATAAATCCCATGTTCACCATGGAAAGCTTTTTCATCATTGCTTACTAAATAGGGCGTTAGCTCTTTGTTGTTTTGGTTATACTTTATAAGGCCATTATCAGTGCCTATCCACAACACATCATCTTCTTGTAATACGGTCCATACATTATTGTTATAGCTATATTGAGGTGTTTTTAACTCAATATGCTTAAACCGCCTTGCTAGTGTTGACCATGTAAACACCCCTTGCGAGCGCGAAGCAAGCCAAAGCAAGCCAGTTTTATCAACCATAACATCAGGTATGGTGTTATCAGTCATCAAAAACTTACTTTGGTCGAAGCTTAGGATAAAGTCGATAGCTAAAGATTCACGGTTGAACTCATACAATCCTTTTTCGGTGACAATATATTCACCAAATGAACTTGCAGAATAGTCCCAGATATTTAACTGAGGAATTAAGAGATTGACCTTTTCAAATGCAAGTAAACGATTAGCGTTAAAGGGAATATCATACATTCCTTCAACTGTACCAACGAGTAAGCCTAGTTGAGGGTCAACATGAAGAAGTTTGACGTTTCTATTATCTTCGGTGATATTTTTTTTCTCGGTGAGCGGGATATGAGATACATGGTCATCCGCTAAATTTTTAGAAAAGAGCCCCGTCGATGTCCCTATGTATAAAAAGCTATCGTAAATTGTTAGCGCACGAACAATATGTTCTTCTTTATTGATTGAAAACTCATGTAAAAACTTTTTCGACTGCTTATTGTAAGAGTAAACGTGCTGAGAGATTGCAAAATAATAAAAATTATCATCTTCTGTGATAGCTAAAATCGGTGAAAAGTAGGGATCTTCTGGATTGAGTTTGCCTGAATATATTTTTTCGACTTTTAGAGTCTTTGGATCAATAAAAAACGCCCCAGAAAACTCCGTACTCACAAATATTTTACCGTTTTGTGTTTTGGCTAGAAATGTAATTTGGCGTTGATCGAGAATATACTCACCAGCAAAAGAGCTTACTTTATAGCCATCATAACGGTTTAAACCTTGATAAGTACCAATCCATATAAAGCCCAGATCATCTTGAACAATTTTAGTTACGCTACCTTGTGTTAGGCCTTCATCGGTAGAAATGCGTTGGATTTGCAGTGCATAGTTTTGTGCCAACGCAGTGGGAATGAGCGCGGAAAAGAAAAATAAGAAAACAAAAAGAAAACGTTTAGGCACTGACTGATTAACCCTAAATTAGTGTTTGCGCATAATTTTTAACAAAATATAGCACAATTATGAACGTAATTTATGGTTCTGAAAAGATAATTTAGTAACAATGTCTGCTTAGTTCATATTTAGAAAGCTATGCTATAACTTTAATAATTATCATAGTTTGAGGAAGTAATGCGCCATTCATATATATGCCAACAAAGCCAAGCAATGCTGCTGATCATTGATGAGCAAGCTGGATTAGCCCCTGTTATTGACGATTTTACTAATGTTGTACAACACACAGCTACCTTGTTAAATAGTGCTAAGTTACTGGCGATCCCCTATTTATTTACAGAACAAAATCCTTCGAAATTAGGCCATACCAGTGAAGAACTCGTGCCGTTTATTACAGCAGAAAATTGTTACCATAAAATTCATTTTAGCGCCTGTTTAGAAAATGATTTTAACCACAAGTTAGCTGACTATAAACGAGCTCAGGTAGTAGTCACAGGAACTGAAGCACATGTGTGTGTGTTGCAAACATGTTTAGACTTGCTGGCTGCAGGCTTTCAAGTATTCGTTGTTGAAGATGCCATTGCTTCTCGAAATCAAAACCATAAAAAGCTAGCTATTAAGCAGCTATCTGCAGCGGGTGCTATTATTACTTGTACAGAGAGTGTGATATTTCAATGGCTAGAAAAAGCAGGGACCGATCAATTTAGAGCATTATTGCAATTAATAAAGTGAACCGTTATGCGTATCAAGCCGTATTGGCTCGATTAATTGTGTTTTTGTAAATTATTTAATAATTAAGGCTTTAACTATGACGAGTGTGCGCCGCCTTTTTACTTATTTGTTCCTGTTGTTGTTTATTGAATCTTTGGTTTTAGGTTTTGTTTATTCGACGCTAATAACGGGTGTGGTCACAGGCCTATTACTGCTGTCTTTACCACTTTGGATGCTCTATCAATATCCAACGAGCAAATTAACAGCTCATGTAGTCGCTGCCGGTTGCATGATGTTTTCGTTTTTACACATCCAACAAAGCTACGGCCTCATTGAAGTTCACTTTGAAATATTTATTTTAATGGCAGTATTGATCATGTTTGTTGAATGGCGCGTGTTTATTACAGCGCTTGTCTTTGTTGCCGTTCACCATTTGAGCTTTTACTTTTTACAGATAAACGAGTCTGGTTTTTATGTTTTCGATCCAGACAGGCTGTATTTTAGCACTGTACTTATTCATGCTGTGTATGCCATCGTTGAAGCATTTGTGGCAGGTTATATTGCCAAAACTTTGCATCTGGAGAGAAGCTCGGGTCTTTCTTTAAGCGATACAACAGAACAAATTATGGCTGATGAAAACCGTATAAATATTAGCCTAAGAGCAGATGAGCGCCATAGTAAAGCTGTGGCGGGTTTTAATCGCTTACTTGGCTTTTTATCTCGGGTTGTGGGGGATGTGAAAAGTCAAACTAATGTTCTTAAAAATCAATCTAAACAATTGCTTGAGGTTCATGATGAGCTGCATGAGCAAGCCGTGTTACGTGAGCAGTTGTCTATAGATATTGCACAATCAGGCGAGCGTGTTGCTGAAGGCTTTGCCCATGTTGAACACGAAAGTAATGAATTACAAATGCAATTTGAGCAGTTGCATGTTAGTGCCGCAGACGCATTAAATGAAGTTGCAAATACCGATACCAAAGCAGCAGAGTTGGCAAGCAACTTACAAGAAGCTGATCAGAATATTTCTCAGTTAGTGAATGCTTGTAGTCATATTTCTGAACTCCTTAATGAGATTTCATCAATTGCTGAGCAAACTAACTTACTTGCGCTAAATGCAGCTATTGAAGCTGCGCGTGCTGGTGAACAAGGCCGCGGCTTTGCTGTAGTGGCTGATGAAGTCAGAAACCTGGCAACGCGCAGTAAACATACCACCGATAAAATAACCAATACGCTCGAAAGCTTGATGCAAAACAGTGCTTCATCAACTAAATCAATGCAAGGCAGTGTGGCGTTAATTGAGCAATTGTCAGCGATAAGCTCACAGATGAAACTACAAATTACTGAAATGACAGAGCAAGTTAACCTTGCTGCAAACAGCTCTCAATCGGTTGCGCATGTAGTACAGAGCCAAGCGGGAAATACACGTGCCATTGCCGAGAATTCACAAGCATTAATTGCCAACCAAGCCAAAGACAACCTGATGATCGAAAAGCTTACCGAACGCGTGCAACTCATTGATGAAAGTATTGATGTGATGGAGCAGGGTATTGCCAAATTCAAGTAGCAAGAGAGTGATTGTGGCAATCCTAGTTTGGATTGCCTTGGTTGTAGCTGCTTTATCGATTGCCTACTCTCAACAAATCACACTTTTTGACCCAGATAGAAAACTAGCAAAGCCAAATTGGCTGTCATTATTTCAAACCTCCATGGGGCTTAGCTCAAAGAACAGCAATACCTTATATATTATTGATGATAATAGCTGTGTCTGTTCAGCTCGCTCCCAAGCCCATATTGCTAGCCTTACAGATTATGCTACTGAACAAGATGTTAAAGTTATAAAGCTTAAACCAACCTCAGCAGTGGCGGCACTATTACCCGCTTACCCGGCTGCTGTACTAATTTCGGAAAATCAACAACTTGTATACGCAGGTCCATTGTCAAAAGGACTAGCGTGTTCAAGCTTAGATGGCTTTGTCGAGTTAGTAATTGCAAACTTACGTGCTGGGTTTAATAGTCGGTTTATTAATTCAGATGCCGAGGGGTGTTATTGTGAGATTAGGTAGCAAGAAAATTACACATTCGCTATTTACAATAAAGTTGAAAGTATAATTTTAATTATAGGGTCTAATTTTCGCTTAATTAGATAAAGAGGCCAATTAACTATTGGCCTCTGTAACACGGGAATTATTGAATTTGGCCTCTTATCTCTCCATTTGGATTAGCAGGAGTATGTACATTTACATAATGACCTCCTGAAGCGAGAACAGAGAAAATTTCAGCATTAATCATTAAGCCTGTAGTGCTCATCCAGCGATTCATATCATCATTGTCTTGCTCAAGAGGAGCTAGCACAGGGCCATTTTCACCTGCAAAACCGGTATGAATGTGCGCAGCGCTCGCATCGCTTACTCCTGATGTAAGTACTTGCAATTCAACGCTGTAATCATTGGTGTTTACTAATGCATAGCCATCGCCAGAGGAATCTGTTGTCACCGCAGGAACTTGTTGTTCACCACTTAGTGGGAAGGTCACGAATACATAGTTATCGGTAAGGATTTGGCCTCGCAGTTCACCACTTGGGTTAGCAGGCGTATGCACATTAACGTAATGGCCACCTGATGCGAGTATTGCGAAAATGTCGGCATTGATCATGGTGTTTTCAGGTGTTTGCCACAGATTTGTATTCTCGCTTGACTGCTCTAGCGCAGCAAGTACATCACCATTCATACCGATACGGCCAGTGTGAATGTGTGCAGCAGTAGCATCACTAACACCTTCAGTTAATGCTCTTAATTCTAGATGGTAATTATCCATGTTCACTAATGCATAACCACTGCCTGATGCCATAGTGTCGACAGCAGGAACTTCTTGCATTCCACTGAGTGGGAAAGTAACAAGCTGATAGTTGTCTGTTAGGATCTGGCCTCTAATTTCGCCACCTGGGTTAGCTGGCGTATGAACATTAATATAATGGCCACCTGAAGCAAGTACTGCGAAAATATCAGCATTAATTTGCGTGTTTTCCGGTGTCATCCACATTCCTGTGTCAGTACTTGATTGCTCAAGCGCAACTAATACATCGCCATTTGTGCCAATCCGGCCTGTATGAATGTGAGCGCCTGTTGCATCATCAACGCCCATGCTGCTAACACGTAGTTCTAAGCCGTAATTATCCATGTTAATTAATGCATAAGCTTCGCCGCTAGCGTTACTCATAACGGCAGGTACCTCTTGCTTACCGCTAAGTTTAAAGGTTGTGAAGATATAATTGCTGGTAAGAATTTGTCCGCGAAGCTCGCCACCAGGGTTACCCGGAGTATGGACATTCACGTAATGGCCTCCAGAAGCCAGTACTGCAAAAATATCAGCATTGATTTGAGTATTGCTTGGCGTCATCCACACGTTGCTGTCGTCCATTGATTGTTCAAGAGCGACTAATACATCGCCATTTGTACCAATACGACCTGTATGAATGTGCGCAGCGCTGGCATCGTCTAGGCCTGAAGTTACAACAGTAAGCTCGACACTGTAGTCGGTAGTATCAACTAATGCATAGCCATCACCACTTGCCATTGTGTTAACCATTGGTACTTCTTGATTGCCACTTAAAGCGAATGTAGCAACAGCGTAGTTATCCGTTAGGATCTGGCCGCGGATTTCACCACCGGCATACTCCGGCGTATGAACGTTGACATAATGACCACCATCTAAAAGGATTGCTAGGGTATCACTATCGATTGTTGTACCTTCTGGGACTACCCAATCTGTCATTACTTCATCATCTTGCTCTAGAGCAACAAAAACATCACCATTTGAACCTAATTTTCCAGTGTGGATATGAGCCGCCGTTGCGTCATCAACACCCATAGTCACTGCACGAAGGCGCAATTCTGTTGTGGCACTGTCGTAAGACGCATAGCCATAACCCATTGCGTCGCTGTCGTTCATAGGTACTTGTTGTTCGCCATTTAAAACAAAGGTGATGATACTGGTTGTATCAGGCACAATTTGCGCACGTAATTCACCATTAGCATACTGCTCAGTGTGTAGATTTATATACCAATCGCCATCCATCAAATCAGCGATTAAGCTTTCATCAAGGTCGGTAATTGCGACTTCATACATACCATCGGTGGTGGCTTCAAATGTGAATGCAACATCGCCATTAGCACCTAAGTCGCCGTCATGTATATGTGCTGCGCTAAAGCCCTCGACTGAGCTTGCGTCAAGTGTTGCGCGAAATTGCATTAAACTTTCGTCAAGCTCTACTGTTGCAGTTGCTGTTTGCATTGAGTTATTCATCGGCACTTCTTGCTTGCCGCTCAATGTAACGGAGTAGGTCATACTTGGGCTGAATTCTTGAACTGGGGGTGGAGTAACCACTTCGGTTTTTTCGTCGTCATCATCGCTGCATGCTGTGATAAATAGCAAGCTTGTTGCCAAGAGTAAGTATTTCATCGTTCTGCCTTATATATTTGTATGTTCGGACGTTACGACGTGTCCATCACAACAAAGTGAACGAGGGAGATTTGAAAAGCGATCACAAAAGGTTATTAAAAAGTTATCAAATAGTAATTTATAACTAGTTTTTGCAATTAACTAAATTATGCTTTGGGGAAACAAGTACAAGGTGAGTGCTTGAGTATGCTTTAAGACTTTAAATAGAAAGATTTGGATGCTTAATAGGTACGTTTTGTGCATTAATTTCTTTTTAAACAGCACAGCTTAAAAGTGTCAAAAAAATAACCTTAGGAATATCATGCAAGTTACTCCATTTTCATCTTCTGTATTGTCAGACCCTGTGGGTCAGAAAAATAAAAATGATCTAAATCTAAACACCAATAATGCAACAAACAGCTATGCCAAAAATAATGAGCAAAATAACAATGTAGATTCTGACACAGAGACAAAACCAGATACCCCACTCACTCAGCAAGAGTTAGTTGCTAAGATTAAAGAACTGCAAAATAAAATTAATATTGTAGAGACAAATGAAGAGTTAACGCCTGAGCAGCGTGAAGTGCAACTAAAAGAATTAAATGAGCAGTTAGACGATGAGGTTAATGCTGTTCAGCGAGCAGTGAAAAGCAATGTTTCTTCGATGATCAATTCACTATTTTCAATGCCTAGCAATAATCACTCAGGTATGCTTTTCAATAACAAGGCATAAAGTGTAATTAGAGGGACTCTTTTGCGGTTTAAAGTTTGGGTAAGTAGTGCAAAATTGCCGCAGGCTTTAATAGCTAAATTATTAAGCCTGTTAATTTGGGGTTACTGAAAAATCATTAACTTTAGTTATGCTTTTGGTGCGGTCGTCTTAAGTAGCTACTTGCCCACATTACTGACAAACAACAACTAGCAAATTAGATCTTACAAAAAAATTTAAAAATTTTTCTTTCCCCGCCTTTGACTAACCGTCCATAACATAAGGGGAAATTTTTATGCGTGTGCCATTTAGACAGTTCTGGTTCAAAAGTTATGTAAATATTGTCTATAACACTATTGCGAACTATTACCGTTTAGATTAATATGCATTCCATCAACAGAAATGAGAGTGGTTTGCATTCATGTATATTTGCCTTTGCCATGGTGTAACTGACAAAAAAATTGAACAAACAATTGATGATGGCGCGATGACTATGCGTGAATTATCAAAAGAGCTGCAGGTGGGTACCCAGTGCGGCAAGTGTTGTGGTTGTTGTAAAAAAATTCTCAATCGTAAACTAATCGAAATTGCTGATATTACTGAGCAAGTAGCTTAATCTATTTGCTCTTAAAGCCGTTAAAACCTTTTTATTACTACTTTTTACTTCTTTATCCCTCCATATTAGTTTTTATTTGCTTTTAATCCGTTCATTTATTAGGGTAATAGTATAACGATCACGTGTATCTCACGTTAAATCAATGGTAGGAAGCCATGATACTAGACTCTTCAAAACTCCTTTTTTGTGTATTATTTTTGTATATTTCTGGTTGCGCACAATTACCTTCAAGAGAGTCTATTCAACCAAGTTATGCCATTGCAGCAGATACACCCAGTACTATAGGAGATGCGGTGGGTAATAATCATCCTGGATTATCTGGTTTTTATCCTCTAGCAGATGGGGTCGATGCCTTTGTAGCTAGATTGGCACTTATTGATTCTGCAGAGCACACCATTGATGTGCAGTACTATTTATACCACAGACAGCAAACCACTATATTATTTACGGCTTTTTTATTAAAAGCTGCGGAGCGTGGGGTAAGAGTACGTTTACTACTCGATGATTTATCGCAAGCAGATAGTGAATTAGACCTCGCTGCACTGGCTGTTCATCCTAATATTGAAGTTCGTTTATTTAATCCCTTTCCTAACCGTCGTTTTAAAGCGCTTGGCTTTCTAAGTAATTACAGTCAACTGTCAAGACGAATGCATAATAAGAGTTTTATTGTTGATAATCGGATTTTTATCACTGGTGGCCGAAATATTGGCAATGCTTATTTTTCGGCAGAAGATCATTCTGAATTTATTGATTTAGATGTCATGAGTGCTGGAGAGATTGTTCCAGAGGCATCAAAAGCCTTTGATTTGTATTGGAATCATCAACTTTCTTACCCTGTTGAAGAGTTACATGGTTCACGAGATGAGCAATCTTTGGTTGATATTACAAACACACTTTCAAGCTATGTTGAGCAAAACCAGCAAAGTAATTATGTTGAACAATTACGTGAAAGTGAGTTTGTAAAACGGCTTCAAAATGATGATATTAAGTTTGATTGGCAAAAATCTGTGCTGTTTTACGACCATCCCGATAAAGTGATGAATGATGTCAATGAGCGCTCTGCAAACATGTCACCACTATTATTTAAAGAAATGGGTGAGCCCAAGCACAGAGCAATTATAATTTCACCGTATTTTATTCCTCGCGATTCAGGTGTGAAACTGTTAACAAACTGGGCTCAAAAAGGTATTGATGTCACTATTTTAACGAATTCTTTAGCTGCTACGGATGTATCCGCGGTGCATGCCGGTTATAAAAAATACCGAGAAGATCTCATCAAGGCTGGGGTAAAGCTTTGGGAATTAAAACCCAGTGATCTAATGGCTATTAAGCGCAAAGCAGGGCGCAAAGTTACAGGGTCATCGCAAGCAAGCCTACACGCAAAAACCATGACCTTTGATGATGAAAGGATTTTTGTGGGCACCATGAACCTTGACCCTCGCTCACTTGATTTAAATACCGAGATGGGAGTGTTAATCGAAAGCGAAAAGCTTAGTCGCTTTTTAGCCCATTGGGTTGATACGCAAATGCCCGAATATGCCTGGAAAGTTGAACTTAAAGATGATGACTTAGTTTGGCTCGACACAGTAAGTAATGAGCAGTTTGATGAAGAACCACAAACATCATCTTGGCGGCGTTTTCAGGTTTGGTTTATTTCGCTATTCCCCATAGAAGATGAGCTCTAAATCATTCACTCAGTATTTGTATCTAAGCCCAACTTTTTAGTTGGGCTTTTTGTTCTCAGTCTTTAGTTGTTAACTATTTCGGGATAAAAAATTGCAATTGAGCGTACACGTGTAAACCCATTGTATTCAAGTGCTTAGCATACAAAGAAAAAATAAATATAAAAAAATGTTAAAAAAACTGGTTGGACCAATTGATCTATTGCTCATTTTGTGACGTAATGTAGGTATTACTATCTGGTCGGATGAGTTTATTATGAGCTTACGTACAAAATTAAAAAAAGTATTACCTAGTATTTCAATTACAGAACAAGAAGCGTTAGATGCGGGTGATGTTTGGTTAGAAGGTTCAATCTACCAAGGTAAACCTGACTTCGATGCACTTCGTGACGTGCCAGCAGCTAAGCTGAGCGCTGAAGAACAGGCATTCTTAGATGGCCCAGTTAAAGAATTATTATCAATGATTGATGATTCTGAAATTCAAAATGGTGTACATCTTCCTGACTACATTCTTGATTTCTTGAAAAAAGAGCGCTTTTTCTCGCTTATCATCCCTAAATCATTCGGCGGTTTAGAGTTCAGCCCTTATGCAAACTCTACTATTGTTGCGACTATTGCGACTAAGAGTTCTGCGGTTGCGGTAACCGTGATGGTTCCTAACTCTCTAGGCCCAGGTGAGCTATTACTACACTTCGGTACTAAAGAACAGCAAGATCACTACTTACCACGCCTTGCAAATGGTCGTGATATTCCATGTTTCGCGCTGACTAGCCCAGAAGCGGGTTCAGATGCGGGTGGTATTCCAGATATCGGTGTTGTTAAACGTGGTCAATTCAATGGCGAAGAAGTTTTAGGTTTAGAAATTACTTGGGACAAACGCTACATCACACTAGCACCTATTGCGACAGTATTAGGTTTAGCATTTAAAGTGGTTGACCCTGATGGTTTACTAGGTGGTAAAGAAAACCTAGGTATTACCTGTGCGCTTATTCCTAAAGATCACCCAGGTGTTCAGCTTGGTAATCGTCATGACCCTATGGGTATTCGTTTTTACAACGGTACGACACGCGGTGAAAAAGTATTTGTACCAATGGACTTCATCATTGGTGGTCAAAAGAACATCGGTCGTGGCTGGCAAATGCTGGTTAGCTGTTTAGGTGCAGGCCGTGGTATCTCGTTACCGGCACTAGGTGTTAGTTCATCACAAGTGGCATTTAAAGGTGCTTCTGAGTACGCAGCTGTGCGTGAGCAGTTTGGTTTGGCGATTGGTCAATTCGAAGGTATTCAAGAGAAGCTTGCTGATATCGCAGGTAAAACTTACCTTCAAGAAGCAATGCGTGTATTAACAACAGAAGGTTTAGGCATGGGCTTAAAACCATCTGTAGTCACTGCGATTGCTAAATACCACATGACAGAAATTGGCCGTAACGTGCTTGATTCAGCAATGGATATTCAAGCAGGTAAAGCGATTCAAAATGGTCCGCAAAATACATTAGCAAGTGGTTATGTTGCTCAACCTATCGCAATCACGGTTGAAGGTGCAAACATTCTTACTCGTAACCTAATGATTTTTGGTCAAGGTGTAATGCGTTGTCACCCTTACCTGCAATCTATGGTTGAGTCTATCCACAGCGAAGACAAAAATGCAGACAAAGAATTCAACAGTATCTTACGTAAAACAGTGGGCTACAGCGTAGCTAACAGCTTACGAGCTTTCCGTTTAGGTGTATTACCGTTTACTGCGGGTGCTAAATCGTCACTACCAGAAGTACGTGAATACGAAAAAGCAGCGCACAAACTATCTGCAAAACTTGCAGTTTACGCTGACTTCTCGTTATTGGTACTGGGCGGCAAACTTAAGCAAGCAGAAATGTTATCTGCACGTTTAGGTGACGTAATGAGCTTCTTGTATGCGGCGATGGCATCGATTAAATACTACGAGCAAAAAGTAGCAAGCAGTGAACGTGAGCAAGCTGCGCCTTACTTCCACTATGCGACTCGCTTTGCACTACAAAGCGCTGAAGAAGCACTGCATAAGTTCCTAGATAACTTCCCTGCAAGTGGTACTCGTAAGTTTATGCGTTTCATTACTATGAACTACTCAAAGAAAATGCCTAAGATCAGCGATGATTTAATCCGTGAACTTGCGACTCAAGCGCAAATGGATACGGCATTTAAAGCGCAAATCACTCACTTGGTTAATCCAATTGAAGGTGATGGTCATTACATCAATGAGCAAGCGTACAAAGCGAAAATGGCGTGTCTTGATTTACTTGCAAAAGTTAAAAAAGCACTGCGTGCTAAAACTATCAAGCCGGGCGTTCGTTTTGCAGAAACTCTTGATAATGCACTTGTTGCAAGTGTTATCAACGAAGAAGAGTATGCAAAACTGATTGACTACAACAAGAAACGTGAGAAAGCGATTCGTGTTGATGAGTTCGATTTTGATATGAACTTACTGGATGACAATGCAAAGCCAGTTAACCCACTTAAAAGTGTGGTAAACGAGTAATTCAACAATGCAAGTCCTTAGCAGTATTAGGACTTTATCTTCGAAAACCCGTGTTTAGCACGGGTTTTTTATTGCCTATAGGCCGTTGTGCCAGTAGCTAATTTCACCTACCATTGCCATTCGTTTTTTAAATCATAGAGCGTTATGGATCTTAGGCAATTTGTTACTTCTCACTTTTCAAACATTACAGAGCTACAGCAAGCGGCATCAGTATGGAGCGGATGCGGTGAGATTATTCGTTGCCAAATGAATGGTGCTGCTACGGTAATTAAAGCGATTGAAGTGCCTAGCCAGATTAATCATAGTCGTATAAAACAAAGTGATTTTGCACTTGCCAGAAAGCGCCAATCTTACTTAGTCGAATTTAACTGGTATCGGCATTATTCTAATCAATTACCCCATGAAGCTGCAACAATCCACTGTGTTGATGCAATACAAGAGGGCACTAAGCAAGCGTTATTATTTAGTGATTTCGTAGCACATGGTTACCAGCAAGCACATGCTACACACAGCCACATTCAAGCAATTATAAACTGGCTTGCACATTTTCATGCTTTTCATTTAGCAAGCTCATCCGAGGGACTTTGGCCTCGAGGTAGTTATTGGCATTTAGCAACACGGCCAGATGAGTTACAGCGTATGAGCGATTTAAGCTTAAAAGCGCAGGCGCAACCTATTGATACTGCGCTGAGTGAGTCACCTTACCAAACGTTAATTCATGGTGATGCTAAGCTTGCCAACTTTGCGATTGCGCCACAAAACCAACATGTTCTTGGCTATGATTTTCAATATGTTGGCAAGGGTGTTGGGGTGATTGATCTGATGTATTTTTTAGGCAGTTGTTTAGATGATACAGCATTAAAATCAGTTGCAGATGATTATTTAAATCGTTATTTTGACACTCTTACCCTAGCACTAAAACGCTTTCAACCGAGTATAAATCCTGTGCATGTTGTTAGTAGTTGGCGAGCGCTATGGTGTTACGCATGGAGTGATTTTTATCGTTTTTTAGCAGGTTGGAGCCCAACTCATGCAAAAATAAATGGCTACATGCAGCAGCAATTTGCAACGTACTTAACAAATACAAAGGAATAACAATGAATAAGCCAATGCGATTTGCCATTATTGGCTGTGGTGCTGTAACCGAAGTGAAAAGCGGCCCAGCTTATCAACAAGCAGAAGGTATTGCGCTTATTGGAGTGACACGCCGCGACCTAGAAAAAGCCCATGATTATGCTAAACGCCATAATGTAGCAAAGGTGTACACTTCGCCAAGTGAACTAATAAACGATAACAGTGTTGATGCAGTGTATATCGCCACGCCGCCAGATAGCCATAAAGCGTTTGCTCTTGAAGTGGCAGCGGCAGGTAAACCTTGTTGTATAGAAAAGCCACTTGCGCCAAGTTATCAAGATAGCCTTGACATTGTCGCAGCGTTTAAAGAAGCTAAACAGCCGCTGTTTGTGGCTTATTATCGTCGTTCGTTACCGCGCTTTAATCAAGTTAAACAGTTACTTGAACAAGGTGCCATTGGTAAGCCGCGTCATGTAAGTTGGCATTTAAGTAAGTCGCCGAATCCCCTAGATTTATCGGGAGAGTATAATTGGCGTACCGATCAAACAGTAGCACGAGGCGGTTACTTTGACGATTTAGCCAGCCATGGCCTTGATTTACTTGCCTACCTTTTAGGTGATTTTAATAAGGTGCATGGTTTATGTGCCAATCAACAAGGCTTATATTCTGCATTCGATGCCATAACCGCGCACTGGCAGCATCAATCTGGTGTTACAGGCACCGGAAGCTGGAACTTTGCCTCAGCAAATCGTTTTGATGATGTAATGATTTATGGCAGTGAAGGCGAGCTTAGCTTTAGTGTATTTGATGAAAAGCCCATTGTGCTTAACAACGCAAAGGGAACACAACAGTTTGTAATTGATAACCCAGCACACATTCAACAATATCATGTTGAAAACATGGCGAATTATTTTTATGCCCAGCAACCACACCCATCAACTGGTGAAACTGCACTACATACAAGCTGGGTTATGGAGCAGATTTTATCGGCTTAGTGCTCAAACGCTGCATTGAAGGCATTTACAATTTGTGTGTTTTCACCTTCGTGAAATAGCGCCATTAAACGCTGAGTAATTAATGTGCGTACCTTTTCGGTTTTAAGTGCTTTGTCGAACAGTGCTACGGCTTGTTTGCCGACCTCTGTCGGTGAACAGGCAATATAACCAAACAACGCGGCTTTTTCTGGCTTAAGGCTGATATAGCGAATGTGACTTAGACCCGGTGCTCGCTTATAGCGATTGTTAAATACAGTTTGGTATTCTAAAACTGCATCAATTTTATTTTGAAATAGCATCTGACCAAGCCGAGGTGCATTGGTTGCCCCTTCTAACATAAAAAAGTGCTCATCATCTAAGCGTATAAAGTTATCAATTTCTTCTGAATATGAGCGGCCCTTGATGATGCCTATTGTTAAATTGAAGTCATTAATAGCTTGTAGCAGGGTAATGGAATCAGGGATCTTTGGCTTGTTGAATACCACCAATTTGTTAGCAGGAAAAGCCATCAGAGGGTATTGACTAAATACGGCTTGGGCCTCACGGTCAGGGGTTTTTAATTTATTGTATAAGCAAACATTATTCATTTTGCTCAACTGCTGCCATTCTCTTAACCGACTTGCCGGTATAAAGTGCAGGCTGATTTCATCACCTAACTCAGCGGCAGCAGCAAGTAAAAACGTAGTGGCTTCATTTTCTGGATTGCCGCCATCTTGGGGGATAAAGTCAGCCATCATCTGAATATTGAGTGTTTCACTGTGGGTTGGTAAGGAAATGCAACAAAATAGTATTAAGGTAAATGTGAGTGTTTTCATTACAGCTTAACCCAAAAAATAATTAAATCTTAAATATTGACCGTACGTGTTGTTGCAAAAAAATTAAAATTTGCACACAGCTGTTTAATTTTAGACCAGTTGTTCGAATTAATGCAGTAAGTATGCAATTTTTGCAGTCGAGTAGACTATTTTGCGCTAAAATAGGCGTAATTTATTTCATTTAGGTTCTACTTATGTCTATCCATGTTATTACTCATCCGTTAGTTCAACACAAACTTGGCCTTATGCGCGCACAAGGTATTAGCACAAAAAGTTTCCGTGAGCTGGCGTCTGAAGTAGGTACTTTGCTTACATACGAAGCAACAAAAAACCTACCATTAGAAAGCGTGCAGATCACTGGATGGGATGGTTCAAACCTCAATGTAGAGCACATTAAAGGTAAAAAAATTACTGTTGTGCCGATTCTACGTGCCGGCCTTGGTATGATGGATGGCGTTATGCAATTATTACCTGCTGCAAAAGTAAGTGTTGTAGGTTTGCAGCGTAACGAAGAAACATTGGAGCCAGTGCCATACTTTGAAAAACTGGTTGGTAAAATTGATGAGCGTTTAAGCCTTGTTATTGACCCAATGCTGGCAACGGGTGGTTCAATGATCGCCACAATCGATATGCTGAAAAAAGCAGGCTGTAAAGATATTAAAGTGATTGTACTAGTGGCAGCACCTGAAGGTGTAGAAAAAACCCTTGAGGCGCACCCAGATGTTGAAATCTTCACGGCATCACTAGATAGTCACTTAAACGAAAAAGGCTATATCATCCCAGGCTTAGGAGATGCCGGTGACAAGATCTTTGGTACAGTGTAAGGCGTGCACGTGGAAAATCATCAAACATTTTCGTTAAAAACAATTCTAACCGGCGCGCAAATGCTGTTTGTTGCATTTGGCGCACTGGTACTTGTGCCGTTACTGACAGGCCTTGATCCCAATGTGGCTTTATTTACCGCAGGCCTAGGAACCTTGCTGTTTCATGTGGTTACCAAAGGCCAAGTTCCTATCTTTTTAGCATCGTCTTTTGCTTTTATTGCACCTATTATCGCCTCAGTACAAATGTGGGGTATTCCTGCAACTATGGGCGGTTTAATGGTGGCAGGCTTTTGCTATTTTGCACTTAGCTTGATTGTAAAATTTAAAGGCGTGAATGCACTGCATAAAGTGTTACCGCCTGTGGTTGTTGGCCCAGTCATTATGGTGATTGGTTTAGCCTTAGCGCCCGTTGCTGTGAATATGGCAATGGGTAAAGCAGGGGATGGCAGTGCGCAACTAGTTCCTTATGAACAAGCTATCTGGGTGTCTGGTTTATCATTATTGGTTACGCTGATTTTTGCGGTATGGGGTAAAGGTGTATTTAAACTTATTCCTATTCTTGCTGGTGTTGTAGCAGGTTACCTTGCTTCGTTATTTATAGGTATTGTGGAATTTAATGCGGTTACTGAAGCTCGCTGGTTTGCTGTACCTGCATTTACTTACCCTGAGTTTAAGTGGCAAGCTATTTTATTTATGGTGCCTGTGGCCATTGCGCCAGCTATAGAACATATTGGCGACATGATGGCAATTAGCCAAGTCACGGGTAAAGACTATTTAAAGAAACCGGGCTTACATCGCACTTTATTGGGTGATGGTTTAGCAACCTCAGCGGCATCGGTTTTTGGTGGTCCACCTAATACAACCTACTCTGAAGTAACGGGGGCGGTCATGCTTACGCGTAACTTCAACCCTCGAGTGATGCTTTGGACTGCTATCATCGCGATTGTGCTCGCATTTGTGGCAAAAATGGGTGCGGGTTTACAAACTATTCCGGTTCCTGTGATGGGCGGCATCATGATTTTACTATTTGGCTCAATTGCCGTTGTAGGCTTAAATACTTTAGTAAAATCAGGTGAAGACCTTACCGCGCCTCGCAACTTGACTATCATCGCACTGATTTTAGTGTTTGGTATTGGTGGCATGCACCTCGGCGGTGACGAGTTTAGTTTGCAAGGTGTGAGCTTATGCGCAATTTTAGGGATTATCTTAAATGCTGTCCTCCCCAAAGCAGTGCAACAAGTTGATTAGAACTTAAAAACTGCTTAAATATTGCACCAAAAAAGCGCGTTAAATACGCGCTTTTTTTGTAACTATATAAAAAATAACGAGTTATAAAACTGGTCTACTAACTGCATTTATCTCTATGTCATACTGGTAGGAGCGATTATGCAAGAGGCAAATGTTGTGGATATTACCCCGTTTTTAGCGAAACATCAGTTACCACTCAAGTATCAATACTTAAGTGAGCAGTTTTTTATACCCCTCGCGCAAGATATTTTGAGCGCAAAAATGACCGGTCAATCTATGCTGGTGGCTATCAACGGCTGCCAAGGCTCAGGAAAAACAACCCTCGCTGATTTTTTAGTGACTTGGGTTAATAGCAATACTGAATTTAACAGTGTGTCATTATCAATCGATGACTTTTATTTAAGTCGTGATGCACGCACTGAGCTTGCTAAAGATGTTCATCCCTTGTTTGCCAGTCGTGGTGTACCAGGTACGCATGATACGCAATTAATGGAGCAAACCTTATCGGCCTTGTTGGCAGGTAAAGTGGATGTGCCATTACCTCAATTTGATAAGCTAACCGATGATCCAGTGCCACAAGCCCAGTGGCCGAGCAACCAAAAGCCCGTAGATATCGTGTTTTTTGAAGGTTGGTGTGTAGCCAGTACACCTCAGCAACCTTATCAACTGCAAACTCCAGTTAATGAATTAGAACAACTAGAAGATGCCGACGGCATTTGGCGTCGCTGTGTAAATAGCTGCTTAGCAAATGAATATCAAAATGTATTCGCAATGGCCGATTACACCATTATGTTAAAAGCGCCATCATTTGAAGATGTGTATGCTTGGCGCTTAGAGCAAGAGCATAAGTTAATTGCCAAAAAAGGCCAAGGGCAGGGCACGTTTGATGAAGTGAGTTTAAAGCGTTTTATCTCTCATTTTGAACGTATTACGCGTGAAAACTTAGCCACTCTTGCGCACAGTGTTGATGCTTTATTGTTGCTTGATACTGAGCGTGATATTACCAAAATGGAACTACTCGCTGACCAAATTGCTCAACCACTTATTTTTACTGATTTAGACGGCACATTGCTTGATCACGATAGTTACGAATGTGAGGTGATCAAACCATTTTTGGCTAAGTTGAATGATACCGGTGTCAATGTCATTTTTAATACCAGCAAAACATTTGCAGAAGTCACTGATATTCAAAAAGCTTTAAATCATCACCAACCCTTTATTGTGGAAAATGGCGCGGCCGTTTATATCCCGAAAGATTATTTTAAAGTAAAGCCGATTGGCTGTGATGAGTATCAAGGTTATTGGCGTTTTGCGATGACACAAAGCACCGATAAATTGCATGAAGATCTTAAACAATATGCCAGTCAATTTAGCCATTGTGTGCGCTTATTTAGTCAATTTAGTGCACAAGAAATAGCCGAACTAACAGGGCTACCCGTTGATAAAAGCGAACTGGCTTTAAAGCGTCAATATTCAGACCCAATTTGCTTTTCTGGCAGTGATGAAGAGAAACAAGGTCTGATAGAGGCAATGAGTCAAGCAGGATACGAAGTGCTTGTTGGTGGTCGCTTCATTCATCTAACTAAAGGTAACAACAAAGGCCTTGCACAAAAATGGTTGTTAAATCAGTTCAAAAAAGCTTATCGCAATCCATTCACTGTAATAGCGCTCGGTGACAGTCAAAACGATGTCGCCATGCTAAAAGCGGCCGACACCGCCATTTTAATCAATAACCCTGGCAGCCAAGTACAATCGCAAATATTACAAAAAGCTTGGCAGCTAAGCGAAAAACCAGCCCCAGCAGGTTGGGTTCAAGAAGTTTCTGCGTTAACTATCATCAAAGCGCGTTTTGCAGCAAAACAGGAGCAATCTCATGGCTGATTTCTATCAAAATGGCATTATCACGACTTTACACAATATTGCTGACCGTCCAGTCGAAGAACTAGAAAAAGAGTTATTGGATTTTTCAAAACAGCGTCCTATGGGTTTGATTTTACCCTCACTTTACAGTGAGTTAGAAGGACCCGCTTTGCAAAATATTATAGCTGAGCTTAAACATGTGCCTTACTTATCACAAATTACCATTGGCCTAGATCGCGCTGATGAAAGCCAATATCGCCATGCACTGCAGTTTTTTGCGGAGCTTGATCAGCCTCATAAGGTACTTTGGAATGATGGCCCGCGTTTACAAGCGCTTGATAAAGAACTACAAAAATTGGGCGTTGCGCCACGAGAGCTAGGTAAAGGTCGCAATGTTTGGTATTGCATGGGCTATAAGTTGGCAACCTCAAAAGTAGAGTCAATTGCACTGCATGACTGCGATATTTTGACTTACGACAGAGCGCTATTAGCACGTTTAATTTACCCCGTTGCTCACCCTCGTTTTAACTATGAATTTTGTAAAGGGTTTTATCCGCGCACCGCTGAGGGCAAAATTAATGGCCGTGTGTCGCGTTTGCTGGTAACACCGCTATTACGCTCATTTAAAACAATTTTAGGTAGCAACGATTATTTAGAATACATGGACTCGTTTCGTTATCCGCTAGCGGGTGAGTTCTCATTCCGTCGCGATGTACTTAATGATATTCGTATTCCAAGTGACTGGGGTCTCGAAATTGGCGTGTTATCAGAGATGTATCGTAACTATTCGCATAACCGGTTATGTCAGGTCGATATTGCTGATAACTATGATCATAAACACCAAGACCTATCGCTTGAAAACCAAGCAGCGGGCTTGTCGAAAATGTCGATTGATATTACTAAAGCTTTATTCAGAAAGCTGGCTACCCAAGGGGTGACCTTTACCAGCGAAACAATTCGTTCATTAAAAGCTACTTACTACCGTATCGCACTCGATTTTATCGAAACTTATCACAACGATGCGCTGATGAATGGTTTAACACTTGATATTCACCATGAAGAAAAAGCCGTTGAAATGTTTGCGCAAAACATTATGAATGCGGGTCAGCACTTCTTAGAAAACCCAATGGAGGCACCATTTGTGCCGAGTTGGAACCGAGTAGCTTCGGCAATGCCAGATGTATTTGCTCGCTTAAAAGAAGCCGTAGAGCTTGATAACAAAGAATTTATTTAACGGAGAAGACACGTGACTTTAGAGCTACTCCAACAACGGGTTATACAGCATTTAACCTGTATCTACGCCGAGGTTGAGTTATCAACCTCGATTGAACAACTTGCAGACAGGCTTATCAATACCATGTTAGGTGATGATCCTGTACGTGACCCAACGCCGCATAAAAACCGTTGGGATGAGCAAGACATGATTTTAATTGCTTATGGTGATTCAATCATTCGCCATGCGAATACGGATGATGCCGTGGCAAAGCCTGAAGAGCCACCTTTGCATACTTTACATCGGTTTGTAAAAAGCCAATGCTTGCCTGAGCTTAATGCACTGCACATTTTGCCATTTTACCCATATAGCTCAGATGAAGGCTTTGCGGTAATGAATTATGTGCAAGTGAATGAAGCGTTAGGCAGTTGGCAGCATATTCGTGATATTTCAGCAGATGTTAGATTGATGGCTGATTTGGTGATCAATCATTGTTCAAGCCGAAGTGTCTGGTTTGAAAACTTTATTCAAGGCAAAGAGCCGGGTAAAGGGTATTTTAAAACGGCAAGCCCGAGTGACGACCTGGTGCAGGTTGTTCGTCCGCGTACATCGCCTCTTTTACAAGCGGTCGAAACAAAAGATGGTTTGCAACATGTGTGGTGTACGTTTAGTCATGACCAAGTCGATTTTGATTTTGCCAACCCAGATGTACTGAACGAGTTTGTGAGTATTATTCGTCATTATTTAGATAATGGTGTGCGTATATTCCGCCTTGATGCGGTGGCTTTTTTATGGAAAAAGCTCAATACCCGTTGCATTAATTTACCTGAAACTCACGAAGTGATCAGGCTACTTCGCACCCTTATTGAGCACTTTGAGCCTAATGTGATTATTATCACTGAAACCAATATTCCAAATCGCGAAAACCTATCGTACTTTGGTAATGCCAACGAAGCGCATTGTATTTACAACTTCTCATTGCCACCGTTGTTGTTACACACTTTACTCAGTGGCGACAGCACGGCATTAAAGCATTGGATGATGAGTATGCCACCTCCCCAAGAAGGGACCGCATACTTTAACTTTATAGCTTCACATGATGGTATTGGTTTAAGGCCTGTCGAAGGGTTATTGGAGCAAAGTGAAATTGCCGAAATGGTCAGTACGACTGCAAAGTATGGCGGTAAAGTCTCACTTCGTACCGCACCAGATGGAACTAACACCCCTTATGAATTAAACATTGCTTTATTTGATGCATTGCAAGGTACCCATAAAGGCCCTGATAAGTGGGGAGTTGCTCGCTTTTTATGTGCACATGCCATTATGTTTGCGCTTGAAGGCATTCCTGGTTTGTATATTCATAGCTTACTCGGTACTACCAACGATTATGAGCGCTTTGAAAATAGTCAACATAATCGGGCTATTAACCGTCACCGTTGGCAAGAATCAGATTTACTAGCAAAACTGAGTAATGAAAATGCCCATCATCGTACTGTGTTTAAAGCGATGAAAAACTTGATGGCTATTCGTAAGGCGCAAAGCGCATTTCACCCTAATGCGACGCAATATACGTTACATTTAAGTGAGGGGTTATTTGGTTTTTGGCGACAAAGTATTAACCGTTCACAAAGCATGTTTTGTGTTTATAACATTAGTGATGAGACGCAAACTCTCACTCTTGCAGACTTAAATTTGATTGGTACCGAGCAGTGGCGAGATTTAATAAGCGGGGAGCAAATTACTGAGCAAACACAAACATTGTCGCTGACTCCATATCAAGCAGTTTGGCTCAGCAATAAATAATCCTATCATCAAGATAATACAAGTCTTATCGTTAACAAGTAAGCCTATCAGGTGGGTTTGCTTGTTAACAAGTAACTTACAGTTATCGTAAATTGCTCCCTTATTGCACACCAAATTATCATTCCAGCTTAATTTTCAATGAAATAGTCTTAGATATTAAATCTTATTTAATCTAATTTACCGTTTTTGATAAAATGTAAAGTTAACAATATTTACAATGCAAAAGATAACTATTATCATTTGGTTTTATTTTTAGGTGCACTTTACGATGAACAAAGCAGTACTTTCTCTCGCGGTGTCATTGGCTTTGACTCCACTTTATAGTGTTGCGAATGATGACATGCAAGCCCAACTCGAAAAACTTCAACAACAACTCCTTGAACAACAAAAAGCGATTGATTACTTAAAAAGTCAATTAGATGCGAAAAACACCCAGCAAGTTGCAGTGCAGCAAAAAGCCCCAGTTGTTACTGAGCAAGCAACCCCAATTGCTTCAGTCGCAAGCAAAAAAGACTCAAAACTTACTTTTAAAAGCTATGGTACTTTGCTTTACAAAAGTGACGAAGTGTTTGCCAACGTTCAAGATATTTCACCAGAACGCCGCGCCACTACAGACTTAGAGCGAGTTGTCACTGAGTTTGAATATGAAATTGATGATAAGTGGAAAGTCGAATTTGAACTTGAGTATGAGCATGGCGGTACAGGTACCACGCTTGAATACGATGGCTTTGAAGAATTTGGCGAATTTGAATCAGAAGTTGAAGCGGGTGGTGAAGTCATTGTCGAAAAGCTGCAACTAGAATATGAATATAACCCTAACTTTACTGTCAAGTTTGGTCATATATATGTTCCGGTAGGCTTAGGCACAGACTTAAACAAGCCTGATCAATACTTTACCACGACTCGCCACTGGGGTGAGGCAACCATGATCCCGCAAGTTTGGCACGAAACTGGAGTTAACTTAATTTCTCGTTGGTCTGACTTTACACTGCAAACATTGGTGACGACAGGTCTTAACTCTGAATACTTCCGTTCGACTAATTGGGTCGCGGGTGGTGCACAGCAACGCTTTGAAGAAAATACCGCAGATGATTTAGCGCTCACATTACGCCTTGATTATGGCAATGTTAAAGCTGGTAAAGGTTTTGGTGTTAGTTACTATACGGCAAACACATCAGATAACCGTCGCAATCAGGGCAAACTCGATGAGGATGGAAACGTATCTATCCTCGGGTTACATGGTGCATGGACGTTAGATGATCTTGTGTTTCGTGGTCAGTACTTATATGGCGAGTTAGAAGACTCAGTTGCTATCACTGCAGCGAATAAAACAACACCGGGCCTGCGTCCGGGAAGCTTTGCACAGCTTGGTAGTAAAGCAGAATCTGCATTTGTAGAAGCCGCTTATAATATGCAGGGGCTGTTTGATTTATCTTCGCCGCTGTATGTATTTACCTCGTTTGATTATGCCAACCCAATGCTTGAAGTGGCCAGTGGTGCGGCTATCCATCGTTACGACATTCGTGAGCTTAACTTTGGTTTAAATTACCTTCCAAACAAAAACTTAATTCTAAAACTTCAGGGCGGTCAACGTTATTACGCACAAGACGATATCGATGACACGACTCACTTTAGCGCCTCTCTTGGCTATAAATTTTCTACAGAACTATAAAGGAATCTTGGGATGAAAACTGTATTAAACAGCATTACAGCTGTCATTTTAGCGTCAACACTTGTTGCATGTGGTTCGTCTTCTTCGGACGATTCTTCAGATACAAGCACACCTGTTACTGAAGTAACAGGCTTTAGCTATGACGCAACAGATTTAATTGAAAACGTAACTGAGCAAGTAATTGTTGATGGTTATGAAATGCTAAACAGCAAGGCGGCTGTTTTACATAACGCGACACTGACATTATTAGAAAACAAAAACGAAGCTGCGCTGGCTGCTGCTCAACAAGCATGGAAAGATGCACGTGTATTCTGGGAGCAAGGTGAGTCACATATCTTTGGTCCTGTTGATAGTTTATCAATTGATCCACATCTTGATACTTGGCCACTGAATACCGCTGATTTAGAAGCACTACTTGCAAGTAACACAACGTTCTCGGCTGATAATGTAAAGAACTTTGACGATGGTGTACAAGGTTTCCACACCATGGAGTTCTTATTATTCGGTAATGGCGTTGAAGATAACGATAAGTCAATTGATGAAATGACTGTGCGTGAAATGGAATACTTAATTGCATGTGCTGAAGTATTTAATATTCATACACAAAGCCTTGTTGATGCATGGGTTATCTCTGCAAATGCGGATGATGAACCTGCTTATAAAGATTATTTATTAACTCCGGGCAATGATAAATACTCATCTGAGTTAGGTGTTATTGAAGAGTTAGTCAATGGTGTTATCGGTATTGTTGATGAGGTAGGTAACGGTAAAATTGCAGAACCATTCGGTACTAGCATAGACACAGCTGATACATCATTGGTTGAATCACAATATAGCTGGAACTCATTAACTGACTTTAGCAACAACATTGTTGGTGTACAAAATGTGTTTTTAGGCACATTCAGCGATGAAAACGACAGCCCAGGTCTTAAAGCATTTATCTATGCCGGTGACGCTGAACTAGCAGCGAAAGTTGAAACTCAAATTTCAGCAGCGATTGCAGCGATTGATGCCATTGCAGGTGCAGATGATATGCCATTTAGACAAGCGATTAAGGATGATGCTGGTCGCGTTCGAATTCAAACAGCGATTGATGCGCTAGGTGAATTACAAGCGACCCTTGAAGAAGAAGTTGTGCCACTTATCAAAGAGTGGAATTTATAATCGCTGGGGAAGCATCTGCTTCCCCTCTTTACAAGATACCGTCATGAATGTAAAAGCAATTAAACCAATTCTATTTGCTTTCACAGCCATATCTTTAGTGGCATGTGGAAGTAAAACCAGCGATAAAAGCGCGACCGAAACGACAACACCACCACCAACAAGCAGCGAAACGGATCCAAATTATATTGATGTCGTTACGTTGGCAGGTGATGCGACAGCCCTCGATACCAATAATTCAGGCCATGGTTTCTCTACACCTATGCCTAATTTAAGTGATTCAGAACTCGATATTCACTTAACTGGCGATGCTAATTTTGAAACATCTTTTACGACAGCCCCGAATGATGCACACCCGGAACTCGATGGTTTAGGGCCTGTTTTTAATAACAATAACTGTAATGCTTGTCACCAACGAGATGGTCGCCCAAGTACTATTGTTCCAACCGCTGAACAGCAAACTGTGAAGTTAGCGAATGATGCTGGGATCTTTTTACGCGTTAGCTTAGCCGATGGCGTGTGTGAAATGCCAAGTAGTATCAATGATTTTTGTCAGGTTACAGGCGTTGAAGGGTTTGGGGATCAACTCTTTCACAGGGGGATTTTACAAGCCCGTGAAGACTGGCAAACACATAATTTTGGTGGCCAAGCTGATGTATATCTAAGCTATGATTACACAGAGTTTAGCTACCCAGATGGCAGTACTGTCACGTTGAAAAAGCCGGTATTTACTATCGATAATGCATGGGACTCACCTGAAAACTTCAGTTTAAGTGCCCTTGCCAATGAAGATGTACGTTTTAGTGCCCGTAATGGTATGCCTGTCTTTGGTCTTGGATTGCTTGAAGCGATTGAAGAGCAAGATATTCTAGCGCTTGAAGATGTCGATGATGCCGACAACGATGGAATTTCTGGTAAAGCAAACTGGGTATTTGATGCTGTTAAGGCTCAAGCGGGTGATGAAAACCCTGTTTCACTTGGACGATTTGGTTGGAAAGCCAGTACACCGTCAGTCAGACAGCAATCACTAGGTGCACTACGTGGTGACATGGGGGTAACGAACTCATTGTTCCCTGAAGAAAGCATTGCCAATACATTAATGCACGAAAGTTATTTATCTCGTACTAACTATCAAGATACTGGTTCTGATGAGCAGGGATTGCCAGAAGCCAGTGATGAGTTTGCTGATACGGTCGTGTTTTACGCAGAAACGCTTGCTGTGCCAGCACGTCGTAATGTTGCCGACGAAGATGTTAAAGCCGGTGCACGTTTATTCGATGATTTAAACTGTACTGGTTGCCATACGCCTCGTTTTGTAACCGCAAATGGTGCCGCTTTATTACTGGGCGGTGTTGCAGCGCCTGCGGCAGTAAAAGGGCAAGAAATTTGGCCATTTACCGACATGTTGTTGCATGACATGGGTGAAGGGCTCGCAGACAACCGCCGTGATTTTATGGCAACAGGCCGTGAGTGGAAAACGCGTCCGCTTTGGGGGATTGGTTTAACGAAAACAGTTAACCCTGCCGCTGGTTTCTTACATGATGGGCGTGCAGCAACACTTGAAGAAGCGATTTTATGGCATGGTGGTGAAGCTGAAAAAAGTAAGCGTGAATTTACAGAGCTTAGCAGTGAAAAAAGAGCACATTTAATCAGCTTTTTACAATCACTATAGCTTTAAACCCTTTTAAAAGCGCACTGTCAACGCCCTTTACAGTGCGCTTTTTGTTGCCTCTAAGAGAAGTGATTCAACACTAAAGGGAAGAGGGTTTATATGTGCCTTGCTGAAAACGCGAAAGTTAATTGCTAAGTTATCACTGTGAATTTGTTCAACTAGCTTGAGCGTTTGTTCGTTATGTTGGCTGAAAATGGCTACTTCTTGATGCATTGCTCCAGTTGAGTAATTATTGAGTAGATCATGAACATTTACTATAGCTAAAGCTCCGAGCGTAACATGACCACCGATTGTGACATCTATTTTTTCGGCCACCGCCCTAAGCGGCCAATTAATTGCTCCAACCACTACGTTTTTGCGTTTGTTTAACTCATCAAGCGCAGCAATTGCCCCTAACGCCATCGCATCATTTGCCGCCCAAACAATATTAATAGTTGGTTGATGCCTAAAAAAACCAAGGCTTTGACGGTAGGCTTGTTTAGTTGACCAATTGGCAACTGTATTAGCAGTAATGTTTGCACTAGTATTAGATGCCACACTTTGCTTTAAACCTTGCTCCCGATCAAGGGCTGCATGGGTTGTGTAGTCTCCATTAATTGCGAAAATGTTGGCAGCTTGCTGGCTCTTTTCAATTAGTTTGTTGGCTAATAATTGGCCTGCTTGTTTGTTATCGGGTACTACACTACCAGCGACATTAATACCATGATCACCCATAAGTTTTAGCTCTTGCTTAGATGGGCGGTTGAGTAAAAAATAGATGGGTGTAGGTACAGGAGACAAGCTTAAAAGCTGTTGCGTAAGCACACTTTTCTCATCAACTAAAATGAGCATATCTGGCTTAGCTTTGATTGCTTTAGCCACTAAAGATTTCATTTCAATATGATTTCGATTGGCATAATGAATAGTTAAATCGAGATCAAAGTCTTTTGCAGCGTTTTGCATCAACTGCGACACTTCAAACCAAAACGGGCCTGTTACATTGGTATCTGCATGACCTGGATTAATAAAAATAATACTTTGCTTGGCAAAAACACCAGGCAGGTAAAATAGACAGATAGTGATAAATACTGTTTTAAGCATGGCTTTATTAGGTTAAAAGACCGGTAGGGTAGAGTATAGCGCGAATTGGTAGATTTTAAGTAAATGATTGGAATAGGGTATTTTTTTAATATCTGATAGAAAAAGGGCTGCACAAATGTGCAGCCCTAAGAGAATCAAAGTTTTTAACGATTAGAAATCGTAAGATAGTCTTAAGTAGCCGAAACGACCGATGTTATCGTAACTTGCACTACCAGAACCTGTACCTCGAGTACCGAATGGAAGCTCTCGGTTAAAGATGTTATCAACACCTACTTTAACGCCAAAGCCGCTTTCGAAGTTATAACCAACTGTTGCGTCAGAAATAACATAGCTACCAAACTTCATTAAGCTATTTGGATTCGGGTTATCTTCTAACTCTTGGTCTGTGTAAAGGCTTACTTCATCTAGGTAACGTGTATCAAACGTTGCAAAGAAACCATCACGCTTATAAGAGATAGTTAAGTTAGCTTGCCATTTCGCTTCACCAGTTGTACCAGCATACTCGATGTAATCTTCAGGTTGATCTTGGAACGGGAAGTCTTTACGTTCAATTAGGTATGTACCAATTAAACGTGTAGAGAAGTTGCCTTCTAGTGTGTCAAAATCATAACCTAACTCAAAGTCAACACCCGATGCTTCTTGACCAGAAACGTTTAATACTGAGTTTTGAATCAGTGTAATTTCATGTGATGTGCTATCACGTGTAATTAGATTACAATATTGGTTATTGATACCGCCTTCAGCGTCAACACAGCGGTCAAGAATTTCTTGAGAGGCAATTGTTGAGATTGCGTCTTCTAATTCAATTTTCCAATAGTCGATTGTAATAACAGAGTTTTCTAGGAATGACGGTTGGTAAACTAAACCAATAGTTGTACTAGTTGACTCTTCACCTTTAACGTCTCTGTTACCACTTACTAAACCTTCAAGGGTTTGTGAGTCGTAATCTGATTCAAAGCCTGCAGGAACACCTAAAGCAGCACAGTTTGCACGACGAACCTCTGAATTTTGTAAATCATCTAGGTTATCAGCTAAACAAGGGTCATCAACGTTGTAGAATGTTTGGCTCGGTGCACCGAAGATCTCACCAATGTTAGGTGCGCGAAGTGCTTCAGATTGTGTTGCACGAACACGTAGTTGATCGTTTACTGTCCAATCTAAACCAACTTTCCAGCTTGTTGCATCGCCAATTGTGCTGTAGTCAGCGTAACGTACTGCTGTATCAAGTACTAGGTCTTGAACAAGTGGTAAGTCAGCTAGTAATGGGATAGATGCTTCGAAGTAAATCTCGTTTACATCAAAATCACCTTTATCTTCACCCAGTGCGTTGAAGAATGTACCTACAGCATTATCTGGCTCTTTAGTTTCACTTTCTTCTTTACGGTATTCTACACCAGCAGCAAAGCCAACATAACCCGCTGGTAATTCATAGATTGCTGAGTTTGCAAGTGATGCAGTTACTACTGTTTGAGTAATCTCAGAAGTACCTGTTGATACCGTATTAATGTAATTAATTGCTTCTTGGCTTGGTGCGCCAAAGCCCATGATGTTTACCGGTACACAGCCTTCAGCGCGTGCTTCTTCACTACGACAAACAATATTACCTTCGCCATCATCAATAGCGTCAAGAGCATTGTAGTAGTTTGCCATAATCATGTTAGCGCCATTAATGCGCTCTAAGTCTGTTTGGCCATGAACAACTGATGCATCTAATTCCCAATCAGTGAATACTGTGCCTCTCAAACCAGCAACAAAACGGGTTGTTTCACGAGTATTGTTTTCGATACGACGACCTAAATCTGTCATCATACGGTTAACCATGATTGAGCTAACACCCTCTTGTTCCATTAGATCTTTAACACTCGAGTCAAGATATGGGTTGTCAATCTTGATGCTGTTATTTGGGTTAAAGAAGAAAAATGCTGGCTGGCCAATGCTTTCGCCTTCGCTGTTTACATATTTTGCTTCGAAATAAGCATTCATGTCTTCAGCAACGTCATAGTTAACTTTGAAGTTTACGTTGTAGCGTTCAAATTCAGGCTGAATTTCATTGAATTGTGCAAGGTTGAATGAATCACAGTCAGCACATGCAAGACCATCTACTCGGTCACCTATATAAATGTCACGAAGGCTGCCATCTGGGTTGAATGAGTTAACATAGCCATTGCTTGATGCAAAAACACCTGCATTATTAATCGCATAATAGCCAGCGTTTGGTGTGTAAATTCTATCAGGGAAATTTGGATCGTCTTTGTTTTCTTCGTTTTGAGCTGGGTTACGCAAGCTAAAGAAAGAGCCATCAGTCCATGGGTGATCAAGCGCATTTAATGTATTTTGGCCTGAATATTCAACAGCAAAGGCTACGTTACCACGGTCATTATCGAAATTCGTGCCGTATGAAAACGTTGCTTTTTCGTTTTTGTAGTCACTTAGTTCAGAGGCGCCTTTAGTAACACTAACACTTAAGCCTTCGATGTTCTTTTTAAGAATAAAGTTAACTACACCTGTTACAGCGTCGGCACCGTATACAGCTGATGCACCACCTGTGATGATCTCAACACGCTCTACCCATGTGCTTGGAATTGTATTGGTATCAACAGATTGAGAACCTGCAGAGCTAGAAACATGGCGTTTACCATTAACAAGTACAAGTGTGCGGTCTGTACCCATATTGCGTAAATCAAGAATGTTTAGACCAGCAGTACCGATAAAACGACCTGAGTTTGCTAGTGAATAAGTGTTACCAAGGGCTGGTAATTTATTTAGTGCTTCACCAATATTTACAGCACCTGTGTTAACTAAGTCTTCACCACTGATAACAGTTACTGGAGCAGGGGCAATAGCACCTTCACGTAAAATACGTGAACCAGTTACTTCTATACGGTCGATTGATTTTACTTCTTCATCAGCAGCAAATGACTGACCTGAAATAGCAAGCGCCGATGAGCATAGAGCAAGCTTGATGCTAGCACCTAAAAGATTATTTTTTATCATTATTTCACCTGTTACTTTATTGTTCTATCCCTGGGTGGGGTGTTAACTATGTTTTCCAAATGTTAACGAGATCACTCTAGCATTGTCCCTATTGTTCCCAAATCAAAAGTTCGTAGCAAAATGTAGCCACTTAAAACTTTTTTATAACAATGGTTTATTGTTGAGTTGGTTTTTTAGATTGATAATGTGGCTATTGATAGTTGGCTTTTATGCAATGATAACGATTATCAATTGATGTAATTTTTGATATAGTAATATTATTTTATAAACTGATGCTAACTTTTTGAATTAGGCTGATGATGTGTTTCGACATATAATGCGGCCAAGTTTTTCCACATGAGTACTTTATGAAATTTTTTCTAGTTACCTTATTGGTATTTTTCTCGGCAGTCTGTGTAGCAGAAGAGCTCGATCTTGAAGCAAATATGAAGAATATGGGGCTGGCTTATAAAAACTCGGTTCGTGCAACGAGTCTTGAAGTGTTTAATACATCAATTGATGAGTTTATTCACTTGTTAGAAAAAGCACGGACAGCCGACTTTAAACAGCATAAAACAGCATCTCTTGAAGGACTTGATAAAGTAATAAAACAGGCAAATCTGGCTAAAGAACTAGCCAGCAAGCAGGGACTTGATGCAGCGAAAGTACCTCTTAAATCAATAGATGATTTACGAAAAAAATACCATGAACTCCATGAACCGCCAGGTTTTTGGCAGCTGTTATTTGGAAAATAATATTATTTAATTTTCGAAATTAGACTTAAAAAAGGTGCTGAAGCACCTTTTTTAACGCTTATTCTTTTTACCTTGAACTGCTTTAAAGCGCGGATTGTCTTTATTAATTACATAAACGCGGCCTTTGCGCTTGACAATTTGGCAACCCGGACGGGATTTTGCACTTTTAAGAGAGCTTAATACTTTCATTTTAACTCCTAAACGCGATTTACTTGCTCGCTAAGTTTTTAAAACGACGATTAAATGCAGCTACACGACCATCGCTTGCTACTGCTTTTTGCTTGCCGGTATAAAATGGGTGTGAATCACTCGATACATCAATTGGTACGTAAGGGTATGTTTTACCATCAAGCTCTATAGTACGAGATGTTTTAATCGTCGAACCGATAATAAAGTAGCTGTCGGCAGCAGTATCGTGAAACGCTACTTGATGGTATTCAGGGTGTATATTAGGCTTCATTATTTACCTTTTGTGTTATGTGATAATATATCAAATATAAAGCAAAAATAGACAGGCTTCAAGGTAAAAATAATTCTTATTTGTAGGTTGGTTGGCTTAAAATTAGTCATTATGAACAATCAGTGAGCAGTTGAATTTAAAAAACTGGCTATTGTTAATAAGGCTGTTATAACTAGGTATGCGTGCTTATTTAAGAGAGGGATATGGAAGTGAATGATATAGCTGGCCGCGAAGAACTAGATCAAAATGTAATGAACACGCTTCGCGATAAAGATCACTCTACATTAGCAAACCAAGTTGATACTTTGCTGTGTTCACATAACGACATAATAGAGCTTTTGGCTCAGTATCTAGCACTTAGTGAGCAGGATGATGATGAGCGTTTTGATCATTGGTTTGATAATCTAAGTAAAGAGCAACATACCGTGGTTAAAACCTTTGAAGTCTATCGTGGACACTATGAGCATTTAGATTAGCTGATAGCTGAATTACCAAAACAAATTAACTGTTTTGTTGTTTTTTTGAACTAAAAAAGCCACCCAAAGGCGGCTTTTAGTTTATAGCATTAACTTATTAGTCAAGCATGTATGCTCGCATAGTAATTTGTTCGGCAGAACTTGAACCATAGTCAGAAACGATAGTACGAATATGTACAAAGTCTCCTTTAACGCCGGTATTTGGAATAGTAGCAACCCATTCACCGTCTATTTGTTCTACTTTAGCATCAAGCCAATTTTCGGTTGAAAACTGAGTCGATACTGGACAATAAATATAAGCAGGGACTGTTTCGATACCGCATTCTTGACCGTAAGCGTATTGGAACTCTACGTTTGCAAGCGGTACTTCACCAACTCCATCGAGTAAACCTGTTAGTTTAATATGCGCCACTTCACCCACTTGCATGCTGTTATTAATATCAACAGGTAAGTCGATCATAGGCACCAAGATAGGTTGTGCACCCTGCTGTTGTTCGTTAGCAGTAAAGGTGTAGAAGCCTTGATAGAGTGACCCTAAATGATCTTTAACAGGTGAACGCTCACCAACACCACGAGCATAAGAGCGCATTTCAAGGGTTACTTGGTGGTCGCCTGGCTCGAGTGTTAAGGTTCCTTGATATGGAAATACTGGCTCGCCATCTAAACGTAAACCAAATGCAGAGCTGCCCATATAACCAAAAATACCGTCATGGTTTGACGCATCGCCAAACGAGGCAAGATTAAAGTAAAGTACATTAGTATCTCGACGAATAATCGGTGAACCACCGCTGCCCAAGCTACCTGCTCGAGGGCCTTTAAACCATGTTGTTGTTTCTTCAGCCCCTTCGGTCATAGCACGAGGACCGTCAAAATAAGCGCCCGCACTTTGAATTTGGTAATTAGGCATAACAACGTTAGTCCAGGCATTTTTAGCTGTCGCGGTGTAATACTCGTCTCGTACCTGAGGCAACATGATAAGTTGTGAGCTACCCGTCGAATAAAATTCACCGGTACTATTGGTCATTGCCATTACATCAGTCCAAGCTGGACGTTCATCATTTTGTGAATGGTACGAGGCAGTGATCTTATGCATTCTATGGTCAGCGATATTGATTTGCCCTGACTCAATCCTGCCATCAGTAATGTGATTAATTGAATAAGCGTATGGCGAGCGTTCAGCCGCTATACCTGACCAACTAACAAGATTGTTGCCGGCTTCAATCTCGGCCATTAATCTTTCACCTTGTTCAGTGCTGATACCGATAACTGGTACCTTTGGTGTGCCTGTAATCGCACCTTTATAGCGACCACCACGGTCTGGACGATAGAAAATCACGCCTATGGCGCCATGTTTCATAGCATTACCAACCATGTAAGAGGTGAGATAATTTGGATTTGCAATAAGTGCAATTTTACCATCCAGATCAAACTGGCTCCAATCAGTGCTATAACCAGCATCACCGACAGGGAGAACTTCAGCAGACCCTTCACCATGGAATGACAATGCTAAACCTTGCTTGATGTAATCAAGCTTTTCGCCATTTTGCATCATGACCGTTGTCTCAGGTGCAACGGCACGAGTGGTAATGAATGAGCGAAAACGATCATCATGGCCCTGTGACCAAGCATACATCTCATTGACGTAATCTGGTGCCATCTCAATCGCTGCGAGTTTAGCTACTTTTTCATCGTCAATTGCATAGGTAAAACCAAAAGAATAGCCTTGTGGATCGAGTGGCTGATCTGCTTTAAAGGTAACTTTTTGAGCGCTGCGGGCATCAAAATCGATATGCGTTTGGCCATCAATTTTACGGCTTAAAACAGCCATCTGTGCTGCTGATTCAACTAAACCTGAGCTTGTTTGCGGGTTGTCGAATGTCATGATGTTTGCAATCAGTGTGTAGTAACCTGCAGGAACATCAATACTCGCTTTGCCGCCAGATAATCTGACCAAGCTACCCCAATCATCTTCTTCGTTGATTAGATAAAGCTTTGATGGTGAAGTGGCTGGATTGCCCCAGCGGTCGGTTAAGTTAACAGATAATTGCACGGTAGGTTGAGCAACCCAAAAAGAGACAGGAACTGTAACTTGATGATCGCTTGTTCCAACAGTCGTGCCTGTAACTCGACCTGTGATAGCACCATATGCACCGTTATTAAGTGCAACGCGTGGGTCAATCCACATAGGCACATTTGCTTCACCTTGAGCTGGTATGGTGATTGTTTTGGTATCTAAACCTGCCAGCGTAGCAGGTAATTGCGTTTTGCCATCCTCACCAATTAAATCTAGCTTCAGTTTAAGGGTAATATCTGAATCAGACGTATTAGTCAGTGTGATGTGTGTTTGTGTAAACTCATCGCTATTACTGTTTTCAAAAAAGCCTAGTTCACGGTTGGCAGGGGCAACTATAGCTTGGTTAATGGCACGGTCGATATTCATCGCGCCAGCTCCTTGCTCAAGAACGTGAGAATCACCGCTAAATACTGACGAAGTTAGAACGTCTTTAATTTCTTGTGGACTAAGCTCTGCACGAGCCTGCATAACAAGCGCAGCACCACCAGCAACATGAGGCGCAGCCATTGAGGTACCCGAATAGACGCGGTATGCAGTATCGCCTAGACCACCTGAAGCAGCAGCTACAACAGACACACCTTGTGAGGCAATATCAGGCTTTGCTGAATGACCATCTGGCGATGGGCCTCGTGATGAAAATGAAGCTGTATTACCTTCTCTATCAATTGCACCAACAGTCAGTGCGCTTGGCGCGCAGCCTGGTAGACCAATTGTCTCGCGGGTAAAGCTATTACCTGCAGAAATAACAAACAGGGCTTTGTCGCTCAGCGCTTCCACCATCTCTACAAGTGGGCCACCACAGCTAGTGCCCGAGCCACCTAAAGACATATTTACGATATCAGCTTGCTCGGAAAGCACAGCCCATTGCATACCATTTAATATACCGAAGGTTGAACCAGAGCCAGTATTACTCAGTACTTTACCAATGATGAGATCAGCTGCTGGGGCAACACCTACCCATTTCCCATCTGACTCATGACCATTACCTGCAACAGTTGAAGCTGTGTGCGTACCGTGCCCGTTTAAGTCATCTACACCATTGCTTGAATAGGTAAAGTCACGAGATGCAATAACACGACCTTGTAAGTCTGGGTGTTCAGTATCATAACCTGTATCAAGTACGGCTACTTTAATGCCTGCACCATTGAAGTTAATTGCAGATTCACCATAGGCACCTGTTAATGGCACAGTAGGTGTTAAGGCTGCTGATTGAGTTACTTTGTGCGCATGCACAACAGCATCCAGCCAAATACCTTCTACATCAGCTTGTGAAGCCAAAGTTTGCCAGGTTTGTGCCGCTTTTTCTTTGCTAATAGCAAACGCTGCACTATCGATTAGCTCGATTTCGCCAGTCAGAGACATGCCAGCTAAGGCTGATGGAACGGCCGCACCAGCTAGAGTTCCGTCTTTGTACTCAACAATCACAGGTAAAGCATCTGTTGACGCATCATCATAGCCAGATTCATACAACTTATTAATGTTAAATAGTTCTAAATCGATTGCTTGAGAGTCAACAAGCGCTTGTGCATGATTAGGTACAACGTATGTGCTCTTACCGCGTTTAAAAATACTGGTAATTGCATCGGAGCCATCAGCATTGAGCAAACGAATGCCGCTTAGTTCGCCATCTTTGTTTACGACAGCAGAGACTTTATCACCGGTGATCAGGGTAAATGTAAGCGCATCTGCTTTAGTTTGATTAGTTACTACATTAGTTTGCGCTAAAGTTGGCTGAGCAAAGGTTAAACCGAGCATAGCCAAGTAGGTCGCTTTGACGCGACCAAGCCTTGGGAAAGGTTTCATCTATTCATCCTTCGTTTTAATATAATTTATTGGGAAGAAAGGAGTTATCGAGAGGCTGTCATGTTTTTAATGACCCAAAGATAACTCTTCGAGATGAATTTAACGGCTATCTAGCTGAAAACCTACAAAACAAAAGTAGCAAAATGTACTAACCAAAAGTTAACAAGTGATACATTGTTGTAACTTTGTGCATGGGTTCATGGTATGTTCACTTTCAAGAAAAAACGGATTTTATAGCCGTTATTTTACTGATAAATCATATTTTGCCACCACATCATCAATGTAACGATGGCGAAGGGTATTTTTACCTTCGTGCCCGGTACCGTGACTCAATGCGCGATTCATGAGTTTGAGTGCTTTATGCAGGGTTTGGCGCTCTTCCACGCTCAAACCAGTCTTTGTCCGAAGCTCAGTAATATCATCAATAAGCAGTTTAGCAACATCAAGTTGCACAGCTTCTTCAACGAGACCATTTTGTGTTAGCACGCCATACTTGCTGCATAGAAATTGCTGCCATACTTGTTGTAAATGCTCATCTATGTCGCTACCAAACAATTCTTCGTCAATGGCAAACCCTTGTTCAGCAAGTTTAGCAAGTTGTGTTGAGTAATGTTGAGCAAAATAATTAAAGGCTTGGCATGATGAGCTTATGTCATGTTTTATGATTAATTGCCCCCAACTTGCTGCACCTCGCGGGTAATAGTCTTGATACTCTTCACACTGATAAATACCTGAATATGAACTGCACTCTAATTGACTCTGCAAACAATAACTAGGTTTGGGAAATAAGCTACTTTGTTGCCAGTTTGCAAGCGTATCCTCATCAATTGAGAGGGTTTGACATAGCTCTTCAGTAGTATAAAAGTAGGTTGCCAAAAATTTGGAAAGTTGCATTATCAATTACTCACAATAAATACTGTTAATTTATACAGTATTTGATTTTGGCTTAAGTTTGATTTTTTCTCAAGTTTTTTTATTTATTGCATCAGACTACTCGGAAAATGGCTGGGTTTATGATACAACTAGCGCAAATTTTCCAAACATTAAAAAAGTTATGCGCAGCCTAGAAACAATTAAACAAGCAAGCTTGATCACAGCTATTAAAACACCTTATTTAACCAATGGTGAAATTGATCTTGCTTGTTATGACGACCTTGTTGAACAGCAAATTGCAGCTGGAGTTGATGGCATTATTGTCGGTGGGACGACCGGTGAAGGTCAACTAATGAATTGGGAAGAGCACTTAATGCTAATCGCACACAGTGTGAGCAAATTCTCTGACCGCTTATTAATTGTTGGTAACACAGGAAGTAACAATACGCGTGAAGCTATAAAAGCAACTGAATATGGTTTTGCAACAGGTATGGATGCGGCGCTGCAAATTAATCCATATTATGGCCGTACGTCAATGGCTGGTGTAAAAGAGCACTTTAATCGTTTACTCGATATTGGCCCGGCGTTTATCTACAATGTTGCGGGTCGCACAGGTCAAGATTTAACACCTGATATCATTGAACCTTTGGCAAAACACAAGCATTTTATCGGTGTAAAAGAGTGCGGTGGTAATGAGCGTATCGCACATTATGAACAGCAAGGCATAGCTTGTTGGTCAGGTAATGACGATGAAGCGCATGATGCAAGGCATATTCATAATGCCCATGGTGTGATCTCAGTTACATCTAACTTAATTCCCGGCCTTTTCCGTCAATTGATGGATGAAAAAAATGAGGCACTAAATACAAAACTACAGCCACTTATGAACTGGTTATTCTGCGAGCCTAATCCGATTGCGATCAATACGGCGCTGATGATGACTGGTGCGGTGAACCCTGTGTTCCGTTTACCTTATGTGCCACTAACAAATGCGCAGCAAGAAATTGGCTTAGGTTATATTAACGAACTTAATGTTGCTGATATTGTGGGTAGTGAGGCAAATATTTTAGCTGAGCAAGACGTTATTTTGCTTTAAGTGCAGATTAAGTCATTTAGCGCATATTTAGTTAAGTTATAACTAACTAAAATCATTTTTTTTCTGTATAATTTGCGACCCTTGATATAATGGCCGCAGGTTATACAGCATGAATTTTAAATCATTTAGTTTTTCTTCTGAGCTTTTACAGGCATTAGATGAGCTTAATTTCGAAACGCTTACTCCCGTTCAACGTAGTGCAATTCCTGCGGTAAGAAAAGGCAAAGACGTACTTGTTAGTGCGCAAACTGGTACGGGTAAAACCGCGGCATTTGCATTACCAATAATCCAAAAGTTATCAGAATTAGCAGTTAGTGATAATAATGCCCCGAGTGCATTAGTGCTTGCGCCGACTCGTGAACTTGCTGAACAAATTGCTAATAATTTCAAATCGTTTGCTAAGTATACCGAACTTAAAACAGTGTGCTTATTTGGTGGTATAAATTTAGCTGGCCAAGCAAATGATCTTAAAGCGGGTGTCGATATTGTTGTAGCAACACCTGGGCGCTTACTTGATCATATTCGTTTAGGTAATATCAGCTTAGCAAGTGTAAAACATTTAGTGCTTGATGAAGCTGACCGCATGCTAGATATGGGCTTTATCAATGATATGCAAACAGTCATCAACGGCTGTAATGAAGCGCGTCAGATTTTATTATTCTCTGCCACTTTTCCTGCGGCAATTAAACAGTTTGCAAGTAAAGTTCTAAAACAACCAGAAATCATTCATGTAGACCAAACAAACAGTACCGCAGAAACAGTGCAACACGTTGTTTATCCAGTCGAAGAGCGCCGTAAACAAGAGCTTTTATCTGAATTAATTGGTAAGAAAAACTGGCAGCAAGTACTGGTTTTTGTGAACATGAAAGAAACAGCTGATGAGCTTGTTAAAGAGCTTAATCTTGATGGTATCCCTGCTGTTGTTTGTCATGGTGATAAGACGCAAGGTAACCGTCGCCGCGCATTACGTGAATTTAAAGAAGGCAAAGTTCGCGTACTAGTAGCAACCGAAGTGGCTGCGCGTGGTATTGATATTGAAGGCTTGCCGCGTGTTATTAATATCGATTTACCATGGCTTGCAGAAGACTATGTTCACCGGATTGGCCGCACTGGTCGTGCAGGAAAACCAGGTGAGGCTATCTCATTTGTTAGTCGTGAAGAAGAAAATACTTTATTCGATATTGAAAAGCTAATTGGCCAACGCATTAAACGAATCGTATTGCCTGGTTACGAAGTAAGTAACCGTGATGTATTAATTGAGAAAATAGGTAAAAAGCCATCGCATTTACGCCGTAGTCGTACAAACAAGCCATCAGGCCAAGCTACAGGTGAGGCCCGCGCAAAGAACCGTTCGCGTATTGCAAATGTGCGTAAATCATTAAAAGGCAATAAGTTAAGTCTTAAAAAATAATTTAGTTGTAAAAAAAGCCCCATCACTTTGAAAGGTGATGGGGCTTTTTTTTACTCTGAAATTAATACAAAAGGCGTGTTTTGTTAATTTTTAGCTGTCGAAATGTAGAATTAGGTTAACAAATGTACCTCACTGAATTACAATCGCTTTGAAATCAGTTAAATAGCGTTTTTAACGCATCAGTCTCTAAATGGATGTTTATGCAGTACTTAAAAAGAATAATAAATCAAATCATCGCCCCTACCTGTTTATTTAGCGTTATCAGCATGCCTTTTTACACACATGCATTTGATAAAGCAGAATTTTCGCTTGCCCATATTAAAGAGTCTATTAGTGTTGATGGTGTGATGGATGAGCCTCACTGGAAATATGCGACAAAAGTGCCTTTGAAATATCAAAATGAACCGACCGAAAAAGGCACACCACTTGTTCAAACTGATGCGTTTATATACGAAGATGGTAAATACTTATATGTTGGGTTTATTGCAAAAGACAATGACCCTTCACAAATTCGCGCCGCTCTTCGTGATCGCGATACTCTTTGGCAAGACGATAATGTTGCCTTGATGATAGATACTTTCAATGATGAACGTACCGGCTATGAGTTTTACGTAAACCCCCTTGGTGCGCAAGGCGATATGCGCATGACTGATATTGATGATTGGGTGGAAGACCCATCATGGGATGCTATTTGGGATAGTGCAGGGCAAATAACTGACGATGGGTATGTGGTTGAGATGCGTATTCCATTCACAGCACTTCGGTTTCCAAAAGACCAAACGGAGTTAACGTGGAGCTTTGCAGTTTGGCGAAACTACCCGCGTGATGTGTATTATCAGATGTCGAATGTTGGCTTTGACCGAGATGTAAAATGTAGTTTTTGTCAGTTTGATAAACTTACTGGTTTTGCCAACATGACTGAAAGCCAAAACATTCAGCTTACACCAACTTTAACGGCGCTTCGTCATGATACCAAAGACACAGTGCCAGGTGATTGGCAAAATGGTGATATTGATACTGAAGCGGGGTTAGATTTACGTTGGGGGGTGACTCAAGATGCGGTAATTAACGCCACTATTAACCCTGATTTTTCTCAAGTAGAAGCAGACTCTTTAGAGCTTGATGTAAATACAACTTACTCGATTTATTATGCTGAAAAGCGTCCATTCTTTTTAGATGGTGCCTCTTATTTTAACACAAGCCAACTAGAGCTTTTATATACGCGAATGATTGCTGAACCTGATGTCGGTTTGAAGTTAACAGGTAAAACCGGCGCACACAGTTATGGCTTTATGTACGCTGACGATCAGAATACCAGTGTATTGTTACCGACTAATCAAGGTTCAGGTTTTGCGAATTTGGCGGATAAAACGCAAGCTGTGGCAGGGCGTTATCAATTTGATATAGGCCAAAAAGGGACGATTGGCGTAATGAGCACCCACCGCGAAAATGATGATTACCATAATACGGTATTATCGATAGATGGGAGTTATTGGTTTAACCAGTCAGATAGTTTGCAGTATCAAGTAGCAACGACAGACACTACGAATGCAGACTTTTTAGTAGACTATTACGGGGTCGATAAAAATCAATCGGATCAAGCTTATGCCATTGAGTTTACAAGAACTAAACGTGACTATGAGCTGTATGCGAGCTACGAAAATATCGGCGAAGAGTATCGTTCAGATCTTGGTTATCAGGCGAAAGTCGATTATGAAAAAATTGAACTAGGCGGTGGGCAAACTTGGTATCGCAATGCTGATGATGCTATTACTGAGTATAGCTATAACGCCGAGTGGGATAAAACGTGGGCACAAAATGGTGACCTACTTGAAGAAGAATATGATGGCTATTTTACTTTTAAAGGTAAGATGCAGTCGCAAACCGAAATTGGTTTTATTCATCGTAATGAGTTTTATGCCGGTGAGTTCTTTAATCAGAACATAGGTTATATTTACGGCGGTTTTAGGCCCATTCGGGATGTTCGTTTCTTATTGTATGCTCAATATGGCAGCAAAATTGACTACAGTAATGCAGCTCTAGGTACTATGGTGCGAATTGAACCTGAAATGACATGGGATATTAACGATCATTGGCAAGTGCAACTTGAGCATAGTTATAGCTACCTAGATAACGAACAAAATGAACGTGTTTATACGGCGAACTTAACCGATTTACGTGTTTATTATAAATTTAATATGCGCTCAATGTTAAAGCTTGTTTTGCAGTTTGAAGATGTTGATCGAAATAATGAAGCTTATCGGTTTGATGTAAGCCAAACTAACCGTGATTATGGCAGTCAGTTAGTGTATTCATACAAAATTAACTCGCAGACGCTGTTTTACTTAGGTTATTCAGACAAAGGTTATCAAGACGATTCGTTGCAAGGTGTTGAGCGCGATCAACGTACATTTTTTACAAAGCTAAGCTATGCATGGCAGCTTTGATAAATTTAAAATTGGTCAGCTTAGTGCTGACCAATTTCTTCTTTTATTTTGTTTCTTACCACAGGCTCTAAACTCTTTAGTCCCCATTGTTTTCCAATTTCAACAGCATCATCTATTGGCTTTTTCAAAGTGACACCATGATAGAGCGCAACTAGCGCGCCTACACGATTACTACTGGCGCAATGAACTAAGGTAGTATGCTGAGATTGCTGATCCAACAAGTTGTGTAATTTGGTCGCATTTTCTAGTGTGATGTCGGCTTTTGATTGCACTGGAATAGGGTAGTAGTTTAACCCTAATCCTTTAACTACCTCTTGCTCTGACCAACTCGTTTCATTTTCACCGCGTAAATTGATAATGGTATCAACCCCCAGCGCTTTTAATTTTGCAAAGTCTGATTGGCTCGGTTGACCTGATGTATAAACGTGTTCAGATTGGGCATGTAAATTTAAAATATCGAGTTGTATGCTGGTTGCTTGCTCAGCTAGTGCTGTAAATGATAATAAGACTATGAACATTGTTTTTATGAGTTTATTGATCATCTTTCTATTCCATTATTGTTTTGTGTAAACGGTTTTACCGCGACTGATAGTGTATAAAATTTGCAGTTTATGTAGGTTTTCTGGCTCAATTTTAAGTGGGTTTTTATCCAAAATGATTAAATCAGCTTGCATCCCCTGTTTTAATTGCCCTTTTGATGCTTCTTCAAAATGTTGATACGCAGGCCAAGTGGTCATTGCTTGTAGTGCAGTATACACAGAGACGCGTTGGTCTGGGCCAAGTACTTGGTTAGTGCGTGTTGTGCGATTAACTGTCGCATCGAGAACGCGCATCGCATTTGGCAATGCTACTGGTGCATCGTGATGGGTACTAAACATCAACCCTTGCTCTTTGACCGCATTGGTTGGTGAAATAAAATCAGCACGCGGATGGCCAAGTACCGAATCTACATGCCAATCGCCCCAATAAAAGGTATGCATTGGGAAGAGCGACGGAAAAATACCTAATTCTTTAAGGCGATTTACCTGCTCTTGACGAATTGTTTGACCATGAATCAGCACCGGGCGGCGGTCTTTTTTTCCTAATTTATTGTTGGCATTTTCAACAGCATTTAAAAATTGTTCAATTGCGGCATCTCCATTGGCATGGGTCATAACCTGCCAGCCATTAGCAAAGGCAGTCTCAACATATTCAAATGCTTGTTCATCATTAAAGGTAGGATAACCTAAATAGCCAGCTTCTTGACCTTCAGGTGCTTTAAGGTAGGGGGCTGATAACCAGGCTGTTTTACCCTGTGGAGAGCCATCAAAATTAAGTTTTACACCACCAATCCGAAACTGATTCGTGTAGTTTTTACTATTATAGGCTGAGTCCATAAAGCTGCTGCTGGTGGCCATATCGGCATATGCAACCACATCAATCACAAATTTATTCGCTTTTGAAGCTCTTACCATTGAATCATAGGCTTCTTGAGTTGCTCGGCCCTCTTGTGCTGTGGTGTAGCCGTATTTTGTATAGAGTTTTTGTCCTTCTTGTAGCATTAAATCTTGTAACTCAGGATCAAAAGACTGCATGAGTTTAAACAGTAAACCAAAGTGCGCATTTTCTTCGAGCACCCCATTGGGTTCTTGTGAGTTCGCCATACGACGAATTAGCCCGCCGTTAGGGTTTTCTGAGTTTTCGTCGATGCCCGCCATGGCTAAGGCTTTACTGTTTGCGACACTTAAGTGACCCGAGGTATGAATGATAATGACCGGCTTTTCGGTGCTAACGCGGTCTAAGTCCATTTTAGTCGGGTATCTATCAAGCTCAGCATCATCGTAACCAAATCCTAATATAGCACCGGTTTTTTCGATAAATGTTGTGTAATCAGGGTTAAGCTGTGCGGCTGTAAGAATATTAACGATTTGCTCAACACTGTTGGCATCACCATCAGGGCTCGGTAATAAATTGGCTACCATAGCCTGTAACCCAACATCATAGACATGGCTATGACCATCGACAAAGCCCGGCATTAAGGTTTTACCTTGTAGATCAACTAGCTTTGTTTTGCCAAACTTATGCTCAAGTGCTTTACTTATATCACCAACAAAGATGATTTTGTCGCCTTGCGTTGCAATTGCTTGTGCGTACTTTGGTTCATCACTTGTCATGGTGAGAATATCGCCACCGTAATAAATAGCATCTGCTACGCTAACTTGGAGTGGTAGTGTTTTAGCTGTTTGTTCTGGGGCTTTATCACAGGCCGTTAAAGCGAGTAATGAACAGGCAAGTGCGAGGTGATGTTTCATATATCTTCCATGTATATTAGCTAATAATTATGTCGTTGAGTAATATAAGAATATAGTCTGTTTAAAAATTTTTTCTTTTAAAAATGGACTTAAATTTCATTAAAGTATAAGACAATTGCAGCACCATCTAGGCTGCTACCGTTATGGATGTTGATGCCAATACCAAAATTGTTGAACCAAGACGTCCAGCGCTGTGCATCCCATAAAAAGTGATCTGGTCAAGCTAGGCCGCACACTTTTTCCTTACACTTTCAAACTCAATTGGCGACATATCATTTAATGAAGTA
>NZ_JBPNYQ010000019.1:63717-84750 GCF_051235485.1 Pseudoalteromonas nanhaiensis | reverse complement strand
CATCGTCTAGAGGCCTAGGACACCGCCCTTTCACGGCGGTAACAGGGGTTCGAATCCCCTTGGGGACGCCACTTATTCAAGTAGGTTATGTCTAGTGGGACGGTGAACACCGCGCAATCTATGCACGACGTTATCAAGAGTACGAATCTCTTGGGGACGCCACTTACGTTAAGTAAGTTAACGAGTTATCAAGATTATATTTTGTAATCTCATTTCAAGTAGAAAAAATCCTTTTCAAATAAATACTCTTTATTCTCCATATAACTTTACGATATAGACTACATATATTTCTAAAACTTTAATTCCTATTGATCACTTTTACTGATCATTTTAATACTTTATAGTATTTAGCAACTCATCAGCTAACCATAAGGAAATTAAAATGTTAGCTAAACGTGTTGTACTCATACTAATTTCTTTAGTCATTACAGCTTGCTCTGACTCAAATGAGGGAGTGGCGCTGGGTACGCTTGAACGTGAGCGTGTGATCCATCCTGCAACGACTAACGAAATTCTGATAGAACTACCCGTTTCAGCAGGCCAGTTGGTCGAAAAAGGGCAGGTGATTGCAAAGTTTGATGCCGGACTTCAGCAAGCGATTGTCGCCAAAGCACAAGCACAACTAGCTCAAGCCACTGCATTTCTTGAAAAAACTTTGAATGGTGCTCGTCCCGAAGAAGTTGCTGCCGCATCAGCCAAAGTAGCAGCAGCCAATGCTGCATATACACAAAGCGAAGCTAATTTTCGCCGTGCAAAAACCTTAGTTAAAGATAAACTTGCAAGCCAAGAAACCTTAGACAGTGCAACCGCTGCACGAGATGAGACTTTTGCTAATTTAGAATCAGCAAAGCAGCACTTAAATGAGCTAACAAATGGTTCTCGCGTTGAAGATATTAATAGTGCAAAAGCGCAAGTTCAGGCGGCAGAAGCAGAACTAAAAGTACAGCAAAAATACCTCTCAGATCTGACAATTAAAGCGATGCGTGCTGGCAGAGTCGATAATTTACCTTGGCACGTAGGTGAGCGAGTTACCAAAGGCAGCCCAGTCGTTATTATTCAAGCAAATAGCGCACCTTACGCACGCGTTTATATCCCTGAACCATATCGTGCCAAGCTCAATCAGGGCATGACACTTACGGTTCGCGTCGATGGTATAGATAAAAATATTCAGGGCGAACTGACCTGGATTGCGACAGAGCCGGCGTTCACGCCTTTTTATGCCCTAAATCAAGAAGAACGCGCGCGATTAATGTATCTTGCCGAGGTAACACTACCCGCAAGTGAAAATAACTTACCGACAGGCGTACCTGCTCAAGTGGTTATGCCATGACTGAGTCGGTGATCCAGGCCAAAGGTTTGATAAAACAATTTGGCGATTTAAAAGCGATTGATAACCTTGATCTAGACATTGAACAAGGGCAAATTTATGGCTTTTTAGGCCCAAATGGCTGTGGTAAAACGACTGCAATCCGTATGCTTACCGGGTTATTGAAGCCAACTTCTGGTGATATCAATGTGCTTGGCTTGAGTCTGCCAAAAGATGCTGAAAAGCTCAGAACACAACTTGGTTATATGACGCAAAAGTTTTCACTTTATAGCGACTTGACCGTGCTTGAAAACCTCAAATTCATGGCTGCGCTTTACCCTTTAAAAAAACAGCAAAAACAACAAAGAATAGACGAACTACTTCACACCTACGGCCTTGATCAAAGAGCAAGTCAAATGGCCGGAAGTATGAGTGGGGGCCAACGACAGCGCTTAGCATTGGCTGCTGCAGTGATTAATAAACCAAAAATTTTATTTCTTGATGAGCCAACATCGGCAGTCGATCCACAAAATCGCCGTGACTTTTGGGAAACACTGTTTGATTTAAGTAATGCTGGTACCACCATATTAGTTACCACTCACTACATGGATGAAGCTGAGCGTTGCCATCGTTTAGCCATTTTAGAATCAGGTATTAAGCGCGCGGATGGTTCACCAAAGCAATTAATGACAGACATGCATGCTCATGTAGTAGAAATCGCAGGGGCGCAAACCAGAGAATTAAAAAAACAACTCGCAACAATCGACCATGTTATCTCGGCAACTCAGTTAGGTGCACAGCTGCGAGTATTAGTAAAAAAAGATGTTCAAGACCCCGTTGAGTTCATAAAACAGCAATCATTTTGTCAGGATACATGGCAAGTAAATAGCGTTCGCCCAAGCCTTGAAGACGTGTTTGTCACCTGTACAGGGCAGGGCAGACAATGAGCATTGTTACTTCATTAAGCCGGATAAAAGCAATTGTAAGCAAAGAATTATTACAATTACGCCGCGATAGAATGACCTTTGCGATGGTGGTGATGATCCCCCTTATCCAGCTGATTCTATTTGGTTATGCTATTAACACCAACGTGAAAGATATCCCTGTTGCCGTGGTCGATCATAGTAAAACCGCGCTCAGTCGCATTTTAGTACAAACAGTATCAGCCACAAATGTGGTTAAGGTGACAGATTATTACGACAGTATAGAGCAAGCACAAACAGCAATCGCCAGTGCGAAAGTCCGCGCCGTGTTCTTTATACCTCACGATGTGGCAAACCGACTTGCTCAGCACCCAACCGTTGGTTTTGGTTTACCTGATGGTAGTAATGAGTCGTTAGTCAGGCCAATTGCGCATTGGTTAGTAGATGGTTCAGACACAATGGTAGCGTCGAGCATAAAATCGCTACGAAATATGCCCCTTGCAGAGCTTCTTGATAAGCCTGCGAATAGAACTTACCCAACCTTTGAGACAACCTTATTTTATAACCCAGAGCAGCGCTCAGCGGTTAATATTGTGCCAGGTTTAGCTGCTGTTATTTTAACCATGACGATGATTATGTTTACCTCTGCTGCCATAGTTAAAGAGCAAGAGCGAGGTAATATGGAGCTTTTAATCACCTTACCTTTAAGCTCACTTGAATTGATGATTGGTAAAGTAGTGCCTTATATCTTTATTGGTTTTATTCAGTTATTTATTATTTTAGGCATGGGCAAGGTCTTGTTTCACATTCCTTTTGGTGGCGGCTTAGTTGCATTGGTTGTCGCAACCTTTGCTTTTATATGTGCCAGTTTAGTGCTTGGCTTAGTGCTTTCGACCATCGCTAAAAACCAGCTTCAAGCAATGCAAATGACAATTTTCATTCTTTTACCCTCGATTTTATTATCAGGTTTTGTATTTCCCTATGAAGGCATGCCAAAGGTTGCGCAGTGGCTTGCAGAATGCTTACCTGCAACGCACTATTTAAGGCTAATAAGAGGAATAGTGCTAAAAGAGGTTAACCTAATAAGCATGAGTAATGACTTAATTTGGCTTTCAGTCTTTACTATTTTGGGCTTAGCTGTGGCTGCATTTAGGTTTAAGAAAACCCTTGATTAAGCTAGGCAACCTACGGCATATGTGCTTAACTAAAGGGTAATTTCACTCTTTTTAAGTAGATGTTAGCGTGTGGCGAGTATTTTGGATGGCGATGCTAATAGTGACGTTTGATAGCTATTCAGCAACGATAAACCTAGCCCATACCATGAAACATGAACACTTTAACCAATTGCTTAGTGAGTTCGCAGAGCAAAGTGGTTTAACTGTTAATTCCGTCTTGGTTGACCAAAAAGAACTAAAAGTAAGGTTGGTACAAAATGCCAGTACCAGCACATCAACAGACGTAATTATTGTACCCGCAGATCATTTAGGCCTTGATAAATATGCCAACTATAGCGTTATCCCAGACTCACTCATAGCTGACACCACAGACAAGCGAACCTTAGAAACTGCAAAGCTAAACAATAAGCTCTTAGGTATACCCATCATTCAAGGCAATCACCTGTTACTTTTTTATAATAAGCAGTACGTAAAAGAGCCGATAGAAAACTGGCAGGATATATATAGTTTCCAATCATCCTTGCCTGAAGAGGTTAAACTTGTTACGTGGAGTTTTATGGAAATGTACTGGTTTATTCCGTTTTTATCGGCTTTTAATGGTGAGCTAATTATAGATAATCAGGTTCAGTTAAACACTCCAGCAATGCAATCTGCTCTCAAATTTGTTTGGGATTTAAATAAACAAAACCTGGTTGATAGACAGTGCGATTACACTTGCTCAAATAATGCATTTAAAGCGCAGCAAGCCGCCTTCACCATTGATGGTGCATGGGCATTAAAAACGTATGAACAGACGCTTGGTGATAATTTAGGGATGCAACAGTTACCTAAACTTAATGGTGAGTATATGCAGCCTTATTACTCTACCTTTGTACTGGCGTTTCCAAACGATGGCTTAAACGGGGCAAATAAAGAAAGCTTATTTAAATTTGCTAAATTGGTTCAAGCAGAAAAATTCCAAACACTGGTTTGGCAAAAGCTTCAAGATATTCCAATTAACATTGAGGTTTTAAATAACCTAAAAGCACAACAAGGCACAGAGTTAGCAACCTTAACTGATGCCATACAATTCACAAAACCTATGCCCTCTACCGCATCTATGATCATCGTGTGGGAGGTATTAAATAAAGGATTTATTCGCTATGGCAGTGGTGCCTTAACTGCTGAGCAAGCGGGGCTTTTTATGCAAGGGTTGGCAGAGCGCTCGATTGCCAATGAAGGAAATGAATGAGTAGTCCACGCTTTAGTCGCGCTTTGTTTATCAGTGTTTTACTACTGGTCATTATTCCCTTATTTATTCTTGCAGGTTTGATGATAGGGCGCTTCTATTTAAGCTCGATTGATCAAGCCAACACCAGTTTACAGTGGCAAGCTAGAAATAATGCGGCCAGCCTCGAGCAGCTACTATTCAAACTAGAGAAAAACAGTCAATTGCTTAGTAGCACTAAGGCGATTACTGAACTGCCCAATAAAGTGGTGTACTCACAGTTCGCGCTTGTGCAGCTACAAGAGTTTGTTGCCCAAAATCCACAGATAAAAGCCTCGATAGTAATTGATAATCAAGGGTTTATAGTTGAAGGTTATCCGATTAGCTCTTTAAATTTGAATTACAAACTCACTAAAAGCATTCTCGACAGCGCTCAAGCATCAACAGAGCAAAACACAATTCAAATTATCGATAATCCACAAGTCACAGAGCTACTCGCACCTCTACAGGCAACACAAAATGCCTTACTGGCTATTACATCTACCTTGCTACATGAGCAAGATTCTCTCAGTGAGCCAATAATTAAAACGGGCGTGTTAGTATCTTTTGTGCCTTTATCAGAGGCGTTAAAGTGGCTTGCTATACATAATGAGCAACCGGTTTATCAAGCGGGTAAGCAAGTACAAATTTCAGCACAAGAAAACATTTTATATAGTGTGGGTGATGCTGGCGATTACGGCAAATTAATGGAGCAGGCCTCAATCAGTAATGTTTATTATAAAGGTAAGCTAACCAGTTTACAGTTCCAAATAAATGAAGCAAAAACTGCTTACACCAGCGCTGTAAAGCAAACGGCCATATTAGCAGGGTTGTTAATTGTAGGACTCTCTATCATTTCATTTTTCTTAGTGCGTTGGTTGACGGCACGACTCCATAACCCGCTAAATCGTATTACTGCTCTTAGCCGTGAATATGCATTAGGTAATTACAAACAAGATACAGACGATTTTCATTATCAAGAGTTTAAAGATATTGCAGATTCGCTCAGCAGCATGGCTGATACCATTGATATACAAATTACTTCGTTGCAATTAGAAAAGCTTCGAGCTGAGCGTTCTGAGCAAGTTAAAAGCCAATTTTTAGCCAATATGAGCCATGAAATACGCACTCCGATGAATGGTATTGTGGGCTTTTTGCAGCTACTCAATAAAAGCACGCTAACACAAGAGCAAGCAGAGTTTGTAAGGCAAATAAATAACTGTAGTGATGTGCTATTAACCGTGATTAACGATATTCTCGACTTTTCAAAAATAGAGGCCAATAAAATAGAGCTCGAGTCGCGACAATGTGATTTAGTCGCGCTTTGCCATGACCTTATCTTACTATTTAAACCGAGTTGTGATGCCAAAGGGGTTGGCTGCCGGCTCGAGGTCTCCTCATTACAATCGCTGAATGTAGAATGTGATGAAATACGCGTTAAACAAGTGCTGATTAACTTGCTCTCTAACGCCGTTAAATTTACCAATCAAGGGGAGATCATTGTTTCGCTTACTCTGCAAAGCCGAGATGAACACCAAACTGCCGTCGTGTTATCGGTAAAAGATACAGGCATAGGTATCGCTGATGATAAAATAACGGCTTTGTTTAATCCCTTTGTACAAGCGCAAAGTAGCACCACTCGTGAATATGGAGGGACCGGTCTTGGGCTTGCCATCAGTAAGGGAATGATTGATTTAATGGGAGGCACTATTGCGATTGTTAGTGAACTTGGTAAAGGCACCGAGTTTAAGATTAATGTTAATTTTAAATCACTAAACCCACAGGACGCTAACGCAAAAGTACACCAACCTGATGAAGACACTCAGTTCGATTTTAAAGCGGTCAGCAGGCCAATATTAATTGCTGAAGATAACCCGATTAACCAAATTGTTATTACTAAGTATTTAACTCAATTAGGTCTAAATTATGAATTGGCCGAAAATGGTCAAATTGCTTGTGAAAAAACTCTAACACAGGATTATGCACTGATTTTAATGGATATCCAAATGCCGGTGATGGATGGCTTAACTGCCAGCAAAAATTTACTTGCAAGGGCAGATTTTAATACGCCGATTATTGCGATTAGTGCCAATGCAATGAAAGACGACATCGAAACAAGCGCAAAAGTTGGTATTAGCGATCATATCGCAAAGCCAATTAATTTTGCTGAACTAGAAAAAGTACTCGCAAAGTGGCTATCCCAGCAATCGCTGAAATAGCCAGTATTTATATATCAAAAAGTGTTGTTATCTTTTTTCTGAATTAACTCAATCGCATAACCATCAGGGTCTTTAACAAATGCGATTTCAGTTGTGCCGCCTTTTACTGGACCCGGCTCTCGGCTCACATTACCGCCAGCAGCTTTAATGTCTTCGCAAGCTTTATAAATATCATCAAATTCGATAGCAATATGACCGTATGCATTACCCAAATCATAGCTGTCTGTATCCCAGTTATAAGTAAGCTCAAGCACAGTCGAATTTTTTTCGTCACCATAACCGACAAAAGCAAGGGTGTAGCGGTACTCTTCGTTGTCTGCACGGCGCAGCTCTTTCATACCTAATACCTGCGTATAAAATTCAATTGATTTATCTAAATCAGCAACGCGAAGCATTGTGTGTAATAAGCGCATTTTAAGCATCCTCTTTCTTGTCTTTAAATTCGCACAATTTCAATAACGCAGCATGGTACAACGCTGCGTATTAAAATTATAAAAAATGGATTATAAATTATTTCGATTGCATGCACAGTTGCATTGAGACAAAGCGTAAAGTGTTTGATATGAAAAGGGTGATGTTATGCAGCAGTGAATAGGGATTGCTGCATAACAATGAGGTTTTTGCGGTATAAGCGAAAGTTTAGCTTTTCACTTTACCTTTAAGTACATAAATTTCGCCATCAAAGCTCCCTTGAATTGTCAGGCCCTGACCCGCCAACTCTTTAAGGTATTCGATATGCTCATTAGTGATATGTTGCCCCGGCACTAAAAGCGGGATACCAGGAGGATAAGGCGTGACTAATCCGGCACAAATTCGGTTGTTACTTTTGCTAATTGGCACAGATTCACGTTCGCCATAGAACGCATCACTAGGAATACAAGCTAAGTCTATAGCGGGTAGATTCTCTGGTAAGCGTGTTCGTCTCATTGAAGTGGCGAGTTTTACTTTACCGCTATCGAGTTTCTTCAGCGCATTGTAAAGGCGAATGATCTTCGAGCGCGTGCCGCCAAGAGTCAGTAAAACTAAAATGGTGCTGTGCGTATATTTTTCGATTTCAAGGCCAATTTCATCTAATAGAAACTTATGAATATCCTTTAATGAATAAGGTAACTCACTAATATCGATAAGGATCTTCAGTGGGTCGTGACCCATGTTATCGCCACTAAAGTGAGGGAATATATCCATGAAATCTTGCTTATCGAGCACTTTTATATGTTTGAGTGAAGCCATTTGCTGCTTAAACTCTGCAACGTGATTCAGCAGGGCATTCAGTAATTTATAACCTTCCATTTCTAATTGCTTTTGGCATACATCCAGCGAGGCAATGAGCTGATATTTTGGCGAGGTACTGGCGTAAATACTGTAGATCTCACGGAAGAAATCGGCATCGAAATCAGGGTCGTTAACATGAATATAAGACGCCTGAGAGAACGCTGAAACCACTTTATGTGCCGAATGGGTAACATAGTCTGCGCCAGCATTAATAGCCGAATAGTGGCGTAAACTTGGATGGAAAAGCGAGTAAGCAAACCACGCTTCGTCGATAAACACTTTAATACCGTGCTGATGTGCAAATTCAACTACTTGTTTTAAATCGCTAAGCAGACCATCGTAGGTACAGCCGGTTAAAACCAGTAATTTAGCATCGCTATTTTGTTCAATCGCTTGCTTAATGTCAGCCAATGAAGGGGGCGCGAAGATACCATATTTAGGATTTAAAATACTCGATAAGTAAATAGGTAAACTAGCCGACTGCAAAATGCCGTAATGTACTGATTTATGACAGTTTCGGTCGATGATCACCTTGTCGCCTTTACGCAGTAAAGTTTGCAAAATAATCTTATTTGAAGTCGATGAACCATTGGTAACAAAGTAGGTATGTTTTACTTCAAATGTCGCCGCCGCTGATTCTTGAGAGCGGCCTATGGTGTTGGTGCTGTCTGATAATGAGCCAAGCGAGTCGACAGAAACCGACAGGTCGCCAACAAATACGTTACGGCCATAAAACTGATAAAAGTCTTTAATATACGGAGAATTTCTAAAGCTAGCACCGCCACTGTGACCAGGTGTGTGCCATGAATCGTTCGATTCACCCACATAACGACGGTAGGCGGTCCAAAATGGAGTTTCTGATCTGTCATCAAAGTCATTGATCATATAGCCCAAAATAGCTTCAGGGTCTGAAATGACCTCATCTTTAAAAAAGAAAGATTCAATTTCTTCTGACTCGTTAACTATCTCCAAGCCTTTCGTATCGTCACCAATAACATAAACAGGCAGTTCTAGGCGTATGCCTTTTAATTGCTCGATAAAACGGCTATAGGTGCGCTCGCCATTGTTCAGTACATCCCAACTAAGTACCACAGCTTGAATATCGCCATCTTCCTCTACATATTTCAACGCCTGCTTGAGCTCTATGCACTCAATAATGTCGATATCAACATCACTTCGCTCAAAATTAGGGATTGTTTTTTCTAGGTTCGTTGAAAGCTCTTTTAAGGTGGCAGGATCTTGTTCAATTAACAAGATACGAAGTAAAGGTAACATAGCAACTCATATAAAAAATTCACATTACTCAACAGCATAACGAAAGGATGGAAGCTTGTGAAATGATTACGCTGATATTTTTTGTTCCGAAACTGATTATACTTTTTTCGTGTTAATCGCAGATAGTTGAAATTACATGTTCTTACTGTAAAAGTAATGCCTAAGTAAAAGGTTAATTGAGCACTCAGCGATAAAACCACTCAAGCCAGATACAGATAAAAATAAAGATAAACATGCTAGGGAGAATAAAACATGGCATATGTTGCCAATTTCAAAACTGTAGTCATCTCTACATTGTTTGCGTTTTGTACGAACGCAGTTAATGCAGATGAAGTCTCAGATTCAAACAATAAAAAGTCGATACCCGAAGCCACTAAATTTGTGACCCAGCATAAAGGCACTTTCAATGGCAAAAAGCTAAAATACAAAGCTGTAGCCGGTGAAACTTATTTATTAAACAAAAACGAAGAGCCAACTGCTGCTATCTTTTCGTTTGATTACATAGCTGCAAGCGATAACAAAAACAGACCAGTCACATTTATCTGGAATGGTGGTCCGGGCTCATCGTCTAACTGGTTACATATGGGTGCTTATGGCCCGAAACGTGTCGTGGTACCAAGCGATGCAACGGCTCCTGGATTGGCTCCTTACGAATTAAAAGATGCGCCTGAGACGATTCTTGATGTGACTGATATGGTGTTTGTTGACCCTGTTGGCACAGGTTACTCGCGTGCATTAGGTGACACTGAGAGCAAAGCCTTTTGGGGCTTGAAAGAAGATGCATCTTCTATCGCTGATTTTATTGCCCAGTGGCTAACAAAAGAAAATCGCTGGAATGCACCCGTATTTTTATTGGGAGAGAGCTATGGGACAACTCGAGCAGCAGCGGTTTCTAAAGTACTGATGGATAAACACCTGATTAATGTAAATGGCATTATTTTTGTGTCACAAGCTTTAGACTATCAAGGTTCAAGCCCTTATGTTGATGACAACATCATTTCTTATATCACCTACATACCCACACTTGCTGCAACTGCTTGGTATCATAAAAAAGTAGACACATCAGGAAATTTTGAAGCCTTTATAGATGCGAGCCGACAATTTGCTGTTGATGAATTACTGCCAGCCTTATTTAAGGGTAATGCGCTTAGCAAAGCTGACAGAACGCGAATTGTTGACGGCCTGCACCGTTATACAGGGCTAAGTAAACAATATATTGAGCAGGTTGATTTACGTATTAACGCGTTCAGATTCGCTAAAGAGTTATTGCGTGATGAGGGCGTCGCAGTAGGCTTGCTTGATGGACGTTATAAGCTTGATGAACGAGACGATTTAACAGCGGCTCCTAAGCAAGATGCGTCTAAAGTGATAGGGCCTGCATATAAAGCGGCACTGATGAAATACATGCGCACAGATTTAAACGTACAGTGGAAAAGAAAATACTTAAACCCTGGTGACCCTGAGTTATCAGATAACTGGCGCTGGCGTACTGCTCCTGATGGACAAGGATGGGAGCCAAGATACGTCAATACCGCGCCAGATTTATCTTATGTGCTTCGCAGTAATCCGCAAATGAAAGTGATGGTTGCCTCAGGGTATTACGATATTGTCACGCCATTTTTTGATGCAGAATACACCTTAAACAGACACGGTATATACGCTGATAAAATTGACTATCACTATTATCACGGTGGTCACATGATGTATGTTCACGAACCAGCAAGAGTATCGTTGTTAAATGATACGCGAGAGTTTATTAAAAAGCAGGTGAGCCAAAACCAGCGATAATGGCTAGGATTATCGTGCCAAACCTTGTGTTTGGCACAATGCGCAAAGTGTGCTTATGGTATGCTATAAAAGGTTAAGAACTTTGCAGATATAGCGCCTTTCAAGGATTAACCATTGGTGCACATCGACCATATTTGTTGCTAATGTTTGCCAATATCTGCCATAATCAAAGACTGTAAATATATAGGAATTAACTATGGCAACTTTAAATATCTCTATTCCAGATGAAATGCGATCATGGATTGATGCCCAAGTTGAGTCAGGTCGATTCTCAAATGCAAGTGATTATATCCGCGATTTGATCCGCCATAATCAGAGTGAAAAAGATGCTATTAGAATGGCATTAGTAGAGGGTGAGCTAAGTGGTGAGAGTAAGTTAACGGTTTTAGATATTATATCCAAATCCAAAAACAAAACTTAAAGCGAATGGCTAAATATATTCTCTCTAACAAAGCTCAGTATGACTTGGAGCGTATTTTTCAGTACACCGAAATTGAATTCGGTGTTTCTCAAGCAGAAAACTATTTAATTGGAATTCATGAAACGCTAATGGCTTTGTCTACTGAGCCGAGCCTTGCTCAAGATGTTAGCGATATCAAGCCAGGATATTCTCGGTATATATTTAGAAAGCACTACATCTTTTTTAAAAAAAGAGCCAACGATATTTTCATTGTGAGAATTCTGCATCAACAAATGAAGGTTCAACTACACCTAACAAGCTAATGCAGGTCCGCAATAATACTTAATTACTCTGTCTTCTCTTTAAACTCACACAAATCTTCGATAATGCAACTGCCGCATTTAGGTTTACGAGCAGTACACACATAACGGCCGTGAAGAATCAACCAATGATGCACATCGACTTTAAATTCTTTAGGTACCACTTTTTCTAGTTTTTGTTCTACAGCAACTACATCTTTACCCATAGCAAACTTAGTGCGGTTAGAAACGCGGAAAATATGCGTGTCTACGGCAATAGTAGGCCAGCCAAAGGCACAGTTTAAAACAACATTCGCGGTCTTTCTGCCAACACCGGGTAATGCTTCGAGTGCTTCACGATTCTCGGGTACTTCTGAGTTATGTTTATTGACCAGAATTTCACACATTTTATAGACATTATTGGCTTTAGAATTAAACAAACCAATGGTCTTGATGTAATCGCGAAGGCCTTCAAGGCCTAAATCAAGAATCGCTTGAGGCGTGTTAGCAACAGGGAATAGCTTACGGGTTGCTTTATTAACACCGACATCTGTTGCTTGTGCTGATAAGGTAACCGCAACTAATAATTCAAACGGGCTTGAATATTCAAGCTCTGTTTCTGGGTGCGGGTTTTGCTCACGAAGACGAGATAAGATCTCATAGCGTTTTTCTTTATTCATGGTGGCGTAAAGCACGCAGTGACGGTGCGTGCTCTCCTTTAAGTTAAACTTGTTACTCGGGCTCTTGGGCCTTTTTCTACTTCTGGAGTAACAACTTGCTTAGATTTTATTTGTGTATCAATGACATTTTTTGCAGCAATCAGTAAACCAAGTCCTAAAAAGGCACCCGGTGGTAAGATTGCTAATAAAAATTGGTTATCAAAACTGAATACTTCAATTCGAAGTGCTGCGGCCCATGGTCCTAATAATAAATCGGCGCCATCAAATAGCGTACCTTGACCAATAAGCTCTCGCATTGCCCCTAGCACCACTAAAACTAACATAAAGCCAAGTCCCATCATCAGTCCGTCAAAGGCTGAAAGTGGCACCGTATTTTTAGAAGCGAATGCTTCTGCGCGACCGATAATGGCACAGTTGGTAACAATCAGTGGAATAAAAATCCCTAATGATTGATAAAGCCCAAATGTATAGGCATTCATCATTAGCTGAACTATCGTTACAAAGCCTGCGATAATCATCACAAAAACAGGAATACGAATATCTTTAGGCACCCAGTTTCGCACAATCGATACGGTGACGTTAGAACCAACCAGTACTAATAACGTCGCTAAACCTAGGCCTAATGCATTGGTGATCGTAGAAGTAACAGCAAGTAGCGGGCATAAGCCTAATAACTGCACAAGGGCAGGGTTATTAGCCCACATACCATCTTTAAATAAGGTTTTAACTTGGCTCATTACTTGGCTCCTTGACAGATGTTTGGTGCAGCAAACAGATTATCAAATTCAGCTCGGGCAAACAGCACAGCTTGTTTAACCGAGCCGACAACAGCACGCGGTGTAATGGTTGCACCTGTAAATTGATCAAATTGGCCACCATCTTTTTTAACAGCCCAGCGGCTGTCATCTTCAGAAAGTACATTTTGCCCTTTGAAAAGGGTGATCCAGTCTGATTTTTTGACCTCAACTTTATCGCCAAGGCCCGGTGTTTCTTCGTGTTTAGTGACACGAACACCCGCTATTTCACCATTGGCAAAAACCGCCGTTAATAAGTTGATGTCGCCGCTATAACCACTTGGGGTAACATGGCGCATCACTAAAGCATACGGTTTATTGTCTTTGTAGGCGCGGTAAATAACTTGATCTGGACGTGGCCCAAGGCGCTCATCGGTGATCACAACACAATCTTTGTAAAGTTGATTGTCGTAATGATGGGCATCAAGTACTTGTTGCAGCTGCTCTGCAAGTTGTTGCTTTTCTTGCTCTTCAATACGCTCAGCAGTCAGGCTATGAGTCAGGGCTACAGTGCCTGTGGTAATGAGCGCAAATGCGGTAAGAATAGCGCCATTTTTAGTCATTGAGGAAAGGATCATTATTTCACTCCATGGCCGTAAGTACGTGGTTGCGTATAGTAATCAATTAATGGCACTGCCATATTTAATAGCAATACACTAAATGCTACTGCATCAGGGTAACCACCAAAAGTACGAATTAAGTAAACAAGCAGACCAATTAACGCGCCGTAAATCAAACGGCCTCTATTTGTTGTTGATGCCGAAACCGGATCGGTAGCAATAAAAAATGCACCTAACATGGTCGCACCACTGAATAAGTGAAATACCACGCCTGGCTCTGTGCCAGGGGCTGCGATATAACCAATACCACTGCACACTGCTAATGAGGCTAAAAAGCTCACAGGGATATGCCAATTAATGATTTTAGCTTTTAATAAATAAAGACCACCGACTAAAAAGCTGAGGTTAACCCAGCCCCAACCAAGGCCAAACCAGTCATTAAAAAGAGGCTTACTCATACTCTCAGCCACCGTTAGGTGATGGGCGACATCTGTTTTAACGGTATCAAGTGGTGTTGCCATGGTTGTGCCATCAATCGCTACACGTAACTGATCGACACTAAATCCAGCGCTGGTAAAACCATTGAAAATAACAGACAGCTGTTGTGAGAAGCTGATCGGAGATGCAAGTAAATCACTCACAGGTAACCAGCTGGTCATTTGCACCGGAAACGATACAAGTAGTAATACATAAGCTGCCATAGCAGGGTTAAATAAGTTAAAGCCAAGGCCGCCATAAAGCTGTTTTACAATAACAATTGCAAAGAGACAGCCAATTACGATGATCCACCAAGGCGCTAAAGGCGGAATACTCAACGCCAGTAATACGCCTGTTAACCACGCACTACCATCACTGAGTGTTGGCCAAACTTTGCGTTTACGAAGTATCAATACAGCGGCTTCACAGGCGCTAACTGTAATTAGCGCGAGAACAAGCTGAATTAAAACAGCGCTACCAAAAAAGAAAACTTGCGCGATTAAGCCTGGAATACACGCAGCAATCACTGTCATCATTAATCGGCTTAATGATTTATGGCTATGATTATGCGGCGAACTCGCCATGGTTAGCTTCATGACTTATCGTTTCCTTCTTGTTGTAACTTTTTCGCTTTAGCTCTTGCAATGGCACGAGCGACCGCTGCTTTTTTCTTATCTTCGCTAGACTCAGGTTCATCAACCTGCGGCTTTGAATCATCCGTATCGCTTGAGTCATCAAGTTGTTCTGATGATTCGTCACTCTGCGCTTGCTCTTTAGCGGCCTTTTTCGCTTTAGCGCGGGCAATAGCAGCGGCAACAGCAGCCTTTTTCTTATCTTCGCTAGACTCAGGTACATCAGATTGCGGCTTTGAATTAGCCTCATCGCTTGAATCATCAAGTTGCTGTGATGAATCGTCACTCTGTGCTTGCTCTTTCGCGGCTTTTTTCGCTTTAGCGCGAGCAATAGCAGCGGCAACAGCAGCCTTTTTCTTATCTTCGCTAGATTCAGGGGCATCAGATTGCTGCTTTGAATCAGCCTCATCGCTTGAATCATCAAGTTGCTGTGATGAATCGTCACTCTTTGCTTGTTCTTTAGCGGCTTTTTTTGCTTTAGCGCGGGCAATGGCGGCAGCAACAGCAGCTTTTTTGTCATCAACTGGCGCGCTATCTTCTTCAGCTTCAGTTTGATTCTCAGCAGCTTGTGCTGCTTTTTTCGCTTTAGCACGAGCGATTGCAGCAGCAACAGCAGCTTTTTTATCATCAACTGGTGTTGCTTCTTCTTCAGCTTCAGTTTGATTTTCAGTAGCTTGTGCGGCTTTTTTCGCTTTAGCGCGGGCAATAGCTGCAGCAACGGCGGCCTTTTTATCGTCTTTAGGTGCTGTGTCTGCTTCTGGGTTCTCTTCAGCGGTTTGCGCGGCTTTTTTTGCTTTAGCACGGGCAATAGCGGCAGCGACAGCTGATTTTTTATCATCTTTATCGACGCTTTCTTCACCTTGCTCTTGTGCTTTTTGCTCTTTGTATTTACGTGCTTGTTCTTTACGTGCTGCACGCTCTTTAGCTACTTCAGAGTTATCAGGCTCAAGCTCTGCACCTTGCTTTTTCGCTTTCGCACGGGCAATAGCAGCAGCGACAGCTGATTTACTGTCTTTATCATCAGATTTAGCTTTAACTCGGGCGAGTGCATCTGCCACTTTTTGTTTTTCGCCATCTGACTTAGCAGCAGGTTTACGTTTGTGGCGGTTTTGGCGCTCTTCTTGTTCGCGCTCTAAACGTTCTTTACGCGCTTCAAAACGTTCTTTTGCTCGCTCTGCTTTAATTTGCTCTGCTTGCTGCTCTTTTATTTCAGCTTTAGCAACGCGATAGTACTGCACCAAGGGGATTTCGCTAGGGCATACATAAGCACAGGCACCGCATTCGATACAATCGAATAAATTGTGCTCATTGAGTTTGTCGTATTCTTTTGACTTAGCAAACCATTGTAATTGCTGAGGTAATAATGAAGCAGGGCAGGCGTCAGCACAGGCACTACAACGAATACAGGCTTTTTCATCACCCGGCTCAGCAAGCTCTTGGTGATCTGGTGCTAAAATACAGTTTGTGGTTTTAACGACACCAATGCGCACAGTTGGTAAGGTAAAGCCCATCATTGGACCGCCCATGACCACTCGTTGCTGTGGAACTGGCGAAAAGCCTTGGCAATCTAATAAATGTTTTATTTCGGTGCCTAGTAAAGCCCACACATTACCCTGTTTATGAATGGTGTTACCCGTAACTGTCACCACGCGCTCAATCAGAGGTTTACCTTCATTTACGGCTTGATTTACCGCAAACAAGGTACCAACATTTTGCACCAGCATACCAATATCGGCAGGAATACTGCCACTCGGGACTTCTTTGCCCGTAAGCAATTTAATTAGCTGTTTTTCACCGCCAGAAGGGTAAACCGTTGGCACTGTTTGCACTATGATGCTGTCGTTATGTTGTGCTGCGAGTTTCATGGCAGCAATAGCATCGGGTTTATTGTCTTCGATGCCAATAATCGTTAACTGTGGATTTAACAGCTGCTGCATTAATTCAATGCCAGCAATTATGCCATCGGCATGTTCGCGCATTAGCATATCATCAGCGGTGATATAAGGTTCACACTCAACGGCATTAACAATTAAAAACTCAATGGCTTTTCGAGTATCTGCTTTTACATAAGTTGGGAAACCAGCGCCGCCCATACCTGCAATACCGCTTTGGTGAATAATATCAACAAGCTCATCATGGGAAAGTGTTTTTGCATCAGACACAGGGTGAAGCTCACACCATTTATCTTCACCATCAGGTTCAATAATCACGCTAAGCTCAGGCAATGCTGATGGATGAGCAGATGGCATTGGGCAAATATCGCTAATAAGTCCAGATGTTGGTGCGTGCACAGGCACAGACCAATTACCGCTCGGTTTAGTTAATGCTTGGCCTTTAAGTACCTGTTGGCCTTTTTCAACAATTAGTTTGCCGTTAGCACCAATGTGTTGTTTTAAAGATACAACAAGCTTATCTGGTAGTGGCAGTCTTGCAATTGCGTGTGTTGTTGATTGCAGCTTTTGACCCGGTGGGTGAATGCCCCCAGGTATAGACCACACTTTGCCTTGTTTAATTTGATCTATTAACTTTTCCATCTGTGCTCCTAATCTACCTGAGTCACAGGGATTGCGTTTAATTGCCATTTCCAAGTTTGTTTGGTTTCTTTTACAGGCAGCATATCAATACAGTCTACAGGGCACGGTTCAACACATAAGTCACAACCAGTACATTCATCGATTAATACAGTGTGCATTTGGCGGGTTGCGCCGACAATCGCATCAACAGGGCAGGCTTGAATACATTTGGTACAACCAATACATTCATCTTCACGAATATAGGCAACGGTTTTAACAGGATCTGCTTGCTCACCGCCAGCCAGCGGTTTTGCTTCAACACCCATTAAATCAGCGAGTTTTTTTACCGTGGCTTCGCCGCCTGGTGGGCATTTATTGATTTCGTCACCATTGGCGATCGCTTCAGCATATGGACGACAGCCAGGGTAGCCGCATTGGCCACATTGTGTTTGCGGTAAAATGGTATCAATTTGGTCAACAATAGGGTTGCTCTCAACGCGAAAACGCACGGCGGCAAAACCTAAAATTAAACCAAATATTAGCGCTAATGAACCTAACGCTATCAAAGCATAAAACAAGGTCATATTAAAACTTCACTAATCCTGTAAAACCCATAAAGGCCATCGACATCAGGCCTGCGGTGATCATAGCAATTGACGCACCTTTAAATGGTGCAGGGACGTCTGCAGCTGCCAAGCGTTCACGTAAAGCTGCAAATAAAACCAGTACAAGAGAAAAACCAACAGCTGCACCAAAACCATACACAGCAGATTGCAAGAACGAATGATCTTCTTTGATATTTAGTAGAGCAACACCTAACACGGCACAGTTGGTGGTAATAAGCGGTAAGAAAATCCCTAATAAGCGATAAAGTGTCGGGCTGGTTTTTCTTACCACCATTTCAGTAAATTGCACGACTACCGCTATCACTAGAATAAAGCTCATAGTGCGTAAAAAGGCGATATCAAGTGGAATCAAAATATAATGATTCACTAGGTAACTCGTTACAGAAGCTAGTGTAAGCACAAAGGTTGTGGCTAAAGACATACCGATCGCGGTATCTAACTTACCTGATACACCCATAAAAGGGCATAAACCTAAGAACTGTACTAAAACAAAGTTGTTGACTAGCACGGTGCCAATCAATAACAAGACATATTCTGTCATGCGTGCCTCACGAGTTTAAAATCGGCACTATTATCCTTTTTTCTGGGGGCTGACACAACACATCAGGGACGAATAGCTAAAATTAACAAAGCTGTTTATGATTAAACTGTTAAAGCAAGGTTAATGAATAGAATAGGCCCAAAAAACGTGTGGTTTTTTGGGCCATGAGTAGGGGGCTTAAATGTCTTTTGGCTTTTCGATGTAATAGCCTTGTACGCCATCTAAACATAAAGTTTCAATGATATGTTTCTCTTCTTGGCTCTCAACACCTTCTGCAAAAACACTCACGCCAATACGGTGAGCAAGATCAACCATTAAGCGCATAAAATATTGATTATTTTTATCTTCTTCAAGGCCGCGGGTATAACTTGCATCCATTTTGATGAAATCAGGTTTTAAGTCTCTAAAGAATTTAAATGACGTTAAACCAACACCAAAACGCTCTACAGTGATACGCGCACCTACACGATGCACCATATCGATAAAGCGTTTACTTGCTTTAATATTTTGTTGTAAGCCAAACTCGCTCACTTCAAATATAAGCTTAGAGGCGATATTACTGTCTTTTAATAGGCGGCGCTCAAGCCAGATCACAAATTGATCATTATGGGCACTTGATGCAGTTACATTAATGCCAAAGAATTTCTCAGAAAAATTACGAGTCTTAATTTTGTCCAGAGTAGTATCGATAATCAATCGATCAATTTCCATTGCCATTTCTAGCTTTTCAGCCATAGCTAAAAATGAAGCCGTTGGTAATGTTTGGTTCTCAGCAGTTTTAAATCTTACTTGAATCTCAGCATAAGCTTTAACACTCTTACCAACCGGCATAATATTTTGCATTACTAAATGTACACGTTTAGATTCAATAACTTCGTTAATCACTTTACGCCAGTTCTGGTTACCAAAACCTGCGCTAGCATTATTTACTAAGTCTGTTTCTCGTTGTACATGCCAAGCATTTGCTTGTTTTGACTGCGCCATACTCATTGCATTATCAACAACTGAAAGCAGCTCACCTAAAGGCTTACCTTTTTCATAACCAACGATACCTGTATTTGCTACAGAGCTTAATTCTTGGTTTTGTTGATATTGAGTGAAACGAGATTGTAGATTATCACCAAAGCGTTCAGCTTCTTTTAGTGGTGTGTTCGGTAATACCACAGCAAAATCTGAGCTATTTAAACGAAAAACTTGGCTATTTGTGTACGTGCCACTGATATGTTTGATGATATCAGCAACACCTTTAACGTACTCGTCACCTTTCTGGTAGCCACGGGTTTGGTTTATTGCTTGTAACTCACTGCAACGCACCATGGCAAGCGAGCCAAAGGTGCTTTTATCTGAGTTTTCAATATTTTTCTCGTAATACTCAACAAACATGTTGCGGTTACCTAAGTTGGTTACAACATCTTTGTACGCTTCTTTTTTAATATTTAACGCGTTATTTTGAATATCATCATGTTTTGTCTGTAAAAAGTGAGACAAACGATTAAACGAAGGGATTAAATCTTTACTTAGCTTTTTAATTCGCGACGTGTCTATCGCTTGTCCAAGGTCGCCACCTACCTGATTCTGGTTAATATATATATCAACAATATCAGCAATAGTGGTGCTGATTTTACGATTAAGTCGTTTAAACATGCTCTTCATAAAGAAAATAGGGAGAAGGGCAATAAGACCAGAAACCAAGATAACAACGAACATCGCCTGCTGCATTAAATTGGCAAGGCTTTGTGCATTAATAGTAAATTCAACTTTTATATCAGAAGCGTTGTTAACAGCAAATTGCGGACGGATAGAATTAAACGAACTGTTAACCATCTCTGCTAGAAGCGGAAGCGACTCTGATGATTGAACTGCTACAAGGGTTTTACCAGCGTGATCACGAAGAGTAAAGCTTGAAAAGATACTCGCATCAGCAAATGTACGTTGGATTTTCTCTGCAGATAAGTCATCCATTGTTAAGTCGCTAATGTATGAATTAACGGTCAGTTGTGCTTTTTTTTGCGTATCACTCACTGAGCTATCAAAACTAAGAGCAACTAGATAGCCACCTAAAACGGTAAGCAGTAACCAAGATATAAGTTGTATAAATATTAGTTTTTTAAAACCAGCCATTTTTCTTATCTTTTAAAAGCGAAAAGGAAGGAATCAATTCCTTGATTCATTGCTGTAATAATTTTGCATCATATTCTATAGCAAAGTATAGAAATTACTTAAAGTAGAGTAGATTATATGCGCTTTAAAGTCTAATACAATCGAAGAATAGTTGTAGATGAAAGTTTAATAGATTCTTGGAGTTGG
>NZ_JBPNYQ010000019.1:0-63622 GCF_051235485.1 Pseudoalteromonas nanhaiensis | reverse complement strand
GTTGGCTCCCCCTCCCCGACTCGAACGGGGGACCTGCGGATTAACAGTCCGTCGCTCTAACCAACTGAGCTAAGGGGGAACTAAATAGAGTAGTGTGGTGCTATGATTTGGCTCCCCCTCCCCGACTCGAACGGGGGACCTGCGGATTAACAGTCCGTCGCTCTAACCAACTGAGCTAAGGGGGAAGCGTCATGCCTTTCAACGGGGCGAAATATTAATGACAGCATTGCAAAGTGTCAACATAAAAACTTCATAAATTCAAAAAAGAAGCTTATTCGATGTTTTTATGTTCGATCTGAGCAAAATATGGCTTGAAATCATGTTGGATAGCGCCATTCAGTTAAAGTTTTATGTCGCTAAAACGCTATCATTGCATTTTTTTTGAGCGGGCTTGTGGTTTTAAACGTCAAAAAAGTATTAGTTAAGATGTTTTTTACAATTTAACGGAGAAAATAATTACTTATCTAGTATTTGTATTTATCACAAAACGACAGTACTGAATTTTTAAACACCGGTATGTTTGTAACTGTATCGAGTCGTATTTTTTAGCTGTATTTATCTCACAGAAACGATAGGTTTTTTTGCCAATAAATAAATACGGCAGTTTAACAAAGCTTAGTTGGTGTTTTTTTAATCATTTAAATCAGTTGTTTAGTTTGAAAAAAAGCTACTGCATCCTTGTTTGTTGTTTTCATTTTTGGTTCAGGCTGTAGAAATTTTTGCTGATTTCTATTGCGGAACAATTAAAAGGCTTAAAATAATACACTTCAGTCTTTAAGCTTAACTCAAAGATCGATAGCTGTTAAAAGCCTTTATATTTGCGGCTTACAGAGAGTTATCCACGATTTCTGTGGATAACTCTGTTTATGAAACTTTAAGAACAGCGTTGATGCCAGAAATATAGGGCGCTGTAGCAATTTCAAGTATTTAATTCAGTTTTTTTAAATCTAATTAAATCAGTGGGTTAATATTTTTACCTGAAGCCATGCTGAATTGATTAGTAAAATTATTTGTGACGATGAAACAACAGTATTTAGTGTGTAAAAAAACAGCGATATCTGCCTTTTAATTGTAATAAAGATATTAATGATGTTTGTATTTTGTTTTTTATAGGGGTTAGTCACTATTTATCAATGAAAGCATCAAAATAAGGAGTTTTATCTATCTCGTTTGTTTCTTTTAATAAAGCATAGCTTGCAAGGCGAGGATGCTTTAAACTTACAAGCTAAGATAAAGAGGCAAAATATTCTTATGAGCGTGACACCGCAGAGCAAATCTAAACCTGATCTTTTAAACTCTCCCATTCTGCCGACCTTAAAGAAAATGACCATTCCGATGATTTTTGGAATGATTACACTAATGATGTTTAATTTGGTAGATACCTTTTTCATCAGTTTACTTGGAACTGAACCTCTCGCTGCGGTGAGTTTTACGTTTCCCGTGACGTTTACCGTTATCAGCCTTGCTATCGGTTTAGGAATAGGCACTTCAGCAGTTATTGCAAAAGCACTTGGCAGCGACAAGCTAGACGAGGCGCGCTTTGATGCAAGTATGTCATTACTTGTCGCTGTTGTTATGGTGTTTTCTTTATCGGTTGTCGGTTATGTATTTATCGAACCTATTTTTAAATTACTTGGGGCTGGGGAGTTAGTACTGCCTTTGATCCATGATTACATGAGTGTGTGGTTTTTAGGCAGTGTTTTTTTAATTACCCCAATGGTCGGAAACTCTGTGCTACGTGCCAGTGGCGATACTAAAACACCGAGCATAGTAATGGGTGGGGCGGGGCTCATTAATGCCATTTTAGACCCTATGCTTATTTTTGGCTTTGGGCCTATCCCCGCTTTAGGAATTCAAGGTGCAGCCATCGCAAGTGTCATAGCTTGGGCAGTGGCAGTAATTATCATCCTTTATATTCTTGCTGTTAAGAATGGGTTGTTAAGTTTGCATGCTGGTTCGCAAACGCCATTGAGCTCAATTCGAAAAGTCCTAAAAATTGGTTTACCTGCGGCTGGCGCAAATATGTTAACGCCAATTGCAATGGCTGTCATGACAGCATTAGTGGCTAAACATGGTCCTGAAGCCGTCGCGGCGTTTGGTGTAGGAAGCCGAATTGAATCTATTGCAAGCCTTGTAGTACTTGCTTTGTCGATGACCTTGCCGCCATTTGTTAGTCAAAACTTTGGGGCAGGTAAGTTTGAACGTGTCAAAGAAGCCTACACAAAAACTTTAAAGTTTGTGATGATTTGGCAGTTCGCTATTTATATTTTACTGCTGTTAACCTCTGGTTTTATCGCTGATGTATTTGGTAAAGAGCAAGCAGTAATGGATGTGATTAAGCTATTCATTTATATTTTGCCGCTAAGTTATGGTCTGCAAGGAATAATTATCTTATCTAACTCTTCATTTAATGCCCTGCATAAGCCAATGAATGCACTGATTTTAAGTGTGGTTCGTCTGTTTGTTTTTTATGTACCTTTTGCTTATGTTGGCAGTGAAATTGCCGGTTTAAAAGGACTCTTTATTGGTGCAGCCATCGGTAATTTATTTACGGCAGTGGTAGCCTATAAATGGTTCATCAAAGAAGTTGATGGGTTAAGTGAGTCATATATGAAGGAGTGTCATTCATGAGCGACCATTTCCAACTAGTTTCTAAATTTAAGCCAAGTGGTGACCAACCAACGGCGATAGCACAGTTAAAAGATGGCCTTGAGGCTGGGCTTGCTCATCAAACATTATTAGGGGCTACAGGGACGGGTAAAACCTTCACCATGGCCAATATTATTAATGATTTGAATCGCCCAACCATTATCATGGCACACAATAAAACACTCGCTGCACAGCTTTATGGCGAAATGAAAGAGTTTTTCCCGCATAACGCGGTTGAGTATTTTGTATCTTATTACGACTATTACCAGCCAGAAGCTTATGTTGTTGCCAGTGATACTTTTATAGAAAAAGATGCGTCTATCAATGAGCACATTGAGCAGATGCGCTTAAGTGCTACCAAAGCGCTTTTAGAAAGACGCGATACAATAATTGTGGCCTCGGTATCTGCTATTTATGGTTTGGGCGACCCTGACTCATATATGAAGATGATGCTATTGCTGAAAGTGGGTGAAACCGTTGATCAGCGCGATATGCTGCGTCGTCTTGCTGAGCTGCAATATACACGAAACGATATTGAATTTAGCCGTGGTACGTACCGTGTACGTGGTGAAGTAGTTGATATATTTCCGGCTGAATCGGATACTTATGCCGTTCGTGTGGAAATGTTTGACGATGAAATTGAGCGATTAAGTATTTTTGATCCGCTTACGGGGGCTGTTGAAAAGCACATTGTGCGCGCAACTATTTACCCGAAAACTCACTATGTAACTCCCCGTGAAAAAATTCTTGATGCCATTGATAAAATTAAAGATGAGTTGAAAGACCGCCGAGCTCAGCTACTTAGTGCCAACAAACTTGTGGAAGAGCAGCGTATTGCTCAGCGCACCCAGTACGATATTGAAATGATGACCGAGCTTGGTTATTGCTCAGGCATTGAAAACTACTCGCGTTACTTATCAGGTAGAACACCAGGCGATCCACCTCCGACATTATTAGATTACTTACCTGATGATGCATTGATGATTATTGATGAATCACACGTTACCGTATCGCAAATTGGCGCTATGTACAAAGGTGACAGAAGCCGTAAAGAAAATCTTGTTGAGTATGGCTTTCGCTTGCCATCAGCATTAGATAACCGGCCATTACGTTTTGAAGAATTTGAAGCCATTGCGCCGCAAACTATTTATGTGTCGGCAACACCTGGTGACTTTGAGCTTGAGCGCTCATCAGGGGAGGTTGCCGAGCAGGTTATTCGTCCAACCGGGCTTATTGACCCAGAAATTGAAGTTCGCCCTGTGGGCACCCAGGTTGATGACTTACTCTCAGAAATCTATAAACGAGTTGAAGTGAACGAGCGGGTACTTGTAACCACTTTAACTAAGCGTATGGCAGAAGATCTAACCGATTATCTCAACGACCATGATGTAAAAGTGCGTTACTTGCACTCAGATATCGACACCGTTGAACGGGTCGAAATTATCCGCGATTTGCGTGCTGGTGTATTTGATGTGTTAGTGGGCATTAACTTATTACGAGAAGGGCTCGACATGCCAGAGGTTTCACTGGTTGCGATACTTGATGCCGATAAAGAAGGTTTCTTACGTTCGACTCGTTCGCTTATTCAAACCATAGGTCGTGCTGCTCGTCACTTAAATGGTAAAGCGATTTTGTATGGCGACCGCATTACTAATTCTATGCGACAAGCCATTGACGAAACAGATCGCCGCCGCGAAAAGCAACAAGCTTATAACCTTGAGCACGGTATTGAGCCGCAAGCACTGGTGAAAAGTATCACCGATATTATGGATGTGGGTGAAGATGCAAGTCCTAAAGATAATCTTAAATTGGTGCGTAAAGAGTCTAAGAAAGTGCTCAGCGCGAAAGATATTGCTAGCCAAATCAAAACCCTTGAAGCGAAAATGCATGCTTATGCTAGCGATCTTGAGTTTGAAAAAGCGGCGTCTGTCCGTGATGAAATTCACGAATTACAACAACAGTTAATTAACTAAAGATGATGACAAACGATTTTTCTGCCATTTTAAATGCATTAGCAGAGGCGCCACTTGCTGCTAATGAATTATGCCGTGTATTTCATGGCCGTGGCCACTCAGTGGCTGAGCTGAGCCACATTAATTTGGATTTTTATCCGCCCGCACTCTTTTTAGTTTCATATGAAGAAATTGAAGAACAAGCACTTGCGCAATTAACAGATACCCTATGGCAATGGGCGCAAGAGAACGCGCCTGAACTTGTTACTGCATTGGTATACCAGCAACGTAGCGGGATTAATACCCGTAATGCGCTAATGTTTGGCGAATTACCACAAGAACACCTTGTCAGTGAAAATGGCATTAAGTTTAAAGTTGATTTACTGAGTCGCCAAAACACGGGAATTTTCCCTGATATGCGCCGTGGCAGAGAGTTTGTTCAAGCCAATAGTAAAAACGCAAAAGTGCTCAACCTGTTTTCATATACTTGTGGTTTTTCTGTTGCAGCAATGCAAGGTGGTGCTGACCAAGTTATTAATATGGATATGAATAAAGGTGTGCTTCGAACGGGTAAACAAAATCATCAGTTAAATGGTTTTGAGCAAGGTGTTAGTTATTTCCCTCACGATATTTTAAAGTCATTCGGTAAGCTAAAGAAATCTGCGCCGTATGAATTGATCATCGTTGATCCACCTAGCTTTCAAAAAGGCAGCTTTATATTGACCAAGGATTATCAAAAAATTCTGCGTCGTTTACCCGAGCTATTAAATGAAAACACCCAATTACTACTGTGTGCGAATAGTCCTGAGCTTTCAGAGCAGGCGTTTAAAGATCTAATTAGCGATCATACACAAGGGGCAATTAGCTTTGTTGAGCGACTCGCAGCTACCGATGGCTTTGTTGAAGTAGACAGTGATCGTAGTCTAAAAGCTTTAGTTTATAAAACAGCAAACTAATGGCACTGAGTAAACGACTATCAGCCATCGTTGATGTAGTTGATTCAGGTTATGACGAAATCTGGGACTGCTGCTGCGACCACGGTTTGTTAGGGATTGAGCTTTTACAGCAAGATAAAGCACAGTTAATACATTTCGTTGATATAGTGCCTGAGTTAATGCAGGCACTAAATGATAAACTAGATCGCTTTTGCAACGAAGAGCAACGCGGACGCTGGCAGGTGCATTGCCAAGATGTTGCAGCGATTACACCAGACCCACAAAAACGCCACCTAGTTATTATTGCAGGAGTAGGGGGAGAGCTGTTAGTACAGTTTTTAGCTAAGATTGTTAGTCAAAACCCAAATACTAACATCGACTTTATTGTTTGCCCTGTACATCACAGTTATCACGTTCGCAGTTATTTACAAACACTACAATTAGGGCTCGTGTCTGAGCAGTTGGTTTGTGAAAATAAACGCTTTTACGAAATCATCGTAATGAGTGCGTCATCATCGCAGCTCATCACCCGCATTGGACAGCAAATGTGGCAACTAACAAGTAAAGAGCACCAAGCTTATGTAAAGCAATTATGTGCTCATTACCAACGCATGTTGAATCAAGACGCCGATTATTATCAGCCAGTGCTTGATCAATACAGTGCATTATTATCTTAATTAGAGCTAACTTAATTAAAGTTTATTAATCTCTTGTTTTACGTTGTAGCTTGAATCGGTGACAATGGCTTCGAGCGTTTGCACACGTTCTCTTAACTCTTGCAGCTCTTTTGTCACTTCTGCTACATGCTCGTTCGCTTCTTTTGAATTTTTTAAGGTGCGTGATTTGAATTCGAGGTGCTTTTTATACATATCATAAATCACCCCAGATCCCACAGATATCAGCACAATTAACACCACCATGGTAGTACCTGACATACACTTCTCCTTCCTTTTTAGTACCCAATACCAATTCACTATAATACTTAATCATTTTGAGTGATTAAACCTGTCGCTAACTGCGTTAAAAATTTCTCATTTAGAACAACTAAATAACGAAATTTTTGCCTTGTTATCAACGAGGTTTTATTGCCTCAAAATAGACTACTTAATTAAGCGAATTGGTATAATAGAGTATAGGTTGTATTTAAAAATGCAATTTGCATTCTGTTACAAGGTGTTTCGTTTTAAAAACGGCTTGATACGGATAAAGCCAGTGACCAGCATGGTGCCTGCTATAACACACAGTGCGCCAACTAAGGTATTCGGCCCAATTTGTTCATCTAAAATTAGATTACCCCATATTATGCCAAATAGTGGAATCAAAAAGGTAACAGTCAGTGCTGAGGTTGGGCCAATATCATCAATCAAACGGAAAAACAGGATATATGCTACAGCAGTACACAGCACACCGAGTGCTACTACACCAAGCATAACTTCGTTACTTGGCATTTCTCTGGCAGGAATAATAAAAATAAGCGGGAGTACCATAATACTTGCCGCCCACATACTGCCATGCGCGTTATCAAAAGCAGACAACTTTGGTGCATGTTTGGTGTAATGGGATGCAATGGCATAACTGAGTGAAGCACACAGCGCAGCAACAATTGCCGTAATGGCTTGGCTGTCGATAGTGAGACTATTTTGCCCCACTAAAATGGCCACGCCCGTTAAACCTAACAGCAAGCCTAGCAGCATACTTTTAGTGGGTTTAGTTTTGCTCCAAATAATACCGACGATGGCACCCCAAATTGGGGTTGTTGAGTTTAATATTGATAAGGTTGAAGCGTTAATTGTTTGTGCTGCATAAGCAAACAATAAAAAGGGAATGGCGGAATTAAGCGCACCAATAATGAAAAAATGCTTTTTGTGAGTCGCGAAAGCCAGTTTCTTGCGTAAGTACAGCGCAAAAATAAACAGTGTTATTGCTGCAAAGCCAACTCTTAGCTCAATTAATACCGCAGGGCCTAAGCTATTAGCTGCCATGCGCATAAATAAGAAGGAAGCGCCCCAAATAGCAGCAAGGATGAACAGGCGTAATAAACTTGGCAATGACATGGTTTTACATTCTTAATTTTTAAAACCTGAGCATAACAAATTTATGCCCCAATACTCGCCATTTTCGGACTATTAATCAGTTGATTGTGGAAGTTTTTTTTCGAAGTCAGATTTAACGATTTCTAATGCTGCTAAAACGTCTTCGGCAGGCACATCGTTTTGCTCTAAGAGCATAATGAGATCAACAGCGATTTTTATGTAGTCAGGAGCATTTTCTAAGTCACTGCTCATTCTGTAATTCCTTTTTTTTCGCAACTTGGCTGATGGCTACATCGATAGCTGTTTGTACGCGTTGCTCCATTTTTATTCGCTCTGTTTGTGGTAAATAAAATTCCATATCAACGTCATAGCGAATATAGCGAGCAGGTAATTGATTAAGTACGGTACAGCATAAATCCGCCATAATATCATCATTATACAACGAATCTAACTTGCGCTTAGCGATATCTTCAATAACAAGTTTTTCATAGTAATTGTGGATGTCATCATGCAATTTCATATACCAACAACCTAGTAGAAAAGTCATATTTAAGTGTATACCAAGCCTTAGAATAAATCGACAGCGGCTCTAAAAAGCTGACCATGAACATCAACCAAACGGCTTACATTTCGTTGATAGCCACCGCCCATGGCTGCAAAGAGTGGGATTTTTGCTTCCTTTGCTTGGCTTAATACTAAATGGTCACGTTGATACACGCCCTCTAAACTGACTTGAAAGTGTCCTAACTCATCATCCGTTGCGATATCTGCGCCGGCGTTGTACAAAATGATATCAGGCTGGTGGAGTCTAATTGTTAAGGCTAATGCTTGATTTACTGTCTCAAGGTATTCAGCATCTGAGGTGCCATGCTCTAAAGCAAAGTCGTAATTTGATTGCTGCTTGATACGCGGAAAGTTTTGCTGGCAATGAATAGAGCAGCTAATGATTTGAGGGTGTGCTTGTGTCACTTCGGCTGTGCCATCACCTTGGTGAACGTCACAGTCAAAGATTAATACGGTATCGGCTTGTTCGCTCTCAATTAAGTGTGCTGCGGCTATTGCTAAGTCATTAAAAATACAAAAACCACTACCATAGCTCGTAAAAGCATGGTGATAACCGCCACTTAAGTTAAATGCAGCACCTTGTTGTAGTGCAAATTCAGCACCTTGAATACTTGCACCGACAGAATAGAGTGTTCGTTCGACTAAGGCTTCAGACCAAGGAAAGCCCATTTTTTTTATCGCTTTGCTGTCAAGGCTACCTGTTAAAAAAGCGTCGACATAATCAGGGTCATGGCATAGAGCAAGCTGCGTGCGAGTGGTTTTTTGTGGGGTAATGAAGTGCTGTTCATCAATAAAGTCGCTAACAAGCTGCCTTAACATGCGATATTTTTCAATCGGAAAGCGGTGACACTCGGGTAAAGCTAACGCTGAATAACTTGGGTGGTAGTAAAACATTATCTCAGCTGCTGTTTTTCTACTTGTTGAATTTTATCTTCAGTGGCTGAAATTGCTTTTCGACAGCGACCCAAACGAGCGTGTAAAGCTAAGATCTCTTTATTTATTTCAGTGGCCTTTGCTGGGCTAGCTGCATCAAGTTTAAGCTTTCTTTCTTCAATCATTAAAACTAAGCGGCGCTCAAACTCATGGTTTTGCTTGAGCTCATCGTAAAGTTCATGTGAAGACTGCATGATCTTTTTAACTGCTTGTTTATATATTTGTGGCTTGCTCTTGGGTTTAAAACTGTATTTGTTCTCTTTTGCCCACACAGGTGTTGATTTTATAACATTAAAAACAGCCTGAACTTGCTGTGCAATTCGCTCTAAAGCATATTGGTAAGCGTGACGATGTTCTGTTGGGGGCAGGTTAGCTAACTCTTCTTCTATTTCAGCTACATAATCTGCAAGTTTCATACTTTTAGTCGCAAATACCGCCTTATCAAACAAACTTGGTTGTGCCTGCATGTAGCGATTTTTAGCAAATAGGTTGCCGTTATCAAATTGGCTTGCTTGATGTTTAAGCCTAGATATTTGCTCGCATAGTTTGTCAAAAGCAGGAGAATGCATTTACAAATAAGCCTCATAGATTAACTTTAATGCTAACACTATAACCACAGTATTAAATACTGGGCGGATCATTTTACTACCAAATTTAATTGCTGAATGCGCACCTAACCAGGCACCTAACATCAAGAAAAAGCCCATTGTTATACCAAGCAAAAAGTTAACATGGCCCAGCGCAACAAAGGTGATCAATGAAATAAAGTTCGAAACAAAGTTCATTGAGCGAGCAAGCCCACAATTTAGCAATAAGCTCATCTTGTATAATAGGCTATTTGAGGCAGTCCAAAAGGTGCCAGTACCAGGGCCTGCTAAACCATCAAAAAAACCAAGGCCCAGCCCTTGTAGCCATTGTTTAATTTTGGTTTTGCTATCAAGCTCAGGCAATTCGTTATGCTCTGTCGTACTTAAACTGCCAAAGAGACTGTAACAAGCCACTAAAATAATCACCACCGGTAGTAATTTATTTAAAAACTCAATACTCAAGTAATCTACAACTAATGTACCTACAAGTGCCCCTAAGGCAGTTGCTAAAATAGACGCAGCCCAAAACCGGGGGTTAAATAACTTTTTCCGAAAATATGTCACACTTGCAGTTAATGAGCCAAAACTGGCTGCAAGTTTATTGGTCCCTAGAGTGAGATGCGGTGGTAAACCGGCTGTCAATAAGGCTGGTACAGTTAGCATGCCGCCACCGCCAGCAATGGCATCAATAAAGCCTGCAGCCAGCGCTACTGCGCAAAGGAGTGCCCATGTTGTTGGATCTAAAGCTAATTCAAACATTAATAATCAATTTGTCTTTTAAAGGGTGGCAAGGTATCGAGCATGGCTTTGCCATATCGTTTGGTCACTAAACGGCGATCAAGAATAATAATTCGTCCTTGATCATTCTCTTTTCGAAGTAGTCTACCACAGCTCTGTACTAATTTCTTTGCTGCATCAGGTACAGTAATAGACAAAAATGGATTCCCCCCCTTACTTTGCACAAATTCAGCCTGCGCTTCTTCTATAGGTGAGGTAGGCACCGCGAACGGAATCTTTGTAATGACGAGGTTTTCTAAGTATTTACCCGGTAAATCTAGACCTTCTGATAGGCTTTGTGTGCCAAATAAGTAGCTTGCGCGACCTAAGTCAACATTCGCTTTATGCTTTTTCAATAATGCTTCTCGAGACATTTCACCCTGAACTAATACGTCAATTCCTTTGCTGCGCAGTGCTTTTACTACGTGATCCATCTGCCAATAAGAAGCAAACAACACTAAATTAGCTTTTTTATCATCAAGAAACTTAGGTAATTGTTCAGCCAAGTGATCACTAAAGGCTTTATCTGTTGGCTCGATGTGGCTTGCAGGAATATGCAGTGTTGCTTGTTTAGGATAATCAAACGGCGAGGGAACTTTGATGTATTTGACGCCTTCTTCTTTGGCTAGGCCGCATTCATAAGCAAAATGATCAAATGAGCCAAGTGCAGTTAAAGTAGCTGAACAAAGCACAGCACCAGCACATTGATTCCATAATTTATCTTTTAAGTAATAGCCAACTTCAATAGGGCAATCACTGAGTAAGTGGTCGTGATGGTTCTTATACTCTAGGCGTTTGATCCATCGAGCATGGGGAATACCTTCGCCTTTTGTTGCATAACTAAACCACAATTTGTTTAATAACTCTAGACGGTTAATGTAATGACCACTTTCAGCCAAGATAGGATCAGCTACATAAGGTTTTATATCGCCATCGCTTACGTCTTGTACCAAGGTATCGTGCATTTTGTTTAGTGCTCTTAGAGCATCAAGAGTGGCATCGCTGATATCTTTTGCTTTAGCATGTAAAGATGCAGGGATCTCACCGTGCTCAAAACGATAGGTATCATCACTGTTGTAGCTAAAATCCGCATTATCAAGAATATCACGTACGACTTTTAAGTTTTTTGCAGCATCATTGATACTGTCACTCAGCTTAAAATTTTGCCCAATTGCTTTTTGTCCTACTAATACATTTGCCATTTTACCAGCAAATTTAACAAGCTTGTCGAGCCAATCTATGGTGCCTTTGATTGTTGCTGCTGCAGATGAGAAGTCTCGGGTGATGTGAGCTAAATGGTGTGCTTCGTCAATTACGTAAATAGTATCGTCAGGCTCGGGAAGAATCTTACCACCACCGAGGTCTAGATCAGCCAGCAGTAAAGAATGGTTGATCACCAACACATCCATTTGCATAAGACGCTGACGCGCCATATGAAAAGGGCACAGCTGATGAGCACGCATTTGTCGTTGGCATGAGTGCTTATCGCAGGCTATTAAATTCCAAACTTTATCGGGGATAGTATCAGCCCAACTATCTCGATCACCTTGCCATTGCTTTTTTGAGTAAGCATCATAAAGTTGCTTTAAGCATTTGGTTTCCATATCTGAGAGCGGCGATGATAGGGTCGGCATAAACTCCATTTGCGTTTGGCTATCGCCATTTACTGCCGCACTGAGTTTTTGCGCACATATATAGCGCTGTCGGCCTTTCACTAAATCAAACTTAATATCAAGGCCTGAGTGTTCTTTAAAAAACGGCAGCTCTTTATTGATTAACTGCTCTTGTAGGGCAACGGTGGCCGTCGAAATCACTAATTTCTTTTTTTTGGCCATCGCCAAAGGCAATGCACCTAAACAATAAGCAAGCGACTTGCCGGTTCCTGTACCAGCTTCAATAACACAGATGCGTTGGCTTTTATGGTACTCGCCAGCCAGCGTTTTTGCTATTTCGGCAACTAAATAGTTTTGACTACTTCTAGGGCGGTAATCGGTGAGGTTATCAGCAACATGCTTATGAATTTGCCGAATTGTTTTTTTTAAAGAGTCAGAAAGCATGCCCAGATAACCTAAAGTATGTATATAATTACAGTAATGAATTTTAGAGATTTAACTGGGCAACTACAAGCGACTTGTTACTTTAATTAGCTAATCCACTTAGCTTTGTTTAACTAAAATGCCTAAATTTCCGAAAAAAGGTCTAATAACATGCAGTTAGTTTCTGGCTTTATTCTTTCCACCCAATGCTATGATAGCGCTAAAGGCATTTCTATTGTGGTGTGGATATTATCTCAGCAGGGGCCTGTAAAGCTAATTAGCTCTTTACAACACGCTGTGTTTTTTATTAATAAATCACAATTAGACGCTGCAAGAAGCGTGTTCAACGAGTATGGGATCATCTGCGAAATTAAGCATGTGAAGCTTAAAAGCTTCATGCAGCAACAAGTGGTTTCTTGTTATTTCTCTTCATTGAAACATTATTACAACGCAGCTAAACGACTCAAAGCACAGCATATAAAAGTCTATGAAGATGATATCCGCCCAGTCGATAGGTTTTTAATGGAGCGCTTTATCAGAGGATCTGTTTGGGCCAAAGGTCGTTTAATTAAAAGCCACCCATATCCAGTATTAACTGATGCTAGATTCAAAAAAAATAGCGAGTTTATGCCTCGATTCTCAAGCTTGTCACTCGATATTGAATGTAATGGTGAGGGAGTACTATTTTCAGTTGGCTTAGTGGGCGAAAACATCGATATGGTGTTAATGATAGGACAGCCACAAGATACCAGTGAATTGCCATTTAGCATTCAATGGTGTGTTGATGAAATTGATTTACTAGACCACCTTTGCTCGCTTATTCAAACTATAGATCCAGATGTGATTATAGGTTGGAATGTCATTGAGTTTGATTTTACTGTATTACATGCACGTGCTGAAGCGCTTGGGGTTGAGTTACCTTTAGGGCGCAATAAAGAAAAAATGCAGTTGAGAGTTGGTAGCTTTACCCGCTTAACTATACCTGGTCGGGTTGTGATTGATGGTATCGATACCTTAAAAAATGCAACCTATCATTGCGATAACTTCAGTCTTGCCAATGTAGCAAGCATTGAGCTTGGCGAAGATAAACTGATTAGCACCGACGACCGTCTTGCTGAGATCATTCGTCAGTTTAATGAAGATAAACTTTCACTTGCGAGTTACAACAGACAAGATTGCATTTTAGTACTGCGTATTTTTGAAAAGCTTAGGTTACTCGATTTTGCAGTTGTACGAAGTCAGTTAACAGGTTTAGAGCTTGAAAGAATGGGGGGATCTGTTGCCGCTTTCACTAACCTCTACCTACCTTTATTACATAGAAGTGGCTATGTAGCTCCCAATTTGGGGGATCATGGCCTAACATTTGATAGCCCCGGTGGCTATGTTATGTCATCACAACCAGGGCTTTATAGAAATATACTCGTGCTCGATTACAAAAGCCTGTATCCATCGATAATGAGAACATTTTGTATAGATCCACTTGGCTTGATTGAGGGTTTAAAAAGTCCAGAAAATGCAATAGAGGGTTTTAATCAAGCGCTATTTTCACGAACCGAACATCACTTACCTGAACTGATTCGAGAGCTCGCTGCTAAAAGACAGGTCGCCAAAGATAATGACCAACCTATGCTCTCGCAGGCGATTAAGATCATTATGAATAGTTTATATGGAGTGTTAGGTTCAAAAGGGTGCCGCTTTTATGATCCACGCTTGTCTAGTTCAATCACTCTGCGTGGTCATGAAATAATGCAAACTACCAAGCAGTGGATTGAAGAATGGGGTTATGAAGTAATTTATGGCGATACTGACTCGACATTTGTGAAATTAGTTGATGAGCTGAATCCTCAAGACTGTAATGAAATCGGTACGGAACTGGCAAGAAAAATAAACATACGTTGGCAGCACGAGTTACAACAACATTATAAAATAGACAGTTTTTTAGAAATTGAGTTCGAAATCCACTATAGCCCTTTTTTTATGCCCACGATTAGAGGAAAAACAACGGGTTCTAAAAAGCGATATGTCGGAAATGTGGTTAAAGATGGAATTAGCGAACTTGTTTTTAAAGGAATGGAAACAGTTAGAAGTGATTGGACTGAATTGGCTCATCAATTTCAAAGAGAGCTTTTCAAAATTTTATTTAGTGAACAGAATAGTCAGGATTTAATAATCCAAGTATTTGATAATTATGTCAAAAAGCTTTATGCAGGTGAATTTGACTCAATGCTAGTCTACCGTAAACGATTAGGGCAGCATTTGACAGACTATCAAAAAAATATCCCTCCTCATGTTAAAGCAGCTAAGCAATATATAGTTAAAAATCCTACTGTTAGCTTCAAGCGTGGGCAAATAATTGAATATGTGTACACCGATTGTGGCGCTGAGTACTACACAGGTAAACATCATTACGATTATGGTGTTTATGTTAATAAGCAATTGTTGCCAATAGCTGAAATGATAGTTGCAGATTTGGGTACTATTGTTTCATTTGGAAATAATAAGCAAATTCGAATGTTTTAAGGTCTGAACATTGCTTTTTGTCCCTATTTTTAAGGGTTTTAGCTAGAGATGTCTTTGTACGAATTTTGCGCGATAGATTAAAGTTTGGTTTCATTTGTGGTTTTTTATTAATTTTTTATAAACAAATCTCTGGATATTTTGTTTAATTTGTTTATTATTTGTTGGTCGCAGTCCTGATGTGATAACAAATAATAAACAAGCTTATGCTAAATATAGCCACAATATAGTGGTCCAGGGAGAATCAAATGTTAAATAAAAAAGTTTCTAAAGCAGTTCGCTTAGCGATTGCTTTTGGTGCTGCATCAACAGCTGCATTTTCTGCATCGACTGTTGCAGCTGAAGACGACAGTGCAGAGAAAGTTGAACGCATTCAAGTAACAGGTTCACGCATCAAGCGTACTGACCTTGAAGGTGCATCACCTGTAATCAGCATCACATCTGCTGATATCAAAATGGAAGGTGATTTCACTGTAGCTGACGCTCTTCGTTCAAGTTCATTGAACTCATTCGGCTCATTCTCAGAGCGTTCAGGTAGCTCTGCTCAGTCTCAAGCAACTATTAACTTACGTGGTGCGGGTTCACGCCGTACACTTGTGCTATTAAACGGTCGTCGTTTCCCAGGCTCACCAACACTAGGTGGTGCGTCAGCTAACTTAAATGCTATTCCTATGGCGGCAGTTGAGCGTATCGATATCATGACTGAAGGTGCATCATCTATTTATGGTTCTGATGCAATGGCTGGTGTTGTTAACGTTATCCTAAAAGACAACTATGAAGGCTTAAGCTTCAACGTTGGTGCTGGTCATCGTGATCAAGACGAAGGAACAACGTCTTCAGAGTTCTCAGTAGTAGGTGGTATCTCAAACGATAAAGGTAACATCACGTTTGCATACGATTACCAAAAACGTGAAGGTATCAGTGATGGTGCACGTGATTACACTAAAGCTAAAATCGGTGATTTAGATGGCGATGGTGATATCGAAGCGTACACTGCAGATACTGTTGGTTGGTCTTACTACGGTGCAACAGTTCTTTCTCCTGACTTCTCACAAGCAAAAGCATCACTATTATGTGATGATTTAATTGCAGAGTACGGTGAAAATACGTTCCGTCGTGTAGATGCAAATGAAGACTGGGGTCCAGGCTCTGAGTATTGTATGTATGCGTTTGCAAACGTATCTTACAACACAGCATCAATCGACCGTAACACATTATACATCAGCTCTAACTATGAAATCGCTGAAAATGTAGAGTGGTTTGGTCAAACAATGTTTGTTCAAAACTCATCATTTGGTCGTTATGCTCCTCCAGCTGCTCCTTGGACTGGTATGTCTGCAGACAATGAGCACAACCCATACGGTGAAGATGGTGCATACGGTTTATTCCGTTGGGTTGGTATCGGTACTCGTGACGGTAACGTAGACGACTACAACATCGATTTAACAACTGGTTTACGTGGTTTCCTTGATTGGAACAACGCTTCATGGGAAGTTTACTACCACCGTAACAAAGCAGATAACAAATCTGTTGGTCAATACTACCTTTCTTATTCTGGTTTAGCTTATAACCAAGCTAATGATATTGATTTAGGTTCAGATGAAGGTGTTGCAAACATGAAAGCAACAACACTTCAAGAATCTTCATCGACTTTTGACCAATACTTTGCTGGTATTGGCTTCGATTTATTCGAATTACCTGGTGGTCAAGTATCACACTACGTAGGTATGGAATACTTTGAGCAAACTTATGCAGATATCTACGATGGTCAATCAGCTGCTGGTTTAATCGGTGGTTCAGCAGGTAACTCATCACAGGGTAAACGTGATGTAACAGCATTCTTCTTCGAGTCAGTACTTCCAATTACTGAAACTGTAGAAGTTAACTTAAAAGCTCGTTACGATGACTACTCTGACTTCGGTGACAATATTGCTCCTGCGGTATCTGCTCGTTGGCAAGTAGCTGATAACATCGTTATCCGTGGTTCATATTCTGAGTCTTTCCGTGCACCAGGTCTTGACCTTCTAAATGCTGCACGTACATTCTCAGCTGAATCTGCTATCGACTATGCAAATGGTTCAACTACATCGCGTCAATATGACACTTATTACACGCAAAACTCAGAGTTAGATGCTGAAACTTCAGATTACACTAACCTTGGTATCGCGTGGGATGTAAACGAAAACCTTACTTTCAAAGTTGATTACTTCCAGTTAGCGATTGATAATGTAATTCAATCTAAGTCTCTTCAGTCTTTACTATCTGACGAAGCTGCAGGCCTAATCTCTGCTGTATCAGTAGATACAGACACTTCAAATGAGACTTTCTATCTGAAGCGTGCTGCATCAGGTACTCTAGTTGAAGCAGGTACATCTTACTTCAATGGTGCTGGTTTCGAAATTGAAGGTATCGACTTTACAATTGCTGCAAACCTTGAAACTGGTTTTGGTGACTTCCGTTTCCAAAACGTGAATAGCTTTGTGCTTTCGTATGACCAAGAAGTAGGTGGTGTTGTACAAGATACATCTGGCTGGTCAGGTCAACCTGAGCTTAAGTCTGTTGCAACGGTTGCATGGTCTTATGAAGATCACTCACTAGCGTGGAATGCAACATACACAGACAGCACTACTGAAACTGAAAAAGATGAAGATGGTGATGGCTACTATGAGCAAACAGGTAAGCTTGATAGCTGGTTAATTCACAACTTAACTTACACTTATAATGCAGGTGCATACGGTGCACTTACTTTCACTGTTAATAACTTAACAGATGAAGATCCAGTGTTATCATCAAACGGTACTTGGGATAACCAAGACCTTTATAATAACTTTGGTCGTGATTATCGTGTAAGCTATTCAATCAGCTTCTAATAAAGTTTTTTGAAAGTAAAAAGGCTGAATTTATTCAGCCTTTTTTTATGGAGTATACATGAGCGACCATTGGACAAATTATTGGCAACAAGGACACCTAACCTCATTTGGAAACGGGTTTAAAAAAAATTACCAAGGATCATTACAAGAGTTCTGGTGTAGTTTCGCGACTAAGCTAGATCCAGACTCATTGGTTCTGGATGTTGGCACGGGCAATGGTGCCTTAATTCAGCTGATACAAAGAGACAAAAAGTTAAATTGTGTTGGAATCGATCAGGCAAAAATTCATCCCGAGGTTTCAAAGAGTGTAGGCGGAACCTTTCTGTCAAATACAGCCGTTGAGAATTTACCATTTAAAGATGATGACTTTTCGTCTGTTATTGCACAGTTTTCTCTAGAGTACAGTCAACTTGATAAAAGTATCTCTGAGGTTTTTCGTGTATTAAGTGCTAAGGGAGTATTTGCATTTGTCTGTCATCACCCTGAATCAATAATTGTAAAGCCAAATGCAAATATTTTAGCGGCAGCAAACTTTGTTAGACAAGAGTTAACATCATCTCTAATGGCTTTGATTAACGATCTTGATAGAAAGCAGCTGGAAAGTGCAAAGCATTATTTCAATGAAATTGAAATAAAAATGAAAAGTGAATTTATAAATAGTTTTGATGCTTTAGTGGGGACTAATTTACCTGCGTTCATAAACTTCTTGCGTCAAAATCAGAATAACAAAATAGACTTCAAAAAAGCGTTGTCTCTTTTTATGAATGAATTAGAGCTTCTAATTCTTAGGTTAACTGAGTTAGTAAATGCTGCTAACCAGTCAGCACTTTTGATCGAACAAGTAGAAACAATGAAAGTCAATTGTGAAGTTGGGAAAATCTTTGATAACAATCAAGATGAATTACTAGCAATTTACATTATGGGTGAATCGATTCTTTAAAACCCTCATTTAGATTTAGAAAAAGAAGTAGCATTTAATAAATAGATGTTACTTTTTTGAAATCCACCTCCTTTTTTGCCTGTCATAGATAATTTATTTTATTTCAATTGTTAATTTTGATTGTTGCATTTATTAACTATCAAAAAGCTGTTGATGTGGGTTTTCCACGCTTTTTCTGTATCTTTAAGCAATTATCTTGTACCTAATATTAACGTATTTGGTTTATTGTTGATTATTTGTTTATTGTTTAAATTTCCTTATAAAACAAAGGTTAAAAAAAAGTTGACCAAAAGTTGTACCTGATATTAGTATTTGATAGCTCTAAGGGGGGCTTTGACCCTTTAGTGTTAAATAAATAAATTAATAAAGTCATAACATGGATATGACCAGGGAGAATCAAATGTTAAATAATCAAGTTTCAAAAGCAGTTCGCTTAGCGATTGCTTTTGGTGCAGTGTCAACTGCTGCATTTTCTGCATCGACTGTTGCAGCTGAAGACAACAGTGTAGAAAAAGTTGAACGCATTCAAGTAACAGGTTCACGCATCAAGCGTACTGACCTTGAAGGTGCATCACCTGTAATCAGCATTACATCTGCTGATATCAAAATGGAAGGTGATTTCACTGTAGCTGACGCTCTTCGTTCAAGTTCATTGAACTCATTCGGCTCATTCTCAGAGCGTTCAGGTAGCTCTGCTCAGTCTCAAGCAACTATTAACTTACGTGGTGCGGGTTCACGCCGTACACTTGTGCTATTAAACGGTCGTCGTTTCCCAGGCTCACCAACATTAGGTGGTGCGTCAGCTAACTTAAATGCTATTCCTATGGCGGCAGTTGAGCGTATCGATATCATGACTGAAGGTGCATCATCTATTTATGGTTCTGATGCAATGGCTGGTGTTGTTAACGTTGTATTAAAAGACAATTATGAAGGCCTAAGCTTTAACGTTGGTGCTGGTCATCGTGATCAGGACGAGGGGACAACGTCTTCAGAGTTTTCTGTAGTAGGTGGTATCTCAAACGATAAAGGTAATATCACGTTTGCATACGATTACCAAAAACGTGAAGGTATCAGTGATGGTGCACGTGATTACACTAAAGCTAAAATCGGTGATTTAGATGGTGATGGTGATATCGAAGCGTACACTGCAGATACTGTTGGTTGGTCGTACTTCGGTGCAACAGTTCTTTCTCCTGACTTCTCACAAGCAAAAGCATCACTTTTATGTGATGACTTAATTGCAGAGTACGGTGAAAATACGTTCCGTCGTGTAGATGCAAATGAAGATTGGGGCCCAGGCTCTGAGTATTGTATGTATGCGTTTGGTAACGTATCTTACAACACAGCATCAATCGACCGTAACACATTATACATCAGCTCTAACTATGAAATTTCCGATAACGTAGAGTGGTTTGGTCAAACAATGTTTGTTCAAAACTCATCATTTGGTCGTTATGCTCCTCCTGCTGCAGAGTGGGAAAATATGTCTGCTGATAACCCACACAACCCTTATGGTGTAGACGGTGCGTATGGTTTATTCCGTTGGGTTGGTATCGGTACTCGTGACGGTAACGTAGACGACTACAATATCGACTTAACTACTGGTCTTCGCGGTGACTTCGACTGGAACAATGCTTCATGGGAAGTTTATTACCACCGTAACAAAGCAGATAACAAATCTGTTGGTCAATACTACCTTTCTTATTCTGGTTTAGCATATAACCAAGCTAATGATATTGATTTAGGTTCAGATGAAGGTGTTGCAAACATGAAAGCAACAACACTTCAAGAGTCTTCATCGACTTTTGACCAATACTTTGCAGGTATCGGCTTCGATTTATTCGAATTACCTGGTGGTCAAGTATCACACTACGTAGGTATGGAATATTTTGAGCAAACTTATGCAGATATCTACGATGGTCAATCAGCTGCTGGTTTAATCGGTGGTTCAGCAGGTAACTCATCACAGGGTAAACGTGATGTAACAGCACTGTTCTTCGAGTCAGTTCTTCCAATTACTGAAACTGTAGAAGTTAACTTAAAAGCTCGTTACGATGACTACTCTGACTTCGGTGACAATATTGCTCCTGCGGTATCTGCTCGTTGGCAAGTAGCTGATAACATCGTTATCCGTGGTTCATATTCTGAGTCTTTCCGTGCACCAGGTCTTGACCGTCTTAATGCTGCGCGTTCATTTTCAGCAGAAGACGCTATTGACTATAGAAATGGCTCTACAACAGAGCGTCAGTACAATACATACTATACACAAAACTCAGAGTTAGATGCTGAAGAATCAGATTACACTAACCTTGGTATCGCGTGGGACGTAAACGACAACCTTACTTTCAAACTTGATTACTTCCAGTTACAAATCGATAATGTAATCCAACAAAAGACATTACAAGCTCTTTTATCTGACGAAGCTGCAGGCCTAATCTCTGCTGTATCAGTAGATACAGATACTTCGAATGAGACTTTCTATCTGAAGCGTGCTGCATCTGGAACGCTTATTGAAGCAGGTACATCTTACTTTAATGGTGCTGGTTTCGAAATTGAAGGTATCGACTTTACAATTGCTGCAAATCTTGAAACTGGTTTTGGTGATTTCCGTTTCCAAAACGTGAATAGCTTTGTACTTTCATATGAAGAAGAAGTAGGTGGTCGAGTTCAAGATACATCTGGTTGGTCAGGTCAACCTGAGCTTAAGTCTGTTGCAACGGTTGCATGGTCTTATGAAGATCACTCTTTAGCATGGAACGCAACATTTACTGATAGCACAAGTGAGTTTGAAAAAGCTCCTTTAGATGCTGATGGTAATCCAATTGCTGGTGCTAAATATGATGTGTCTGGTCGACTTGATAGCTGGTTAGTACATAACTTAACTTATACTTATAATGCTGGTGCATATGGTGCTGTTACTTTCACTGTTAATAATTTAACAGATGAAGATCCAGTGCTATCATCAAATGGCACATGGGATGATCAAGACTTATATAACAACTTTGGTCGCGATTATCGTGTAAGCTACTCAATCAGCTTCTAATAAAGTTTTTTGAACGTAAAAAGGCTGAATTTTTTCAGCCTTTTTTTATGGAATATACATGGCGATCATTGGACAAAATATTGATACAAGGCTACCTGATGTCTTTAGCAATTATTTTAATAGTTTATTAAGAAGGAGAGTTAAACGTCTCGCCAAAACCATGATAATGAGCATAAAGTTCTTAATCTTAATCAAAGGCTTGTTTGTCATCACTTTGAATCAATTATTATTATTCCGAACTAGAAAACTCTCAGTATTGTTAGTAAGTAAAATCAAAGAGTGGTTGATATTGAAATGGGTTTTATAAAATAAGAAAGCACAGATATTAATGAGTGCTAATTGCATTGAAACAAGTTAGTTATTTGTACCATTTGAAATAATCTCTTATACTGGAATTTCCTGATTAACAATTAGTTAAGGCTTTTGTTTGGGTAAGATAACTGTCTTTATCTATATATTACTTTCATTACTTGTATCATTTAGTGCGAATTCTGAACAGACTGGTGCAACTTTAAAAGCAGGTATCGTTAGCTATAACTTTTTCCCGTATCATACGCGTGATGCTGATGGTCAGTTTTCAGGCGTGATTGTTGGCTACAGTAATGAAATTGCCAGCTTGCTTGGGGCTGAATTAGATTATGAAGTATATGCAAGTTTAAATGAGCTTTTAGATGCTTTGGAGGCAGGAAAAGTCGACTTTGCTGTTGGCTTAAATGAGACAAAACAACGCAAGAAGCATTTCTTATTTTCTACTCCGTTTATGGAATCGCCGCGCGGAATAGTGACAAAGCAAAAGATAGCCAACGATGCTTTAAAAAATTTGGCTAGCCTGCGCTGGGTTTGTATAACTGGCAGCTCACATTGTGAATATTTAGCCGAAAATGGCGCTCTGTTTATTAATCGCTTTATTCAACCTGAAGATGCATATAAGAAAATTGCTGATGGCACATTTGATGCGTTTTTGGGAGATTATTCTGCTTTATCTCATCAATTTAAAAATCGTACTCATGATAACTTAAAAGTAGTTAGTCCTATTTGGTTATCAAGTGAAACTCTGCATGTAATGTTCAATAAAAACAATACATTGCTACGTAACCAAGTGAATTCTGTTTTGACCTCAATATCTCCAACAACTAAACAGTTGTGGGAAAGTGCTGCGAGCGAAGAGTACTTAGCTGCAAAGGCATATGGGCAGTTTAAGCGCGATTTTAACCGTATTAATGCCGAAGATATTAATAATTATTTACTGACATTTTCATTTATTGATGGCATTTATCCACTAAATTCAACAAACAAGAATGGTGAGGCCAGAGGGTATTTAAACGATACACTGCAGCTTCTTTCACAGCGAAGTGACTTTCAATTTAAGTACATACCAGCCGCTAACTCTAGCGAGTTAGAAAAATTATTTTTAGCTAATAAAGTTGATATTATTCCTACACTTACACCATCTAAAATAGATGAAGGTGTACTAATTGCTTTACCTGCTCACTATAGTTTAGAAATGGTGTTAATTTCTAAGCGTTCAAGAGAAATTAAACGGATAGGGTATTTTGAAACGTTTGCAAATCCATTAGAGAGGCTTGTGGTTAGTGAACAGCTTGATACCGTTTCATTCGATTCAATTCAAACTCTTTTTTATGCGTTAAGAAATGATAACATCGACGGCGTAATCTTGCCTCAAAGCATTGCCGCTTATCAATTAAATCAGTTTTATATTGGTGAATTTTACATCAATCCAAAATATCGTTATTCGCAGCCTATTTACTTCTTAGTAAATAAACACTTTTCTGAATTTGCCACTTTACTCGATAGTTTATTTAAAACATTAACAAGTAATGATTTTACTCATGTAGTCAATCGCCATGGTATTTTTAATATTGAGCAAGGCTACGATAAAAAAACGGTAAACACGACAGCAATTCTTGTTTTAATCCTGTTGGCAGTATCTGTTATTTACTTTATTAGCTGGCGAATAACAATTAATAGAGAAATAGTAAAACGCAAACACGCTGAACAGGTTGCACTAAGTAAACTTAACTTCACTCAAAAGCTGATAGATGACCTTCCTACTATGGTGGTGATACAGGATAAAGATCAACGTCGCATAATGTGGAATAAGGCTTATAGAGATAATTTTGCTCATTTATGGGATAAAGATAATCAATACCTACGTACTGATCTTGATGTGGTTAAGAAACTGCTTTCGCAAAACAGACAAAGTTTAAAGTCAGGAAAAGTGATAAATCAGCAAATAAACTACACCAATAATGAAGGACAAAACCTTGAACTTCTTTATACAAAAAAACCTTATTATGGTGTTGATAGTTTACTTGCAGGCATTATGACAGTAATTACCGATGTTACCGAGCATCACCAATTACAGCGTGAGAATAAATCAGTACAAAAACTACTACAAACAATTACCGATACTATCCCAGGCGGCGTTTTTCAGTACGAGTATTATGATAATGGTGAGGGTAGCTACACTTATATTAGCCGAGGCGCACAAGAGTTATTAGGTATTTCAAATACAACCGTTAATCGCCGAGGCATGACAGGTTGCATTTCGCCTCATATTGTTGATGAAGACAGAGTTAAAATTGCTAAAAGTTTTAAGCTTGCTAACAAACTTAATAGCATGATCGATATTGAGTTTAGAGTGAACCATTTAGGTCAGCAGATTTGGTGTCGATATATAGCAAATGCTGAGCCCAAAAAGCAGTCTTCGCAAGAGGGAGTTCGTTGGAATGGCATTCTATTTGACATTAATTTGCTAAAACGCCAGCAAGCAGACCTTACAAAGGCAAATCAATTAGCACAGCAAGCTGATTTAGCGAAAAGTCGTTTTATTGCAACCATGAGTCATGAACTGCGAACGCCTATTTCAGGCGTTAGTGGCTTTATTGAATTACTAAAAGCTTCAACGATGACTGATGAGCAATACCAATTAGTAGAGCACATTGATGGCTCTTTATTAAAGTTACGCACTTTAGTTGATGATATTCTTTATTTTGCAAATACTAATGCGGGTAATATCGATGTTGAAATACGAAATGTAGATTTAGAGTCGCATTTATGCCGAGTTATACGCGCTCATGAATATCTTGCTAAGCAAAAAGGCATAGAGTTTATTTTATCGTGGCGTACAGCGGCCTATAATTTAGCTTCTGTCGATATAAACCACGTGATGCAAGTTGTTTCTAACGTGCTAAATAATGCAGTTAAGTTTACCGAGCAAGGCACGATTAGTTGTGATGTTTTGTTTGAAAAAAACACCCTTAAACTTGAAGTATCAGATACCGGCAAAGGTATGACTGCTCAGCAACTAAAGCAAACATTTACCCCTTTTGAGCAAGCAGATAATTCTATTCAACGTCGTTTTGGTGGTGCTGGTCTGGGTTTAAGTCTTGCCAAGCAATTACTAGATGCAATGGAAGGTGAGATTAATATTTCTAGTACTTATGGGAAAGGCACCAATGTTTATATCACTGTGCCATTAACCCAAGTTAGCAAATCTAAGCTAAGTCTATCTTCTGTTACTTGGTATGTCTGTAGTCAAAATCAGCCTCTGTTAAATTGTTTAGACAGCATTGGTGTTCAATATAAGCAGCTAGATTGGCCATTAGATAAACATGCTTTTGAGCAGGCGAAAAGTATATTTATTGATGAGTGCTATATGGTGGAGCTTTGGGGTAACGACTGGCGAACAGAGATAAACCAAGCAAGCAATAAATACATTATTGTGTTAAGTCCGAATGGTACTCAAGCACCTGCAAAATGTAGCTGTCACGTATTAGCTGTAGACCCACTGTATCCAGATATACTAAGAGAGTTAATTGATAATATTCACACTAAAAGTAGTGAGCCAACCCGACTAGAAAATACTCCTGTTTATGGTCAAATACTGATAGCTGAGGATAATAAAACCAATCAACTATTACTTGAAAAGCAATGTCAAAAGCTTGGGATTAAGGCTGTAATAGTCGAGGATGGTTTCGCAGGGTTAAAAGCGCTTGAGAATAATCATTTTGACTTATTATTAACAGACTGCCACATGCCGGATTTAGATGGTTTTGGCTTAGCGAAAAGTATACGAGAAAAAGAGCAATTTAAGCATTTACCTATTATCGGTTTTACAGCTGACTCATCGAAAGAATGTCTAAAAAAAGCATTAGATTCAGGTATGAATAGCGTTCTTTTTAAGCCGTATAAACTAAATGAATTATATAATAGATTGGCTGAGTTTATTGACCTCAACACGAGTGATGTTGAAACCATTGATAATACATTTATAAATATACAAGGTGTTAAAGATAAGCAGCATTGGTTAACTGTTTTTGGAAATGAAAATGATGCAAAAATGTTAGCTGAGGTGTTTATAAACAGCTTACAAGAAGATGTGGATAATTTATCTACGCACTTAAAAAATCATGATATTGAAAAGATTTCTCGTTCAATCCATAAGCTTAAAGGTGGGATTGTTATGCTTCAATACCCACCGTTGTCAGAACTTATCGTGCAGACAGAAAATAGATTTAATCAACAACATGACACTTTGGTTGTCGAAGGTTTGATTTCAGAGCTACTTGACGTAATAGATAAAGTTAAGTTATGGCTTTAATATAATGAAAAGTGCTATAAAAAATAAGCATGCCATAGATTAATTTATGATTTAATTATATACTCATGAACGTTTAACATCTAACTTAAATTTTATATCCAAGAGAGCTCTAAATGAAAGAAATCCGATCTTTTGTTAAATCTGCGTCGTTAACTGAGCTTGAAAAAGCCAAGCAGCTAATTGACACAGCAATCGAGAAATATACTCAACAGCAAGAAGCTAAAAAAGAAGTACTCGATTTGTTAAAAGAAAAAGGACTTACATTAGAAGATTTACAAGATGTAGCAAGTACAGATAAGCGTACTAAAGTTAAACCAAAATATCGCATCGAGTATAATGGTGAAATCGTTGAATGGACGGGTCGTGGTAAACGTCCTAAAGCGTTCCAAGGTGTCGATCTAACTAAGCACTTGGCTTAATTTTTTGCTTTAAAGAATATGAAGGGAAGCGTATGCTTCCCTTTTTTATGTCGAATATTCCGATAAAATGAAGTACGTACTCAGACCCTACCAACAAGAGGCCGTAGAACGCACGGTTGCTCACTTTCGACAAACAGATGATGCTGCACTGATCGTATTACCAACAGGGGCAGGAAAAAGCCTTGTTATTGCAGAGCTTGCGCGCATTGCCAAACAAAAAATTATGGTGCTTGCACATGTCAAAGAATTGGTGGAGCAAAACGCAGAGAAATATATGAGCTTTGGCTTTAAGGCGAGTATTTTTTCTGCAGGTTTAAAGCAAAAGTCTTTAACAGAGCAAGTCACCTTTGCAAGTGTGCAGTCCCTGGCGCGCAATACCGATAAGCTGAGTGATGCCTACTCTTTGTTGATCATTGATGAGTGTCACCGTGTCAGCGGTGATGAACAAAGCCAATACGGGCAGGTGATAGCGAGTCTAAAAAAACAAAACCCCAACCTTAAAGTGCTTGGCTTAACTGCGACACCTTTTCGTATGGGGATGGGCTGGGTTTATCATCATCATTATCACGGTTTTGTTAGAGGTGATAAAGATGCGCCATTTAAAAAGTGTATTTTTGAGTTACCACTGCGCTATATGATTAAGAACGGCTATTTAACGCCGCCCCATGAAGTCGATGCTGCTATTAGTCATTATGACTTTTCATCACTACCGAGTGATTCATTTGGTCGATACAGTATCGAAAATATGAATGCATTATTGAAAGATAACACACGGGCAACAAAAGCTATTATCAAGCAAGTTATAGAATACAGTGAACAGCGTCATGGCGTGATGATCTTTGCCGCAACCGTGATGCATGCCAAAGAAATTACCGGTTACTTATCAGAGCAAAATACTGCACTTATAACCGGCGATACCGATAATAACGAACGTGACCGAATTATTAATCAATTTAAAGCAAAACAAATAAAGTATTTGGTTAATGTATCTGTGCTCACGACAGGCTTTGATGCTCCTCATGTTGATTTCATCGCGATTTTACGGCCAACCGAATCGGTCAGTTTATACCAGCAGATTGTAGGTCGGGGCCTGCGCTTAAGTGAAGGAAAAAAAGACTGCTTAGTAATTGACTATGCAGGTAATGGTTTTGATTTGTTTTATCCTGAAGTGGGCAGTAAAAAAGCGCAAAGTGATAATGAGCCTGTTCAAGTACTGTGTCCGGGTTGTGGATTTGCGAATATTTTTTGGGGTAAAACAGACAGCGAGGGCAAAGTGATTGAGCATTTTGGCAGACGTTGCCAAGGCTTGCTGGACGATGGTGAAGAACAAGTTCAGTGCGATTATCGTTTTCGGTTTAAAGAATGTGAGCAGTGTGGTGAACAAAATGACATTGCTGCAAGGCAGTGCCAGTCCTGTGGTGCCATGATGGCAGACCCTGATGATAAACTACGAGAAGCACTAAATTTAAAAGATGCCTTGGTATTAAGGTGTAGTGGTTTGTCAGCTCAGGTGATCGCAAAAGGTTTACTTAAAATTAGTTATTATGATGAAGACGGTGCAAGTTGTGATGAGGTATTTAACTTAGCAAATGACACCGGACGATTTATTTTTAATAAGCAGTTTGGTAAGAGAGCAGCACCAGGTTTTACCCCAATTGAATGGCAAAGCGCTGAGCAGGTTGTCGATTTACAGCAGCAACTACTGGCCCCCGATTTTGTGATTGCGCGTAAAAATAAAAAATATGGTTGGAAAGTGGCAGAAAAGCTATTTGATTATCAGGGGAATTTTCGTAAAGCGAATCAACTAAATTGATTCGCTTACAAAATTGGCTGGCAGGCTTATTGTTCTTCAGCCATTAAACCCCAGCCATCACCATAACCATTATGGCCATTAGCGATGCTTTCTAAGTATTGCTCAGTTTGGCTAAGTAAAGTGTGATCTGGCACCATCTTCACGCGGGTAATTACTTCCCACACCCCTGTATCTGGGCATTTGGTTAACTCTGTTGAAGGAGCAAGCTCATCACTTGTAATCGCTTCAGCAAATTTTTCTGCTTCAGGTTTTTGTTCAAAAAGAATATAGAAATCGATGGTTTGCATACTGGTTAAATCGACACCAGCTTCAGCTATTTCAGCTAATAATTGACCGTTTTCGTCATCAGGGAAGTGCATTTAGTCGCTCATTCATTATAAATCTAGGTATTATCCGCTATTGTAGCGAAAATAATTGTTTAACGCGTACTAATTTTAGCATTTCAATTATGTCGGTGGCTATTGCACTGTGCTAGTATCTTTTTGTACTCATTTTAGATTATGACTCCTCCAAAAAAGTAAGGATATTTTTTGTATACTCGGCATTTCTTTTTTGTCTTTTTGTTTATCTGCTTTTCATACAGCCAGCATGCATCGAGTGCGGCTACGGTTATTAAAGATTATAAAATTCAGGGGATCAGTGATGAGCTCGAAAAGAACGTTGAGCTTTACATAAAACAACTTATCGATGAAAAAACTTCCAAGGCATTAAAGCGTCATGCTAAAAGCCAAGTAGAAATGAGTTTAAAAGCCCTTGGCTATTACAAACCGACCATCAAAATTAGTTTCGATAACGCGCAGCAGCTATTAATTGTCGATGTTGAACGAGGCCCTGTTACCCGAATTGCAGATATCAACGTAACTATCACTGGTGCCGGGAAAGATGACGCTGAATTTATGTCTGCTGTCAATAGTATCAAAATCAAGCAGGGTGACTTTTTAAATCACGGTAAATATGAGGCTGCTAGAAAAGGTCTTGAAAGCCAGCTATTAGAGTTAGGCTATTTTGATGCGAAGTGGCACGAGCATAAATTGGCCGTATCGCTAAAAAATAATAGCGCAAAAGTCATTTTTAATGTCGATACCGGTCCTCGCTATCAGTTTGGTGATATCACCATCGGGAGTGAGACTCCCGCTGAAAAATACATTCGTTCTTTGGCGGAGTTTAAACAAGGTCAGCCATATAAAGCGACCGAGGTTTCTGATTACAACTTAGCGCTATCGAGTACTCCTTATTTTACCAGTGTCCGTGTGTATGCAGACATTGCAAAACGTAAAGATAATCAAGTGCCTGTTAATGTTGATGTACTACATAAGCCAGCCAATAGCTATGAAATCGGCGGTGGTTTCAATACCGACTTTGGCCCAAAAGTTCGTTTTAAATGGACCAAACCTTGGATCACCGAAGATGGCCACTACTTAGAAAGCAATTTAAACGTTTCTGAAAAGCAACAAGACATATCATTAGGCTACACGGTACCGGTCGATGATCCTAATGATGACCTTTGGCGTTTTTCTCTGGGTTACAAGCTCGAAGATGGAGTAACCAATGATCTGTATAGCAAAATATTAACCGGACAATTGCAAAGGCAATGGCTAACCGAAGACGATTGGGTGCGCACGGCCTTTTTAAGACGTGATTATGAAACCTATCGTATTGGTGATGAGGAGCAAAGTGCAAAAATGCTGATGCCCGGTATCAGTTATGCGAAAAAAGATACCGAAGGGGGTACAACACCTTATGAAGGTTACCAATGGATGGTTTCGGCCGAATTTGGTTTAAAAGATATGATGTCTTCAACCAACATTTTACGCTTACAACTGCAAAATGCCTGGCTAACTACTTTTGCAGATCGCCATATGTTGTTTTTAAGAGCCAACCTAGGTGCCATGCTGGTCGATAATATAAATGATGTGCCGTTATCACTGCGTTTTTATGCCGGTGGTGATCAGAGTGTACGTGGTTTTGCCTATGAATCTATTTCCCCAGAAGATGAGGAAGGGCGCTTAATTGGTGGTAAATATTTGATGAGTGGTACTGTTGAATATAACTATCAATTTGCTGAGCATTGGCGCGCAGCCTTATTTGTCGATAGTGGTACTGCGACTAATGATTTTAGTGACCGCGTCGAAGTCGGTGCCGGTTTTGGTTTTCGGTATTTAACACCTGTTGGCCCGGTGCGTATCGACCATGCTTGGGGTCTGACAAAAGAAAGCAAAAGTACCCGATTAAGTATTACCATAGGGCCTGAAATCTAATGAAGATGTTAAAAAAGATAACCAAGGTTCTATCAATCACGATGGCAAGTTTGCTAGTCATTGTGTTTTGTTTGTTATTCACCGCACCCGGTAATCACTTTATTGCATACACAGCTAATAAGTTAGTTGATGGCTTAACAATAAAGCTGCCATCTGGGCGTTTTTTATATAACGATGCGTTTGATGTTCACTTTGAAAATCAAGGCATCAAGCTTGATGCAAAGCAGCTAAAAATTGATTTGTTCTGGTGGCGTTGTGATGGCATTTGTCTTGATAATTTGAGCGCCCAGTCGATAGATTTAAATATTAAAAGCCAAGCTGCATCAACTGAGCAGGGCTCTGAAACAGAGCCTGAAGTTGCACAAGCCGCACAAATTAGCTTACCAATGAAAGTTGCTGTTAAGCGAGTTGCAATTAATCGCTTTAATCTTGCGCACCCGAGCGCCGATGTAACAGTCAATAAATTAAACTTAAGTGGTCGTGGCGAAGCATCGGATCTTACAGTGGATTCACTGACCATTGCTGATATTGCTGTGATGCTGCACGAAGCAAAAGAGCAGCCTAAATCAACGCCATTAACAGAGCTTCCAGCATTACCAGCACTTGATATTACGCTACCGATTAATGTTGAGTTAAAGCAACTTCAAATCAGTAAAGTTGCTGTTACTCCTTATGGCGCAGAAGAGGCTCAGCTTGTCGAAAATATTGAATTGGTAGCTTCAGCCAAGGGAAGCGATATTAATCTTGAAAAGCTTGCTGCAAGTTATCAGCAATGGCAATTGAACACCAATTTAACGGCAGCGCTTGCGGGTAAAAATACAGTTGAGGGGGCTGTGTCTGTAAATAGCACTGAGCATCAAGCTAAGTTATTAGTTTCAGGGCCGCTTGAGGATTTAAAGTTAGACCTAGTTACACAGGGAGCATACCCAGCAGAGTTAAAAGGGGCTGTGAACCTAAAACAAACAAATTACCCATTTGATTTAACTGGTCAAATAGCAAAGTGGCAAATAGCAACAGATACACAACAGCTGCAATTATCGGACTTTGATTTAAAAGCGAAAGGCCATGCCGATGCTTATGCTGTTGATTTGAGTCTAGTAACGCAGTTAGATGCATTACCTGCAATGACTTTGAAATCGCAATTACAAGGTAGTTTAACAAACGCAAAACTTGAGCAGTTAAGCCTTAATACTAACGACAGTAAAGCAGAAATTAACGCATCAGTTGATTGGTCAAATGGCGTAAAAAGCCAATTTAAAGGGGTTTTAAGCCACTTAAAAGCCCAATATTTAACGGATGCACTAAGTAGTGATTTATCTGGTGAATTTAATGGTTCATTTAACTTACAAGCAGGTAAGTGGCAGCTTGCCTTAGATAATACGCAATTAAATGGCTCTGTGAATGACGTGCCAGTGACCTTACTGTCGGACTTTGAACTTGATAGCAGCTTGCATGCGAGTTTTAATAAACTAGAAGTGAAAAGCGGTAAAAATGAAATTGCTTTATCGGGTCAGGTAGATGATGTATGGCAAGTTGACGGCAAATTGCGTTTAGATGCAAGTGGTCAAGATATCTTGCCTATGCAAGGCAAGGGCTTTGCTGATTTGAGTTTGCGTGGTGAGCGTCTTGCGCCAACAGTTGATTTAAATTTAGTTCTTAATACATTGAGCTATCAAGATATTCAGGTTGATGGTTTAACATTAAAAGGGCAATTTGATTACGCTGCAGACTGGCAAACGGATGTGTCATTGGTGCTTGATTCTGCATCGATTAGCGAACACAAAATTAATCAAATTGAGTTAGACGCTAGCGGCGATAAAACAGATCACCATTTAACTTTTTTACTCGATGCAGACCAAGGCAAGGCGTCATTTGATATTGACGGTAAATTTAATAAAGAAACCTGGCAAGGTGCGCTGAGCCAAATTCTTGTTACCGATAATCAGGTGCGCTTTGGCACTAATAAACCAGTTAATATTCAAGTTAATACCAAGACATTTGACTTTAATGTCGCTGCACATTGCTGGCAAAGTGATAACTCAAAATTATGCTTTGAGACTTTGCAGCAAACTAAGCAGTTAGGCCAGTTAAATGCACAGCTTGCAGCGTTATCGATTGCTGAATTTAAACACTTCTTACCAGATAACTTGAAAGTAATTGGCGATGCAAGCGGGGAGTTTGTTGCCAACTGGAATAATGGCGCACTAAAAACCATTCGTGCCAATATCAAAACTCAGCAGCTTGAAGCATCCTTAATCGATGGTGCAAGTGTATATAAATTACCGGTTGAGGTTTTAGATATATCGGCAATGAGCGATGCACAAGTCGGTAAACTTAATGCCACTATTGATTCATCCGTATTAGGTAAAGTAACGTCAGAGCTCAACATTGATGATATTCAAAATCAACAGACCTTAGCGGGCGACTTGGTTATTGAGAAAATTGAGTTAACAAACTTACGACCCTTTATTGCTTCACTTGAGCAACTAACAGGCGACATTAAAGGTCGATTAGCAATCGCAGGTACTTTAAAAGAACCATTACTCAATGGTGATTTTGATGTAGAAAAAATCAACCTTGAAGGGGCAAACCTGCCTGTATCGCTGCAAAACTCTTATGTGAACATTGCCTTTAATAACCAAAGTGCGAAGCTGACAGGTGAGCTTAAAGATACCGAAGGGGGCGCGCTTAATTTATCTGGTGGTGTTGATTGGCAGCAAGATTTACCTGACATTGACGTGAAATTAAACGGTAAGGAGTTTTTTGTGCGTGCCCAGCAAGATGTCACCTTTAAAGTATCGCCAGATTTAACTATGTCGTTGAAGAATAATGCGTTTAATCTAGATGGCCAAGTTGTAGTGCCATGGGGTCGTATTGCCATTGAAGAGCTACCAGAAGGCGCTGTACAAGTCAGCGATGATGAAGTCATTGTTGATATTGAGCAGCAACAGTCAGAAAAAGTGCCCTTTGATTATGCTATTAACTTAAAGGTGTTGGTTGAAAATGATGTGCGCGTTGACTCGTTTGGCTTACAGTCGAAAGTTGAAGGTGACATAAACATCAGCATGGACCAAGTTACGCCGATGATAGCAACTGGTGAGTTGAACCTAGTTCAAGGTACCTATCGTGCCTTTGGGCAAGACTTGCAAATTCGCACCGGTCAGGTGGGCTTTAGTGGCTCAATTGATAAACCGTACTTGAACATTAAGGCAATTCGTAATCCAGACAACACCTCGAATGGCGTGATTGCAGGTATTACGTTAACTGGTAATGTCGAACAACCTTCATTAAAAGTGTTCTCAGAGCCTGCGATGGACCAAGCCCAAGCATTGGCTTATTTATTAAACGGGCAACCTCTTGATGAAGGAGATAGCTCAACCGATGCGATGCTCACCCAATTACTGCTTGCCCAAGGTGTAAATCGCAGTGAAGGTGTGGTATCCAAAATCGGTGAAAGCTTTGGTTTGTCTGATGTCAGTTTAAGCTCCAGCGGCAGCGGGGACGACACCAAAGTTGAAATATCTGGTTACGTCACACCAGGTATTCAAGTGAAATACAGTGTCGGCATTTTTGATTCATTAAGTGAAGTGGCAGTTCGTTATCAATTGTTGTCGCAATTGTATATCGAGGTAACCAGCGGTTTAAATAGAAATGTTGATATTCTTTATAAATTTGATTGGGACTAATACATCTACTTGGCACCATAAATCGCTTTTACTTGCTTATTAAGGCATAAGTTAATAGGCTGAATTGTCAATTACTTAAAAGATAATAACAATGAAATTAAGTCTATTAACTCTGTGCCTTGGCGTAGTATTAGCTGCACCAATTGCTGCAAAAGAAACAAGCCAAAAACGTTCTGCTGGCGAAATCATTAAAACCGCAAGTAGCAGTGAGTGGCGAAAAGTCAGTGCCGAAAACGTTATTAAATTAACCTTACCTACAGGCGCTGCTTATATCGAACTAAACGATAAACTAGCGCCCATTCACGCAAATAACATGCGACAGCTTGCCAAAGAAGGGTTTTATCAAGGCCTGAGTATGTATCGCTTTGTTGAAGGATTTGTTGCGCAGGGCGGGGATGCCAGCGAAAGTAAACCCGTTAAAAATGCCAAAAAAGGGTTACCTGCTGAGTTTTATCTACGCACCGAGACTCCTTTAGCGATTACAGAGCTTAAAGGACCTGATGGCTATGCCGCTAAAACGGGCTTTTTAAATGGCTTTGCTGTAGCACAAAACCAAAGCCAAACCGAAACATGGCAAGTACATTGCCCAGGAATTTTTGCTATGGCCCGCGGTAATGATATTAATTCGGGTGGTACCGAATTTTATGTAACCATCGGCAATAGCCAGCGCTATTTAGACCGTAATATCACTGTGTTTGGTCGTGTTTTAGAAGGGATGGAGCACTTTAATCTCTTGCAGCGTAAAGTCACTGATAGTCAGGCATTTAACCCCATCACAGATATGCAAGTATTAGCAGATATCAAAGACACAGATAACAGTGAATTTCGGGTGATGAAAACAGACTCAAATGCGTTTAAAGCCCTTATTGAAGCGCGTAAAAATCGCGTAGAAGCATGGTTTGTTGAAAGCCCTGATTACATCGACGTTTGTGCCATGCCAATTCCAACAGAACGGATTAAATAAAGCCATGACCACCTGATAGATTATTTGATACAATATCAGTCTATTGGTTAAGAAATATAAGGGTATCGGGTGGTTAACCTAGGTCCGCTGTTCGGCGAATTAAAAACGTGTTTACGCAAAGATCAATTCATCTTCAAAAAACGCCTACATGGCATCAAAAAAATCAACGATGAAACTAAGCAAGCGAGCATAGCGCAAAAAATAGCAGAAGATATTAGCCGTTCGCAGCAATTACGCGAGCATCGTTTGGCTGCCTTGCCTAAAGTGACCTACCCAGAACAACTTCCTGTTAGTCAAAAGAAAGATGACATTAAACAGGCGATCGCCAATAACCAAGTGGTGATCATCGCTGGTGAAACAGGCTCAGGTAAAACGACACAGATCCCAAAAATGTGTTTAGAGCTTGGCCGAGGTGTTGACGGATACATTGGTCATACTCAACCTCGTCGACTCGCGGCTCGAAGTGTCGCGAATCGTATTGCAGAAGAAATGCAATGCGAGCTAGGCCAACAAGTGGGCTTTAAAATTCGCTTTAGCGACCAAGTTTCTGACAATAGTTACATTAAATTGATGACAGACGGTATTCTGCTGGCTGAAATTCAACAAGATAGGTACCTAAATCAGTACGATACCATCATCATCGATGAGGCCCACGAACGCAGCCTAAATATCGATTTCATCTTAGGCTATTTAAAAAATTTACTGCCAAAACGCCCTGACTTAAAAGTTATTATCACCTCAGCAACAATTGACCCTGAGCGTTTTTCTAAACATTTTGATAATGCGCCAATCATTGAAGTATCTGGTCGTACATTTCCCGTAGAGGTTCGTTACAGACCAACCACTGAAATTAATAAAGACGACATGGAAGCAGATGGTGACCAACTACAGGGAATTTTTGATGCAGTCGATGAGCTTTGCGATGAAGGCCCCGGCGATATTCTGATTTTCATGAATGGTGAACGAGAAATCCGTGATACCGCCGATGCGTTATCGAAGCGAAACCTCAAAGGCACGGATGTTTTACCGCTATATTCGCGTTTATCAAACGCTGAACAAAACCGAATTTTTGCGCCGCACAGTCGCCGTCATATTATTTTAGCCACCAACGTTGCTGAAACGTCATTAACGGTGCCGGGTATTCGCTATGTTATCGACCCAGGTACCGCGCGTATTAGCCGCTACAGCTATCGAACAAAGGTTCAACGATTACCGATTGAGCCAATTTCACAAGCCAGTGCCAATCAGCGTAAAGGTCGCTGTGGTCGTATTGAAGCGGGTATCTGTATTCGTTTATACAGTGAAGAAGACTTTAATTCGCGACCAGAGTTTACCGATCCTGAAATTTTACGCACCAACTTAGCTTCTGTTATTTTGCAAATGCTCGGCTTGGGACTTGGCGATATGCAGCAGTTCCCGTTTGTGCAAGCGCCAGATAGTCGCAATATCAACGATGGTTTAACGCTACTTGAAGAACTCGAAGCAATTAAGCCTGCTAAACGTCATAAAAAGACGGAACTCACTAAATCAGGCAGAAGTTTAAGTCGCTTACCTGTTGACCCGCGCCTAGCAAAAATGGTGCTCACGGCTGATGGCTTAGGCGCACTGCGTGAAGTGATTATTATTGTTGCAGCATTGTCGATTCAAGATCCAAGAGAGCGACCACAAGAAAAACGCGGCGCAGCGGATGAAAAGCATGGCCGCTTTGACGACCCTGATTCAGATTTTATCGCCTTTTTAAATCTGTGGAATTACCTTGAAGAGCAGCAATCTGAATTGAGCAATAGCCAGTTTAGAAAGTTATGCCAAAAGGACTTTTTAGCCTATATGCGTATCCGTGAATGGCAAGATATTGTTTATCAGCTATCAACGGTGTGCAATGAAATGGGCATGAAGGCCACCACCAATGTTGCTGATAGTGACCGAATCCATCAATCTTTATTAAGCGGTATGTTAAGCCATATTGGTTTTAAAGATGAAAAACAAATCTATAAAGGCGCCCGTAATAGCCAGTTTCATATTTTCCCAGGTTCTGGATTATTTAAAAAGAGCCCAAAATGGATTATGGCGGCGGAGCTTGTCGAAACCAGTAAGCTTTATGCTCGCATCAACGCGCGTATAGACTTGAAATGGGTGGAAGGCTTTGCACAGCATTTAGTGAAACGCAGCTACAGTGAACCGCACTGGGAGAAAAAGCCGGGTGCAGTTATCGCGTTTGAACAGCAAACCTTGTATGGCCTATTAATCGTTAATAAGCGCCGCTGTGTGTATAGCAATATTGATCCGAAAGTAAGTCGCGAGTTATTTATTCGCACCGCCTTGGTAGAGCAAGAACTGGGTCAAAATGAAGGTTTTTTACAATATAACCAAGAATTAATTGAAGATATTCAAGTTCTTGAAAATAAATCACGTCGCCGTGATATCTTGGTTGATGAACAAACCTTATTTGAATTTTACGACAAGAAAATTCCGCAAGATGTAAATAATCGTGCCGCGTTTAATAAGTGGTGGAAAGGGCAAAAGCAAAAAGATAAGCGCTTTTTGCATATGTCTCGAGAAGAGTTAATGCAGCATGGTGCCGATCATGTCACCGAGTTTGATTACCCTGATACTTGGCAGCAAGAAAACTTATTATTACCACTGGCTTATCATTTTGACCCGGGCCAAGCCGTTGATGGTGTGGCGGTACAAATTCCGGTGGCACTGTTAAACCAAGTACAAGAAACTGGCTTTGATTGGCATATTCCAGCATTTCGACATGAGTTAATTTGTGCGCTGATCAAATCACTACCAAAAACAATTCGTCGTAATTTCGTGCCTGCACCAAACTATGCCGATGCGGTACTCGCTGCAATCGAGCCAATGCAAGGTAACTTAATTGATGCAATTAGCACGCGTTTATTGCGTATGACTGGGGTGCGTGTTGAGCCTGATGCATGGGATTTATCAACCCTTGCTCCGCATTTACGGCTGCAGTTTGAAGTGCGCGATGAAAACGATAAGTTACTTGCTCGCGGTTTAAATCTGACTAAGCTTAAAGCTCAGTTGCAAGGTAAAGTGACGGATACTTTATCTAAAGTAGCTGACAAGGGTATAGAGAAAGCTGATTTGACCGAGTGGAGTTTTGGTGAGTTACCAAGCTCTTACGTGAAAAAGCAAGGTCAATACGAAATTAAAGCATTTCCGGCGCTGGTGGATAAAAAAGATTCAGCAGCAGTTGAGCTATTTGATAATGAACACAAAGCACAGCAGGCGCACCAACAAGGTTTACGCCGCTTGGTATTATTAAACGTGCCATCACCGATTAAATATTTACAGCAAAACTTACCGAACAAATCTAAATTAGGTTTGTACTTTAATCCGTTTGGTAAGGTGAATGACTTAATTGATGACTGTATCGCAGCAGCCGTCGATAGCCTATTAACTAAATATGGCAACATCCGCACTGCAGAGTCATTTGAAAAGGCCAAAGAGCAAATTCGCGGCGAGCTTGGTGACACAGTTGTTGAGATTGCCACCCAAGTAGAGCAAGTGCTGAGTATAGCTCATGGCTTAAATAAACGTATGAAAGGACGCGTTGATTTAACCATGATTACGGCGCACGGTGATATTAAATCACAGTTACAAAGCTTAGTGTTCAAAGGCTTTGTAAGCCAGCACGGCGCAGCAAAAATGACAGATTTAATTCGTTACTTAAAAGCTATTGAACGCCGCTTAGAAAAGTTACCGGTTGATCCTAATCGCGATCGTTTATGTGTATTAGAGCTTGAAAAAGTGGCCGAGCAATATCAAAAACTTACTAACAAAATTCCAAAGGGGATGCCTGTACCAGAAGAGATTTCAAATATCTTTTGGATGCAACAGGAGTTGCGCGTTTCTTTATTTGCACAAACACTGGGGACACCCTATCCTGTATCTACAAAGCGTGTACTAAACGCAATTAAAGAAAGTGAGTTATAATTAATGTAAAGGTATTATGGTGAGGGTGAATTCTCATCAAATTGAGTCAAATACGTGACTACTAAAAGGAGAGAGTGTGGGCATTGAAAAGGAAAGACCGATTTCTATTCCTGAGCGCAGCATAAATCGGCCTCAACAAACTATCTTAATTGTTGATGATGAATATTTTAATTATGAGATGCTCAAAGCAAGTTTAGGAAATGAGTTTTCGCTAAGTTACGCGAATTCAGGGGCCTCTTGTTTAACATCGGCTATTGCTGAGCCCCCTGATGCAATCCTTTTAGATGTATGTATGCCTGGCCTTGATGGTTATGACACGTGTCGATTATTAAAAAATACACCTGAAACAGCAAAAATTCCTGTGGTTATGGTGTCTGGACTTGAGACAGAGCTTGAGAAAAAAGCGGGTTTTGATGCCGGATGTGACGCCTATGTAGTGAAGCCATTTTCTGTTAAAACACTTATTGAGAAAATAAAAACACTGGTATAGGAGGCCATATGTTTCATGAGGAGAAACGTGACTTTCGCCGTATGCAAATTCACACCCCTGCAAAGTTAATTCCGCTAGAAGGCGGAGAGGGCAAAGAAGTTGCTGCAATTTGTACAGATTTAAGTGCCACAGGGTTAGCTGTGCAGCTTGATGATGTATTAGAAATAGGTAGCTTGTATCGAGTGTTAATTGCTTCTACAAGTACAGCAATTACTTCGTTTGATGCCACAGCTAAAGTTGTGCGAGCAACCAAGGAGCAAGATGGCTCCTTGAGTGCCGGTTTAGAAATTGTAAATTTTAACTAGTAAACCTTACAGATCAGGCCTTTCAGATAAAAGCCTTCTGGGTAGCTGCCAGCAATTGGGTGGTCGGCAGCTTGGTTTAGTCGCTCCATGATCAATAAGTCTTTACCTGCATCAAGGGCAGCATCCGCAACCACTTTTTGAAATAAGTTTTGTTCCATTAATCCAGAGCACGAGAAGGTGAGTAAGGTTCCACCTGGTTTTAAGATTTGCATCGCAATCATATTGATATCTTTATAACCACGACACGCACCCGTTAATTGCGCTTTGTTGTCAGCAAATTTTGGTGGATCCATAACGATAGTATCAAATTGCACACCTTCATCACGGTATTGGCGTAATAACTTAAAGACATCTTGCTTCACAAAATCAACTTTAGATAAATCGAGGTTGTTGTGCTCAACGTTACGCTTAGCAGTATCAAGCGCTGGCTGTGACACATCCACGTTAGTAACGTGCTTACAGCCACCACGTAACGCATAAAGCGAGAAAGTACCAGTGTAGCTAAAGCAGTTTAATACTGTTTTGTCTTTAACAAAGCGCTCAAGAGCAGCACGACTATCACGTTGGTCTAAATAAAAGCCTGTTTTGTGGCCTTCAAGAATGTCTACTTCGAGTTTAAGGCCATTTTCTTCGATGATGACAGGTTTTGTTGGTTCCTTACCCCAAAGTAGGCCCTTGATTGGCTCAAGACCTTCTTTAGTGCGAACATCAACGTCTGAACGTTCATAAATATCGCAACCTGGGAAAATAGCCATCAGTGCAGCAACAATTTCACCTTTATGGCGTTCTGCACCGGCACTTAGTAGTTGACAAACAAGTACATTATCAAATTTATCGATAGTAATACCAGGTAGGTAATCAGACTCAGCAGCACTTAAACGAAAACCGGTTAAACCGCCTTCGCTGATCACCTGCTCACGGGCAGCATAGGCACGGCGCAAACGTTTTTCAAAGAATGCTTGGTCAATGATTTCGTTTTGATCAAAACTCCATACACGAGCTCGAATTTGCGATTGCGGACTGTAAGCAGCAATCGCTAAAAACTTACCGTCATTGTCATAGATAGTGACAGTATCCCCTAGTCCTGGCTTACCTTTTACTTTCTTAATGGCTTTTGAGAACACCCATGGGTGTTTTCTTTTTAATGATTTTTCACGTCCAGCTTGCAGGTAAATAGCAGATGACATAGGGATTCTCGCGTCAAACAAAAGGGGGCATAGTTTAATGAAGCACTGGCAAACATACAATGAATGTTTTGAACAAATCCAGCAAGCACGCTAAAGTAAGCATAATTTCAATTAGTTAATGGTAATAGCCTGTATATGCAGCCAGAAATAGACTTTGCAGCTTTAGAAACTCAGTGTCGAGATTTTATTATGTCTTTACTCCATGCCGATGTCGCACACGATATAAGTCATATCGAGCGTGTTGTGAGGGTTGCAAAACAGTTATGTATTGCCGAGCAGGCAGAAATGGCAGTAGTGTTACCAGCTGCTTGGTTACATGATTGCGTTGCGGTTGCAAAAAATCACCCAGACCGTGCAAAAGCATCGACTATGGCCGCAGACAAAGCGTTGAGTTTTTTAGCCTCAATTCATTATCCTGAGCAGTATTTTAGCGCAATTCATCATGCTATTGCGGCACATAGTTTTAGTGCCAATATCAAAGTACAAAGCGTCGAAGCGCAAATAGTGCAAGATGCTGATCGAATGGATGCATTAGGCGCAATTGGGGTAAGCCGCTGCATGAAAGTAGGGGGCTCAATTGGTCGCTACCTGTATCATAAAGACGATCCATTTTGTTTAAACCGCGAACCAGACGATACAAAATATACCCTCGATCATTTTTTCATTAAGTTGTTACACATCAGCGAGAGTATGAACACGCCATCAGCAAAGGATGAGGCTAAACGACGCACAGAATACATGCTCGCATTTTTAGAACAGTTGAAAACTGAGATAGGGGAGTAACATGGCTATTCCGTCACTATCTGGAGTTGATCACTGCCATTTAAATGTTGATGATTTAGCGGCTGCAGTAAAGTGGTATCAACAAGTACTTGGTTTTAGTGTGGTACCTGAACTCGCTTTTTGGGATGAAGGAAAAGGCCCTTTAACTTTAGAAGATCAAGCAAAGACGATTCGTTTGGCGCTATTTGAAGCAGAAGGCACCAGTAAAGGAATTGCCTTTGGCGCAGATGCAGCACAGTTTTTAGCGTGGCTTGAGCATCTAGCTCAATTTGATATTAAAACCGTTGTTGCAGATCATGGTGTTACTTACTCAATGTATTTTAAAGACTGTGCCGGTAACAGCCATGAAATTACTTCTCACGATTATGAAGCAATTAAAAAAGGCCTCAAATGAGGCCTTAAATACACTATTAGTTGCTATAAGTGTTTTTGATTTCTATGATACTGTCTATTTGACCGATAAATAAATCGATAAGTTGTGGGTCAAAATGCTTACCGGCTTCGTCTTTTAACAAATCGATGGCTTCTTCAACTGACCAGGCTTTTTTGTAAGGGCGCTTCGACGTCAATGCATCAAATACATCTGCAATTGTGACAATACGTCCTTCAATACTGATCTCTTCGCCTTTAAGGCCATACGGGTAACCTGTACCATCCCATTTTTCATGGTGTTCAAGCGCAAGCTTATGAGCAAGCTGTAATAATGGCGAACTTGAGTTTTCTAGAATTTTAGCGCCAATGAGAGCATGTTGTTTCATATGCTCATACTCTTGCTCATTTAAACGTCCTGGTTTTAAAAGAACAGCATCAGGAATTCCTATCTTGCCGATATCATGCATAGGCGCTGCTTGCCTAAGTTGCTCTGCTTCATGCTCACTCATACCATAGGCAAGTGCTAATATTTTACTGTAACGGCTCATACGAGAAATGTGCTCGCCAGTGTCGGTGTCTTTGTATTCTGCGGCGCGGCCTAAGCGTTGGATCAAATCAATATGCGCCAGTTGTAACTGTTCAGCATGAACTAACGATAGATGGTTTTTTACACGAGCCTTTACAATCGCAGGGCTAATTGGTTTGGTAATATAATCGACTGCACCAAGGGCAAAGCCTTCAGATTCATCTTGCTCATGAGAGAGCGCGGTGACAAAAATGACAGGAATATGCGCTGTTTTTGGGTTTGCTTTTAATACTTTGCAGACTTCAAAACCAGTCATATCTGGCATCATGATATCCAGTAAAATTAGCTTTGGTGGTTCATTTTCAACAAGCTGCAATGCAAGCTCGCCAGACTTAGCAAATGATAGCCGGTAATCTTTAGCGAGCACTTCTCTGAGCACTTTGAGGTTTGCAGGTTCGTCGTCGACTACAAGAATTCTTTCACGTTCTGAAACGGGAGTCATTTGTGTTCCTTAGCAGCTAAGAGGCATTGCTTTAACTCAGTTAAAGCCTGCATCGCTGCATCAAAATCAAAATTATCAAAATGCGCACAAATTTCAACAACCCTGTCTTTATACTCCGCTGGGGCCTCTGTTTGAACAAGGTTTAATAGTTCATCGTCTATTTCTGCGTGTTCAGCTTGCGTGAGCAGTTTATTAACTTTAGCTATTAATGCGCCTATGGGAATAGCGTGCTCCAGTGGTTGATCAACTTTTGACTGGTTAAGGTCCCCAAGCTGAGAGTAAAGAATACGCCATTCTTGTTCACACTCGTCAATCAGTGCAGCAAAGCTATCCTTTTCTCGCTCTTTTTCAGCTAAAGTCAGTAGGTCTAATAATTTTGCAAGTGCTAAATTCCCTGCAACACCTTTTAAGGTATGTAAAATTGATTTTTGCTCTGCTTCGCTGAGTGTGGATCCCTTAAGTCGTAGAATACTATGTTGGTGGTTAGCTAGGAATAAGCCAATTTCAGTATTTAGCTTTTCTTTCGAACCCCACAATAACACCCCTTTATCGTAGTTTATGTGTTTTTTATCATTACTTTCGTAGTAATCATGGGTAGTACTAATGTCTAAACCAAGTACTTTGGCTATTTCATGATTTAGTTGACTAATGTCCACAGGTTTATTCGCAAAGCCATTCATGCCAGCTTCTTTAGTTGTCAACTTATCTTGTTGAAGAACGCTTGCGGTGAGGGCGATAATTGGCGTAACCTTTATTTGTTGTATTTGCTCTAATTCCCGTATCTTCTTACACGCGGTTAAACCGTCACACTCAGGCATATGAATATCCATTAAAATGACATCGAAAGTTTGCTTTTCGAACGCTGCAATAGCCTCAAAACCATTGCTTGCGGTTGTGATAGTATGACCTGCCTGCGATAACAAGATTTTAAGTAGCTCGATATTTTGCTCAATATCGTCAACAACTAAAATTCGTAAAGGTGGTAAGGTGAGCTTACTGTGATTAAGAATATCAACTTGTTTTGCATCTCCCTCTTGTAAGGGGAGCGTGAAATAAAAACAACTACCTTGTCCTTCATCGCTAATTACATTGATACTCCCACCCATTAATTCAACTAATTGCTTGCTGATAGTCGTACCAAGACCTGTGCCTCCAAAACGTCGAGTCATTGTGCCATCAGCTTGCTCAAATGGTTGAAAAATAGCATTTAAACGGTGTTTAGCAATACCAATACCTGTGTCTTTAATTTCAAAGAAGAGTTGATTATTTTGCGTTTTACTGACGCTGACTGTCACAGAGCCTTGCTCTGTAAACTTGATAGCATTGCCTAGCAAGTTATTCATAACTTGGCGAATACGTATTTCATCACCGATATAAACAGGTGCAACATCGTCGTTGATCTTCAGATCAAGCAGTAAATTTTTTCGCTTTGCTTCAAGCCAAAAAGTAGAAACGATGTTATCGAGCAGTGTCTGTAAATTAAAATGCTCAAGTTGTATGTCGAGTTTGCCCTTTTCTAACTTAGCAGAATCTAATACTTCATTAAGCAAGTGCAGTAATGAGCGTGCTGACTTATTAACGGTAATAATATGCTTTTGCTGTTCTTTACTTAATGGGCTATCCATTAAAATATCACTAAAGCCAATAATAGCATTCATAGGTGTGCGAATTTCATGACTCATATTTGCCATAAATGATTGCTTCGCATGAGCCGCAGCCTCAGCTTCTTGTTTTGCTTGCTTTAGTGATTCTTCATATTCATGACGAGCCGTGATATCGATTAATACACCATCAATGCACTTTTTATCAGTATCGACAGTTTCGTTTACTAATCCTTGCTCTAGTAGCCAGATAATCTTACCGTTGCGATGGCGAATGCGATATTCAACGGCGTATTGAGTGTTGTTTACTGCAGCATTTGAGATAATTTCATTAATAGATTGTTTATCATCGCCATGAATGATTTGCTCAAAATTAATTCGACCTGAAACAAACTCATCAGGGCTGTATCCCGTTAAATCTAAAACGCTGGGGCTAATAAACAGCATGCTCCAGTTTTCGTCTAATAGGCACCGAAATACAGCACCCGGCATATTATCCATCAAGGTGCGGTATTGTTTCTCTTTTTCTTCAAGACTTTGCTGCAAAGCACGCTGTTCTGTTAGATCAGTAATAAAACCGACAAATAGTGGCTCTTTGTCTGGTTGTTTTACTTCGCCAAGCCCTAACCGGATAGGAAATAAGTGTCCATGCTTGTGTTTAGCATAAACATTTCGGTTTACCCCGATGATTTTTTTAACTTCATGATTACTGCTATTTGATAAGTAGTCATCATGTTGGGCTGCAATATCATCATTCATTAGTATTTTTACATTTTTGCCTAACACTTCGTGTTGCTGCCAGCCAAAAATGTTCTCTGCTGCTTTATTAAAGCTCAATATCACTCCTTTGATGTTGATAGTCACAATACCATCAACAGCAGTGCTTAAAATGGCTTCTAGACGAGATTCTTCTGCAGACTTTTCAGCGAGTAGCAAGCGAAAACGCACCATACCGTTAAATATTCCGACTAAAGTGGTAAGTAATACGGTGGCGAATGAGACGCTAATTGCAATAAAAACCAGCTGCGATGTTTGGACATTTTCAGATAGCAGAGGGGATGTGGCTACAAACCGAGTTGCAGCCATACCCATGTAATGCATTCCTGATACTGCAAAACCAAATATAATGGCGCAAATAAGGCGATTTTGGAGCGCTGATAGTGCCTTGAAGTGATCACTCAAATGAAAACGTGAATACAACCCGATAAAAGATAAAAGGACAGCAACAATTATGGAGGCAGAAAACCAGCTAGGGTCATAGCGAAGCAGAGGGCTCATCTCCATCGCAGCCATGCCTGTATAATGCATTGTGCCAATACCTGCTCCAAGTAAAACTGATCCCAAGGCTAATTTAATTGCACGCGGGATACCCGACATATAATGGCGCCTGAAGATTGAAAAGCATATGTAACAAGCTAAAAATGCAGGTAGGAAGGATAAAAACGTGAGTGTGGGGTCGTAATTAACTGTCGTACACAGAGAAAAAGCGAGCATACCGATAAAATGCATACTCCATATCCCACCAGACATCACTAATGCGCCCGTTGCACTGCCTAACCTTTGGTACGAGATAAACTCAGTCTTGTTTGCTAAATCTATAATATAAAGTGAAAAATAGGCGGCAAAAATAGCTGTTGCGATTGAAAGCGTCACTAATGTGGGGTCGTAGATCCCATTAACAATTAAGCTGGGATTTTGATCGGTTATAAAAAACGTATTTATCATCATATTTATTCGTCACTGCCTTTATAACTAGTCTAATATAAATTGTTAGTTATTTTGAGAAAATACTCTAACTAAACTTCGTAGGTTTTAATTCCTTGGCTATATTTAGTTAAAAAGGAGTATTTTGAGGTGGTAAATGCGTAGAACTGAACAGACTTTAGTAGACCAAATGAAAATTAATGACGTTGAAATTCAGCACAGAATGAGTTTACTGGGGCTCACTTCGAAAAGTTTATCATCACTAATTAATTACAAACCAATTATTGAATCAGCGATTGAAGATGTGGTGAGTGATTTTTATAAAAAGCAAACAGAAGTCGATGAAATATCATTGTTAATTGGTGATGCCGATACATTAACCCGATTAAGAGATGCGCAGCGTCAATATATTATTGATTTATTTTGTGGTCGCTATGAGCATGAATATGTCAACAATAGACTAAGAATTGGTATGGTTCACAAACGTATTGGGGTAGAACCTAAACTCTATTTGTCGGCAGTTTGTACGCTTAAAGAACTGATCTTTGATGTGCTTAGAGATAAGATTAGTGACCAAGCTGAATTACAACAAACTCTAACGGTTATTGATAGATTAATTTATTTTGATACTACCTTAGTGTTTGATACTTACATAGATAGCTTAGTTGGAGAGATTGAGAACGCAAAACGTCGAACAGAAGTCTACGCAAAAGGACTTGAAGAAAAGGTCGCACAACGAACTCAAGAGCTTGAAAAGCTGGCTAAACTAGACCCTCTTACGAACCTTTATAATCGACGCGTAATGCAAGAGCTTTTACAGCGTGACTTAGCAAGAGCTCGGCGCCATAAATCACCGCTTACAATTGTCTATTTTGACTTAGATGACTTTAAATCAATCAACGATACGCAAGGCCATCAAAAAGGTGATGAAGTTCTTAAGTACATAGGCCAATATTTGTTGGAAAATATTCGTGAAATAGACGTTCCATGTCGTTACGGCGGTGATGAATTTTGCATCATTTTGCCAGATTGTGAAGTTGCTAGTGCAACCCATATCTGTGAAAAGCTAATAGGTATTTTTGAGGAGCAGTATCCGGAATTACATTTAAGTGTTGGCATAATCGCAGCCCCACTTGATAGCACTGTTGATGCAGAAGAACTAATTAACCGAGCAGATAAAAAAATGTATCAAGCTAAAAAGCACGTTGGTTCATACATTATGCTTTAGCGAGTCATACGTTTTACAAATACAACCACAAACAAAGCGAGAGAAAAACTACCACAAAATGCTTCTAATGCAGCAATAAATCGTGAAAAACCTATGGGAGTTATATCTCCGTATCCAAGCGTTGTGAATGTTACTACACTAAAGTAAAAACTATTCAATAAGGCAGATAAGTTGTCTTGCCAAGTGTTATCAAGGCTAAGTTGCAAAATTGTATCGCTATAGCTGACACCGAATAGAAAGTAACAAATTGCGCAGCAGATTATCAGCGAAAGGCTAAAGCGAATAACGTTTTCAGGCTTTTCACCATACCCACAAAGCATATCAATAAAACTCGACGTAATTTGTTTTGTTGATCCTTTTGGATATTGGGCATGGCGCATTCTAAGCTCTTTATAAGTAAAGTTGCCAGCCAGTTCAAAAAGTCCTTGGTTTTCAGATGCCTTCCTTAAGTTTCGATATATCTCTTCGGATTGTTCGAATAAGTCACGAGCTTCATCATACTGTCTATTTTTGCGAGCTTTAATGGCCTGTGCTTCTTGCAGTAAATGGTCGCCTAAATCGATATTGTCAATACGACTATCATTAAACTTAACCCCTAATAAGTTTGTATTCTTTAAATCGCAATAATGTAAGCTGGCATCGTGAAGATTTGCTTTCATTAATGATGCGTTAGCGATTTTGTTATTAAAAAGGTGTGCGCCTGATAGGTTTGCTCGATAAAAGTTACAGTAGGATAGGTCATATCCCTCCTCATCATCCTGCTTAATAAGATTAAGACCACTGAGGTTAGCGCGCTTTAGCTGTAACCCATGCAGTAAACCACCTTTTTTCGCATAACGCTCTAATTTCTGGGTTAGATCTAGTCCTGACTTATCAAACTTACTATCGTGCCAAAAACAGAATCCAGACCCCATATCGGTTTCCAAGCATTTCTTTCCTGAAGGCGAGGTATAACTACAACAAGGTTTATCAGACATAAACATGAAAATTATTTGTTGGTCATCTTTATAGATTAGCAGTTATTTTACAGGGTAAAATGGAATCCATACTTTTTATTAATTGAATTGGCTTATATTTGTTGAACTACACCCTAAAGCGCAGTAAACGCAGAACCACAGTGGCTATTAAAGTTGCTGAACAGAAACTCACTGTTTATGCGCCTTTTTATGTTCCACAAACTGAGATTGATGCCTGGTTAAAGACCAAGCAAGATTGGGTCGATGAACAAATTGCCAAACAATCCATTCATGCTGAACGCCGCCAACTTCCTCTTGTAAACGCGGCGATTAAGTTATTTGGACAAAATGTGCCGATAGTATTTGCTAAAGGCACTAAAAGCACTTGGCAACAAGATGCACAGTGTCGGCTTATTTTATCTATTTCATCACGGGTCAAACATCAAGAAGCAAACTATTTAGCACTGCTCGAGCAGTTTTTACACGAAAAGCTAGAGAGTTATATCGAAATGCGTGTTCATGATTATTGTTTGCAGATGTCTGAAGCTCTGCCCACAAAACTTAAAATTCAACATTATAAACGTCGTTGGGGAAGTTGTAATAAGCGTCGAGAGCTGACCTTTAATTTACATTTAGTGAGTGCACCGACATGGGTGATTGATTATGTGGTTGTACACGAACTTGCTCATCTTAAACATATGAATCACAGTGCTAAGTTTTGGCAACGTGTTAGACAGTTTTATCCAGACTATAAAAACGCTGAGCAATGGTTGAAACAAAATGGCAGTAGTTTGAGTTGGTAGCGATAAGCTAGAAAGAGTAAAGCTAGAAAGAGTAAAGCTAGAAAGAGTAAAGCTAGAAAGAGTAAAGAGTGGTGGAGGGAGCTGGATTCGAACCAGCGAAGGCTGAGCCGTCAGATTTACAGTCTGATCCCTTTGGCCGCTCGGGAACCCCTCCACACAGATTTTACTATTGCATTTGGCCACACTACCAGAAGGAAGTGGTGGAGGGAGCTGGATTCGAACCAGCGAAGGCTGAGCCGTCAGATTTACAGTCTGATCCCTTTGGCCGCTCGGGAACCCCTCCAATGCAACGGCGCTGATAATAGCAAACTGGTTATTTAAGTAAAGAAAAAAACTAAAGAAAATTGGATTAATGCCGATAACTGATTAATCTGGAATCTATTTGGCTAAAGTCTATGCAAGTTGATGGTTTGTTGCTCAATGAGAGTCAACTCGATAATCGTCTTAATAAAAGTGTTCATGAACATCGCTCTGGTGAGTTTGCATTATTATTAGCAATGCTCTCACATGACGCACTTGATTTTAGTCAATTTCATCTACCTAAAACAGAAATAAGTAATCCTCACGTTTCAGAAGAGGTGCTTAGAGCCCAGTTAGGGGCAGGTCCTAAGCAATCATTAGCACCAGAGCAATTTGATATGTTGATTGGTCAAGATAATGCTCTTCGATTACTTCAAGGTGGTCTTTCAGACATTCGCTTACGTCATTGTTTAGCACCTGAGCCATTGCATGTTCGAGATGATAAAAATCACATTCCACTAGAAGTGATAGACAATTGTGAGCCCGCAGTAAGAAAACGCTACCTTGATAAAAATCAACCAACTGAGCGTGCCCAAATTGACGCTGCAGCTTTTTACGATAGTTTAACAGAAGATGCTATTCATCAACCTTTGCATTTAATTTCAGCCTAATTGATTAACTACATTGTCACATAAATAAATTAATCTACACTTTAATAAGTAAATTCAAGCAACATAAGAAAAAATACAGCTAATTTTTTATGGCCTTGTTATACTGTGTGCCTATGGCTTAGCGCCATTGTCATTGAACCAAGCTATTAGGACTATAATGAAGAAGACATTCACGCTTAACCACGAGAAGATTAAGTACCCTCGCATGGTTGATGCAGCCAAACACGAAGTAAAAAAATATTTGAAACGTGAGCGTAATAAAACACTCCCAGCTGGTGCTGATTATTGGGCATTTGACTGTAAGTTTGGTGAATCAGCGGATGAAGCCGAAGTTGTTCACGTAGCAGAGATTAATAAATGTATTAGTGATATTGAAGCCAAAGGCTTAACATCGTTTTATGTTGAGATCTTAGCGCGCCCTGCACAGCGTCAACACCAAGAATTTGATGAAGAGTAATTTATACACGGAATCAAAAAATGGGCCTTTTTAGGCCCATTTTTACTTTAAGATAACTATCTATCGAGCAAATGGATCGGCGTTAATCTTTTCTATATACCAATTACCTTTTTTGCGGATCATTTTTACACTGCGCATATCATCCACTTTTTTACCGTTGAAGTAACCCGTAAAGATTAAATTAATATTAGCCTTATCACCGTACTGTTCACGTAAACTCATATTGGTCATATCAACTTCAATTACAACTTCGTCGTATTGCATGTTAATTAGGTTACGAGCGAATTGGTTTGCGGTGCCATAAGATTTCATAATGCGAGCCATTTTTGGAGTTGCGTATTCCATGGCTTGATTTAAATCGTTTTGGTTATACAGTGCATCAAAATAAAGCGTGGCTGTGTTGCCTGGGGTATTTTTTTCGCCCTGAGGTGACTCTTCAGAGCCACAACCCAACATTAAGCAACTACTCAATAGAGCAAAAATTAAGAGTACGTTTTTCATTATGCTTTGATTTGCTAGATTAAATAATTTTAAGTGTGTGACTAAATGACTGAGATGTAAAGTTAACTTAGTAAAATTGTGGGATTTATTTTTGCTTGGCAATAAAAAAGGATGCCTTGGCATCCTTTCTTAAATTAACTGCACTCGTTATTGAACTAACTCTTTTTCACTGAATTCTTCAGCAAATAATGGGCTAGATAAGTAACGCTCAGTAGCACTTGGTAAAATAACAACGATGTTTTTACCCGCATTTTCAGGTTTTTCAGCAAGGCGTTTTGCAGCAACCACTGCAGCACCAGACGAAATACCTACTAAAATACCTTCGTTTTTCATAAGCTCGTGAGCCATTGCAATTGCATCTTCATTTGATACTTGCTCAGCGGCATCAACAACTTCTAAATCAAGGTTGCCTGGGATGAAGCCAGCACCGATACCTTGGATTTTATGAGGACCCGGTTTAATTTCTTCACCAGCTAAGGTTTGGCTAATAACTGGAGAATTAGTTGGCTCAACAGCAACAGATTGCACGTTTAGGCCTTTTTCTAGTTTAAGGTAACGGCTAACACCTGTAATAGTACCACCTGTACCAACACCTGCTACGAAGATGTCGATTTTACCGTCCATTGCTTCATAGATTTCAGGACCCGTTGTTTCAAAGTGAATTTTTGGGTTAGCTGGGTTTTCGAATTGTTGTAAAAGAATGTATTTTCCAGGCTCACTTGCTTGAATTTCTTTTGCTTTTTCAATCGCGCCATTCATACCTTTAGCGCCATCAGTTAAAACTAGGTTAGCACCTAACGCTTTTAATAGTTTACGACGCTCTAGGCTCATCGTATTAGGCATAGTCAGGGTTAATTTATAGCCACGAGAAGCTGCTACAAACGCAAGTGCAATACCTGTGTTGCCAGAAGTCGGCTCGATTAACTCTTTGTCTTTGGTTAATACGCCTGACTTTTCTGCTTCCCAGATCATTGAAGCGCCAATACGGCATTTAACACTAAAGCTTGGGTTACGTGATTCTACTTTAGCAAAAACATTACCTGAGGTTACGCGGTTAAGCTTTACAATCGGTGTATTACCAATTGTTAATGAATTATCTTCAAAAATGTTAGACATAGTGTTCCCTTGGAAGCAATTTATTCAATCGTGATCAACTAGCTTAGGCTATTGATCTGTAATAGTCACACTTTACTGTGACTATTAAAAAACGAAAGTAAAGTTTGGCTATAACATATAGCGAATAGGCTTATAGCATTTAGTAATAAGGTGGAAAAAGAAGGGCGCGCACCGAAAGGTGCGCTAGTGGAGTCTTAAAGTAACCAAGCGTAGCTAAATTTAGCAAATAGGGTACGCTGCTCTTTAGTTATCGATGAAAGTTCATCATCTTGATAGCCATTATCAGAGTAACCTGCAAAGAATACTGTTTGCGGGTTCAGTTTGTAAGAATACAATAACTGGGTGGCTAACTTTTTATATTGGCTATCTACATCATCAATGTAATTAGCTTGATTACGTTCTAAATCGGTATAAATGACTGCAAGGCGTAAAAAGCTATTCACGTTAAACTGGTAAGTTAACCGCACATCACTTAAATTTGCGGTAAATACTTCGCTTCCATCAGCTTCAAGTTGCTCATAAGTATGACGTAAACGTACTTCAAAATGTTTACCAAGATTCATATTCAGTACCGGGCGTATATGAAACTTATCACCAGTGCGGTTATTGGCTAAGTCAACGGCATTACCTGTATACATATATAAAGAAGCAAAGACCCCAGCGGTTGGTTTAAAATCACTGTAAAAGCCAACGCCATTTTCGCTAAATAAATCTGTGTTGCCGTCTATATCTAAACGTGATTTATCGTGGCGAAGACCTGTACGGTTTCGGTGTTCAACAGAGACTTCAAAAAAGCTTTGTAATGGGCCGCTGACAGAAAAGCTGGTTTGTGCTTCTTTTTCAAGAAGTTCATTATTTTCGTTGTGGGTAATATCCCAATCGGCATACAGGTTAGCGCGGTTCCACCAATTACCTTTATCACCATACCAGCGGTATTCGCCACCTGTAGTAAACTTTTTAAAATCAACTTGCGAGATAAAACCTAAGTCAGCTCTTAAATCAGCATCGCGATAATTATAGTCAGCAAATGCACGCCAGTACTTCTCATCATGTTGATACTTAACATAGTAGCCAGTACCCGATTGTTGTTCTTTACTTAAAACACGAAGTACACCTTCGTTATAGTCGCAATCACTATTTAATTCACAAATTACTTGCTCAGGTTGTAAACAGTTATCACCATCACATAACTCGCCAATAAAATCCTGACTGTATTGCGTTTGTGACTTTAATACTTGTACTAGGAAAACATCGTTCACTGTTGGTTTGTATTTACTATCAATACTATAAACCGTGTTTCTATAATCATCACTTTGTCTGTGAGTTGCTGTTGAACCAAGTGATAACCCTGATTCAAAGTCGTATCGGTATCGCAGAGCACCGTTTTCACTTTTCTCGTCAAGGGCGACAAGAGATGAACCTAAATTGCCCGGGATCAACACATTGGTTTGCGTATCATTGGCAATAAAACCGGCAAATGTATGGCCATTTTTGCTACCTGTGATCTTGGTTCCATAATCTGGTTGGGCAATATTACGGGTATGAATAAGGTTAAGTGTTGATGCAAAGTAGTCAGCGTTATCTAAAAAGAAGGCACGCTTTTCTGGGAAGAACAAGCTGAAATTATTATTCACACTCAATTGAGCAACATCCGCTTCAACCTGTGAAAAGTCAGGGTTAATCGTCGCATTTAAGGTAATATCTGGGGTGATCCCCCATTTAACATCCAGGCTGGCTTCAGTATTGTTCTCTGACTCCCAATCAGCCACTTGTGCGCCATCGATATCACGAGTCTCATTTTTGCCAAGCACCACAGATGGAATAATCGCCACGTTATTGCCTTGCTTTGCTTGTTCAAAACCTTGGTAACTTGGCATTTGGCAAATCCAACAATTGTTACCATGGTCAATTTGCATATTTGAGATACGCAAACGTTCACTACGCGGTAAAAATCGTAAAAACTCCATCGCCATCGTTTTGGTTGCTACGCTGTCGTCAAAATTCAATACGCGTAAGGGAATAGCCACTTCTACTGTGTAGCCTTTATCGTGAATAACACCAACACTATCCCAAATACCGTCCCATGATGAGCTTTCATGTTTAGTCAGTTCGTTTTCTATCGAGTCTTGTTGTACGCCAAGTGGGTTAATAAAAAACTGATAAGCTAATTGAGCATTATTGTATGAATCAATTTTCAGCCCCACTAAGTCATCATCCCATGCTGCATCACGGTCACGATAGAAAGCGCGAATTAGTTCTGGATTTGGGTCGTTTGCTTCAAAGCCAATAAATAACGTCTCGCCATCTTCATAGACATAGGCGTGTGTGGTCACTGGGCTTTTGCTGTTTTCATAAGGCCACGTGACATTATCAATCGTGATTTTTTTTGCGTGTTGCCAACTTGCTTCATTTAGCTTTCCGTCAATTGTTGCTTTTTCCGCAACAAAAGGGAGGGTGATGGGTTGGCTGGTGGCCAAGGAAGTAAAAGGTGTGCTCAGTAGAGCGGCACTTAATATAGATTTATACATAAGAACTACACGGGTATTCAAAATTGCGAGCATGTTATTAACTTGCAACTTTGTTAACAAATGCAACGCGATAGGACGCATATATTTACGTTCAAATTAGATTCTGCGAAGCTGTGGTGGTAATTTGCGCAGTTAAACGTTAATTTGGCTGTTTTATAACAAAAGTAAACTAAAACGTGGTAAAAGGTTACCACCTAAAAATTGAAGTGATCGTTATGAATTTAATTCTAAAATTAATTGCTGGTATTGTTGCCGGTATTTTAGTGGGCTTGTATGTGCCGCTAACAGGTGTTGAACTCCTCTATACAGTAAAAGAAATAATAGGTCAGTTGATCACCTTTACCATTCCACTGATTATTTTATTTTTTATCGCATCTGGTATTGCTGGCTTACCAAAAGGTTCTGGCCACTTACTTGGCAAAACTGTCGGTTTTGCTTATGGGTCAACGATTATTGCTGGCACCTTAGCGTTTTTATTAGTCAGCGCCATGATCCCATTGTTTGATGGGGGCTTAACGTTTGAAGCTGAAGTAGCTACAGAAGTGGGCAGCTTTATTGATTTAGAAATTCCACCACTTATGAGCGTAATGACGGCGTTAGCTGCGGCTTTCATTTTTGGTATTGGTATGAGCCAAATGCAACTTGATATGTTGAAGAAAGTTTCTGATCAGGGTCGTGATGTAATTGATGGCTTATTAGCAAAGGTTATTATTCCAGCATTACCGTTTTATATTGCCGGTGTATTTGCAGAGATGACAGTCGCTGGCACTGTGGTAGATACGCTGCAAACATTTGGTATTGTATTACTTGCAGCATTGATCATGCATTGGTTATGGCTAACCGTTTTATATGTCTCAACGGGACTTTTATTAAAAAGAAACCCATTAGAGCTTGTAAAAAATATGCTACCCGCTTACTTTACTGCTTTAGGTACAATGTCGAGTGCAGCAACAATTCCTGTATCGCTGCGCTCAAGTAAAGCTAATAATGTAAAAGAAGATGTTGCAAACTTTACAGTGCCGTTATGTGCAACCATCCATTTATCGGGTTCAACAATTACCATTGTGACATGTGCAATGGCAGTGATGTTCTTATCACCGAATATGGATGTACCATCTTTATTTGGTATGTTGCCATTTATTATGATGTTAGGTGTTGTCATGATTGCAGCTCCTGGAGCGCCGGGTGGTGCGGTTATGTCGGCATTAGGACTATTAACAAGCATGCTTGGTTTCAATGAAGGCGCAGTGGCATTAATGATTGCACTTTATTTAGCACAGGATAGTTTTGGTACAGCTTGTAATGTTACAGGTGATGGTATTATTGCGCTGTGGGTTGATCGTTTTAGCGAGAAAAACGCCGCATAAAATGATGAGTGAAACAATAATTTGATTTATTGTTTCACTCATTCTGTGCTAATGTGGCACATTAAATTTACACAAGCATGTATTTGGGTTATTTGAGGGTGTTCCATTGATTAATGTACTTTTAGTTGATGACCATGAGCTTGTACGGACAGGTATCAGACGTATACTTGATGATGTTCGTGGTTTTAAAGTGGTTGGTGAAGCTAAAACCGGTGAAGAAGCGGTGCAATTTTGCCGTCAACATTCGCCTGATATCGTGTTGATGGACATGAACATGCCAGGTATCGGTGGTTTAGAGGCAACTAAGAAAATCTGTCGTTATTGCCCTGATGTAAAAATTATCGTGCTGACGGTGCATTGTGAAGATCCATTCCCAAGCAAAGTGATGCAAATCGGAGCTCATGGTTATCTAACTAAAGGTGCCGGCTCTGATGAAATGGTTAACGCTATTCGTGCTGTAAATGCCGGCCAACGTTATATCGCGCCTGAAATTGCTCAGCAAATTGCCCTTGCACAGGTAAGCGGACGCACAGACGAAAATCCGTTTCAGAGTCTTTCTGAGCGTGAACTGCAAATTATGCTGATGATCACCAAAGGTGAAAAGGCACAAGACATAGCAGAGCGTTTGAACCTAAGTTCTAAAACAGTGAATAGCTATCGCTATCGCATGTTTGAAAAGCTAAATGTGGGTGGTGATGTTGAACTTACGCATTTAGCAATTCGTCACAAAATGATCGACATTGATAGTTCGCATTAATTTGCTCAATGTCTGATTTCGAACCAGCCCGTTTTCTTAAAACACTATCAAGTGAGCCCGGTGTCTACCGAATGCTTGATAGTGAAGGGCAAGTTATTTATGTAGGTAAGGCTAAAAATCTAAAAAAGCGCGTAACTAGTTACTTTCGCAGTAATGTAACTGATAGTAAAACACGTGTCTTAGTAAGCAATATTTGCGGTATCGAAGTCACCCTGACTAACACAGAGACCGAAGCCTTATTACTTGAAAACAACTTAATAAAAAAATATCAGCCTCGTTACAACATTTTACTGCGCGATGATAAATCATACCCTTATATTCTTTTAACTGATCACAAACACCCGCGACTCGCTTTTCATCGTGGTAGTCGTAAAATCAAAGGCGAGTATTTTGGTCCATTCCCAAGTGCAGGGGCGGTATCTGAAAGCCTGCGTTTAATGCAAAAAATCTTTCCGGTTCGCCAATGTGAAGATGCCTATTACCGAGCTCGAAGTCGTCCATGTTTACAATATCAGTTAAAACGTTGCTCAGCGCCGTGTGTTAATAAAATTACCGATGAAGAATATCAACAAGAAGTCGATTTTGTACGTAAGTTTTTACTAGGCAAATCTCATGAAGTTATTGCTGATTTAATTGCTAAAATGGAGCAAGCAAGCAAAGAGCTTAAATTTGAGCTCGCTGCAAAAGTACGCGACCAAATTATGTTACTTCGGAAAATGCAGGAACAGCAATCGATTTCCGGTAATCATGCCGAAATGGATGTGGTTGGCTTTGCGCATTTAAATGGTTTAAATGCGGTTCACTTATTAATGATCCGCGATCATAAGGTACTTGGTAGCAAAACCTATTTCCCTAAAGTGCCTAAAGACTCTGGGCAAGAAGAGATTTTAACTTCCTTTTTAGGCCAGTATTACTTAGCACCTGGTGCAACAGGGCGCATTGCCAAAGAAATCATCTTACCGTTTACAATCGAAGAGAGTGAGCCTCTAAGCGATGCACTTACGGCAATTTCTGAGCGTAAAGTGAGTTTAAAAGTCGCTAATCGTGGTGAGCGAGCTCAGTATCTTAAGCTTGCTAATAAAAATGCCCTTAACAGCATTAGTGTTAAGCAAAGCACGCAGGACTCAATTAATAAACGCTACGCACAATTAAAAGAAACGTTACGCCTAGATGATATAAATCGTATGGAATGTTTTGATATCAGCCATACAATGGGTGAAAACACGGTTGCAAGTTGTGTGGTGTTTGATTCGCAAGGTCCAAATAATAAAGAGTATCGCCGTTTTAATGTTACCGGCATCACTGGCGGTGATGACTATGCTGCAATGGAATTTGCACTTAATAAACGCTACAACAAAGTAGTCGATGAAGAAAAAATTCCAGATGTCATCTTTATTGATGGGGGTAAAGGGCAATTATCTCGTGCTGAACAATATTTTGAAAACTGGCCACATAATAAAATGCCATTGCTGGTGGGTGTTGCAAAAGGCACAAGCCGAAAACCAGGTTTAGAAACGCTATTAATTGATGGTGGACGAAAAACAATACCACTTGATTCAGACGCGCCGGCACTGCATTTAATCCAACATATACGTGATGAGTCGCACCGTTTTGCTATTGCTGGGCATCGTAATAAACGTCAAAAACAACGCACGCAATCATTATTAGAAGAAATTACCGGTGTTGGACAAAAGCGCCGACAGGCATTATTAAAATATTTAGGGGGCATGCAAGGGGTAAAAGCTGCTAATATAGACCAATTAAAACAAGTTCCTGGGATCAGCCCTGAAATGGCTGAAAAGATATTTAATCATTTGCATGACAAGGCGTAGCCTTCGTGCGAATATAGTAAAAAAAGACATCTCCAAGTAGTTATGTGGAATATTCCAAACACACTCACAACCTTTAGACTTTTTCTTATCCCCATTTTTTTGGTGATATTTTATTTGCCTTTCTCATGGGCGTTTTTCGCAGCTGCGTTTGTTTTCTGGCTTGCGTCAATCACAGATATCCTTGATGGCTATCTTGCGCGTCGTTTAAATCAGTCAACGCCATTTGGTGCGTTTTTAGATCCTGTTGCTGACAAAGTAATGGTGTGTGCAGCACTGGTTGCTTTATCAAGCCATTATCAAAGTTTGTATATGACTATACCTGCATTAGTTATTATTAGCCGCGAAATCGTTATTTCTGCATTACGTGAATGGATGGCAGAGCAGGGTAAGCGTGACAATGTAGCCGTATCTAACATGGGTAAGTTTAAAACTGCGGCACAAATGCTAGCCATTATTGGTTTGATTTGGCAATTTGATACATGGATGATCTACTTAAGTTATGGTCTTTTATACGTTGCAACATTCTTAACGCTTAGTTCTATGCTGCAGTATTTAATGGCAGCATGGTCAGAATTGACCAAAAATTGATCCTAAGCGTATAATTACACACCGTTTTAGATAAAAAATAAGCAAACAGTTCAAAACTAGCATTTTTTATATTGACGCGTTTAATAATCTCTGTAGAATGCGTCCGTGTTGAGAGGGCATAGCCCCCAAGATAAAGAAAGCGGCACTAGCTCAGTTGGTAGAGCGCAACCTTGCCAAGGTTGAGGTCACGAGTTCGAGCCTCGTGTGCCGCTCCAATTATCTAATTTGGCGGAATGGCAGAGTGGCCATGCAGCGGATTGCAAATCCGTCCACCTCGGTTCGACTCCGGGTTCCGCCTCCATTCAACACTCCACGCGCTCTATGAGCAACCCGATGCCCGGGTGGTGGAATTGGTAGACACAAGGGATTTAAAATCCCTCGCTGGTAACAGCGTGCCGGTTCAAGTCCGGCCCCGGGCACCATTTTGTGGTTAACTACAATACCAAATGTAGTTTTAAAATTACGATTTAACTCTAGAGTTAATATGATGCGGCACTAGCTCAGTTGGTAGAGCGCAACCTTGCCAAGGTTGAGGTCACGAGTTCGAGCCTCGTGTGCCGCTCCATATTAGCTTTATCCACTTGCTTTAAATAGCAAACCCGATGCCCGGGTGGTGGAATTGGTAGACACAAGGGATTTAAAATCCCTCGCTGGTAACAGCGTGCCGGTTCAAGTCCGGCCCCGGGCACCATTTTTAGTGGTAACTAATTAAAATTTTGCGGCACTAGCTCAGTTGCCAGAACGTTATCATCGCAACCTAAAGGTTGTGCACCAACGGACAAAACACTGACAGAAACAAATTTGCGGCACTAGCTCAGTTGGTAGAGCGCAACCTTGCCAAGGTTGAGGTCACGAGTTCGAGCCTCGTGTGCCGCTCCAATTATTTGGAAGCGATAAGGCGGAATGGCAGAGTGGCCATGCAGCGGATTGCAAATCCGTCTACCTCGGTTCGACTCCGGGTTCCGCCTCCATATAATACTCCACATGCTCTTACGAGCGACCCGATGCCCGGGTGGTGGAATTGGTAGACACAAGGGATTTAAAATCCCTCGCTGGTAACAGCGTGCCGGTTCAAGTCCGGCCCCGGGCACCATTTACATAAAATACCTCTTCTCTATTTCATTTATATTTCTTTTTATAATCTCATCAAATTATTTTTTTATTGCCAAAATAGCTTTATAGTTTCCTTAGTCTTTTTAAAACAGCTAACGCGTTTCAAGTTTTAATCAATAAATAGGATCAAGGAAAGATAATGGAGCAATTTAAACGTGGCTTAAATCAGTTTTGGGTGGGCGCCGTATTTGGGCTTTGTTTAGCAATCTCACTAGTACTAATACCTGTTGCGATTATTATGTCGAACATTAACGACGTACTTAAAATTCATGAAGTCAGTGTGCTTGTTGATAAAGTATCGACCGCATTTGAAAAGTCAGAACAAGTCATCAGTAATGCGAAAGCGGCGCTAACCGACTTTGATAATGACGTGGTGATGGCTATGCTCACCGCCGTGCAATCTTATCAGCAACAATCGCAGCCATTATTAACTGCAGAGCAAAAACAAGCATTAAAAGCGCAAATAAAAGAGCAGCTTGTTACGCAGCTTGAATCCAAACTTAACGAACAGCAAATCACATTCATATTGTCTGTTTTTGAAAAATTAGCAAATACAAAAAAGGGAGCACAATCGCTCCCTAATTAAGTAATCACTTGGCTTGATTATTTGCGCCACGCGCCTTTAGGAATAGTTTGATCGAGCTTTTTGTTTTGCGAAGGATCGAAAGTAGGTAATTTACCTGCTTTACGTTGTGAGTTGTAATCCTTCGCAAGCCAAATAACGACACCCGAAAGCATAAATAAAGCGATGACGTTAACAATTGCCATCAAGCCCATCGAAATATCGGCAAGCGTCCATACTAAAGGTAATTCGCCGAGCGCACCAAACATCACCATACCAAGTACTAATAATCGGAAGATCAACATGCCCGATGCATGGTTATGTTCTAAAAATAATAAATTGGTTTCCGCGTAAGAATAATTAGCAACAATCGAGGTAAATGCAAAAAACAAAATTGCAATCGCAACAAAGGTTGCTCCCCAGCTACCAACATGTTCTTCAAGGGCAGCTTGCGTCAATGCAATACCAGTCACACCTGAATCAGGTATAAGCTGTTGTGATAATAAAATAAGGGCTGCGGTTGCAGTACAAATAATAATTGTATCTACAAATACACCGAGCATTTGCACATAACCTTGTGAGGCAGGGTGAGGCGGGTTAGGTGTTGCCGTTGCAGCAGCATTTGCAGCGCTACCCATACCAGCTTCATTAGAGAATAAGCCACGTTTAATACCCTGGATCATCGCCTGCATAACACCATAACCAATTGCACCAGCGCCTGCTTGCTCGATACCAAAGGCACTATTAATAACATGCATGAACACATTTGGTAGTAAATCGTAGTTCATGGCACATACATAGAGTGCAACTAGCAAATAAGCCAGCGCCATAAATGGCACAACCATTTCTGCAAAACGTGAAATAGTTTTTAAGCCACCAAAAATGATAATGCCAGACCCTAATACTAAGCCGATGCCTACAACATAGTTTGGAATCCCAAACGCAACATCAAATGCAGCAGCAATAGAGTTTGATTGAACTGCATTAAATACCAAACCAAAAGCAAGAATAAGGCAAAGAGAGAAAATGACTCCCATCCAACGTTTGCCCAAACCATATTCCATATAATAAGCAGGGCCACCGCGAAAGTTGCCATCTTCATCGACGGTTTTATATGCCTGAGCAAGAGTACTCTCGGCAAAACTTGTCGCCATACCTATTAAAGCAATAAGCCACATCCAAAAAATTGCCCCGGCACCGCCTAAATAAAGTGCAACGGCAACACCTGCCATATTACCCGTACCTACTCGCGCAGCTAAAGAAGTACAAAATGCTTGGAATGAAGAAATGCCATCGCCAGAACCTTGGCGGCTCTGAAACATCACTTTGATCATATGTGGGAATTGAGTGAATTGAATAAAACCGAGTCGAAGAGTGAAAAATAGCCCCGCAGCTATTAAAAGGTAAACCAGAATGTGACCCCAAAGGAGACCACTTATACTATTTATAATGTCTGTCATTTTTCTTGCCTTGTGAGCGAGTGGAAAATCTGCGGCGCAAGTTACCATAACAAGCGAGGAGAGTTTAGTTATTCTGCTAAAAAACATCAGTTATCCACAGGTGTTTGTGGGTAACCTGTTTGCGCTTGGTGGGTATCTGATTAATTTGAAAATATTCAAAAAAACCTTCAAAAAGTGCTTGCGTTAAAAATCCATCTCCCTATAATGCGCATCCACTGACACGGCGGGCAGCAATGAAAAGCGCTGAACAAACTGACAGAGAGTTAAGTAAAACTTCGGTTTAAAACGGTCTAAAAAGAAAGTTTAAAATTAAGTATTGACTCAAAAAATTAAGGGTGTATTATACGCATCCCTCGAGACGCGAAAGCAACTCGAAACGTTCTTTAACAATATAAAGCAATCATCTGTGTGGG
>NZ_JBPNYQ010000018.1:0-90181 GCF_051235485.1 Pseudoalteromonas nanhaiensis | reverse complement strand
CTGGTTTAGCGCCAAATGAATCAGAGGTTAGATACCAAGATTCTAAAACTGTGGCCAAAATTAGTTGACCACTACAACTCTATGTGCCGTGACCACTTCAAACTCATCACCAAGCTTACTTAATTGAAAAATAGAGAAGCTAGCTAAGAGCAAAATCACTGCGCCTATTGAACCAAAAGCAAAACTTGATCTTTTACCTATACTTACGTCGCGTATCATCAGAAATCCTTTGAGTTGGCAAAAAGTTTTTGCGAAGAATAAAGTGCGTTAATTCACTGTAGTATTACTATATTACCATAAAATAAACCCAAAGCCGCATTAGCCTCATTCTTTGCTAGTAACGACGCTGAGATTTATGGTCAAATATGATTTGTCTTTAGGTAACCTTATAGGCCTCGCTTCAGTCAAAGAGCGATAGTTTTGGATAGTAGATTCAGTACTGCAACACCATGTATAAACAATCCAATACTAGCAAATCCCCATGTATCCACTTTCTGCCTATAAGCAAACCAAACAATTGCAGTAACAAAAGGCACACCCAAGCCAGTACAAACAACTTATGCTATGTAGACAAATATCAATTTAAGGTATTAAGGTACAATACTGAAGAATAAAAAGAAACGCCTGAGCAAACTATGAATGAAGGAATTAACTTTATAAACTATTTGTAGGCTTTAATGTAGTGGTCGCAATCATTTCACTAATTATTGCAATGGTTAAGAATAGCTATTTCTTCACTAATAAACTCCCAACATAATTGGATGAAGTATCAGCAAACTTAGTATTCTGATTAATTATCAACCTTGTTACAGCTTGTTATATGGACAATAATTGTCTCAAAGTCATTTTCCCCATAAAATCGTTTATTGTTCTTGTTCCAAATTTCCGCCGATTAAAAACAATGTATTTAATACAACTTGGAGTGAAAGGTATTTATGACCTCTGTCCAAAAACTAGTTTGCCAGACCTGCTCTCTTCGCCTGATACCGAATATTAGATGAGTGTCAGTTTCTGAGAGTAATAATGCTTGCTTCAGATGTCATATTCATTATAAGTCGCTATTGCCCAGTTCACTGTTTAGCATTTGTATTGATTGGGTAAGCTTTGATAGTACCCGCTACTTCATTTTGATTGTTGCGGTATTTGCAGTATTAAAAAGGTGATCCTTTATACTCCAAGATAAGTATATAAAATATTTTTAAAACAATACTTGGCGATTAGAGTAAATTAGATGATTCTAACTTCTCTGAACTTATTCATATTAATGTGCTATTTACAACAATTTTATTTGTATGATGATAAAAGTTGTTCAGTTCTTGAGTACATAATTCAAAGGAACATACTCAATGTGGTTTACTAATCGCAAACTGTTATCCGAAAATGCTTACCTAAAAGGTCAAGTTGCTGAATATGAAAATATAAAGCAAGAGCTCAAAGAAGAGATGCTATATTTTTTATTGAGCAAAAATAGCACTATCATTGAAGTTAATGACAGATTTGCAGCAGTACTAGATTTTAAAGTTAATGATATTGTTGGTAAAAACCTGAATGATTTGCTCCTAAAAAAATCAATTAAGAAGCCCCACACACAAAAGCTGCTCTCGGCAATAAAAAAATTACACCACTGGCACGGCGCCCTACAATTAAAAACTAACACAGGTCGTGAATTGTGGCTAAGAAGTATTGTACAACCAATAAATAATGAACTAGCCGTATACTCGACTGAACTTACAAGGACCATTTCTCAATCAAGAGAGAAGGAAGATATGCTTGCTGCTCTAAGTCGCTCTTCCGCTGTGATTGAATTCAGTCTTGATGGCATAATACTCAATGCTAACGATAACTTTTTACATGCTATGGGATACTCTCAAAATCAAATACTGGGAAAGCATCACAGTATGTTCTGTGACCCACATGAGGTTGAATCGAATGCTTATAAACAGTTATGGGCTGAGCTGAAGCAAGGACGCTTTATTTCAGACCGTTTTAAAAGGATTGATAGTAATGGTAATGAGGTATGGCTTGAAGCCTCATATAATCCAATTCATGACGATAATGGTGACTTGTATAAAGTTGCTAAGTTCGCGACTGTCATTACAGAGCAAATGAGAAGAGAGCAAGCAATCTCACAAACTGCAGAAATTGCTTATGATATTTCACAACAAACAGACGCAGATGCAGAAAACGGTTTAGAAGTCGTAAAACAAACAATATCAACTGTGAACGCCCTTTCTAAGAAGCTTGAAACAGCAAGTGAAGGCATTAATAAGTTAGATGTACAGTCAGCCAAAGTAGCTGATCTGGTTGATAGTATTAAAGGTATTGCAGACCAAACAAATCTACTTGCACTTAATGCTGCAATAGAAGCAGCAAGAGCTGGAGAGCAAGGGCGCGGTTTTTCTGTTGTGGCTGATGAAGTAAGGCAGCTGGCTTCAAGAACAAGTGCCGCTACTGAGCAAATAATAGGTGTCGTGAGCGAAAATAAAGTACTAACACAAGATGCGGTTACTCAAATTGAATCTAGCTTAGTAGAAGCAAGGGATGCATTAGAATTATCTAATAGTGCAGGTAGTGTAATCGATGATATTCAAAAAGGTGCAAAAGAAGTGGTTGAGGCCGTAGGGCGATTTAAGACGACCCTTTAGTTAAAAGTTATCAAATAATTGTATTAGTTCAGAATAACGGAGTAGCGTACTACTCCTTTTTAATTTTAAGTTGGCATGGTAATAGCAGAACTAGGTTTGTTTAAAGTATTTGCCCCGAAATCTTCTTCTAAATCGTTTTTGAAAAGTGAGCTGGGGAAAATTTAAATGATATCAAAGTATGCACTCAATCCGGTTTCTGCCATTTTCCTTTGCACGATATAAAGCTGAATCAGCACGTTCAATTACTTTCAGCGTATTATCATCAATACGACTGACTGTAACTCCACAACTGACTGACAATCTTTTTTCGTGAAAACAAATACTATTTATATCTTTAACAATAGCCTTTGCAACCTCTTTTGTTTCATCTAAAGTCGATGCTTCAATTAATATTACAAACTCTTCGCCACCCCAACGAGCACATAACGCTTGACTTGGAGATAGTGACTTTAGCTTATTTGAAACAATGATAAGCGCTTTATCGCCTTCCAAGTGACCATAGGTATCATTTATTTCTTTAAAATAGTCAATGTCTAATAATATTAAGCCAAAGTTTGAGTTTTCTAACAAGGTTGAAAGAGTTCTGTCTAGCTTTTCTCGATTAAACAATCCCGTGAGTTTATCGGTTTCGGCGAGTCTTTTAATAAGCCGATTTTTCTCAGCCAATGTGTCATAAGCAGCAAACCTAGTTTTTTCATAGAAACGAAATAAGACAATATGAGCAATGGCAACTTCAATAATATTAAAAACAGAGCCAAGGCCAATTTTAAGAGGTTCCGGATTCTGTGAGTGCTCATAAACTATAAATGCGCACACTGCAAAAGCAAACGCACTAAGTAAACTTCCCCAGTTCCTACCTACTAAGTAAAATGAGAAAGGAGGTATTAATGTTGCCCAAAATAATGAGTAGGCTGCTCCGTTAATTGAGATAATGAACGTTAGTATTAAACTATTGACCAAAATGACTAGAGCCCATGAAACCGCTTTAATTTTTGAGCTATTAATGAACCAAACATATAGTAAAATAGACAAAGTCAGGCCAACCGCATCAAGCAAAGCGAGTTCATAGCTGTTGAATTTAAAGATATTGATAACAGTCAGTACAAAGAAGTACACAGTACATATCAATAAAGAATGGGCGATCAAACGGCTTCGCCAAAATAGCTCAGGACTATTGTGGTGTGCTGGAATGTTTTTATACCAATATTTGAGCATAATAAACTCTACTTCGTAATAATCAAACGCGAGCAATGCTCTAAAAGCAAAAGCTCAGTCCTGTCACTTTATCATAGAAAAACTTTTTAGAACTGAGCACATTTTTGCTCTATTTCCTATCACCGTTAACTATATGTAAATCACGTTGAGGAAATGGGATGGTAATTCCTTTGCTCTCCACTTTATCTTTAATTTTACGCTGTGTTTGCCAATATATATCCCAATAATGTGGTGTAGCGACCCAAGCACGAAGCTGCAAGTTAACAGAGCTATCTGCTAATGTGTGTACTAAATACTGAGGGGCTGGCTCCATTAGAATTCGAGATTCTTCACCGACAAGCTCCTTTAACGCTGCTAGACCATCTTCAATTGAGTCACCATAAGAAATACCTACTGTTATATCCATACGGCGCTTATCGTTTCTAGTAAAGTTTTTTATCGCATTTGCCCAAACGGTGCTATTTGGAATTGAAACAAAAACGCCATCAGCAGTTTCAAGGACTGTGGTAAATAGCCCTAAATCTTTTACACTGCCTGTATAGCTTGATACTTCAACAAACTCTGCCTTTTTTAGTGGCTTTAGGAAAAGTAGCATGACCCCTGCAGCCACATTACTGAGCGTATCTTTTAACGCTAGACCAATCGCTAAGCCTGCGGCACCGACGAGTGCAACAAGGCTAGCCGTATTAACTCCAAATAAATCTAAAATAATCACAATTGCAATTAAATAAACCACATAGCCTGAAAGCGTGGTAAGCAGTTTTGTAATGATTTCATCTTGCTTGCTCAGTCTGTAAACACCTTTATGTACGGCACGTTTCAGTAATTTTGAACAAATATTTGCCCCAATAAAAATGAAAATAGTCAGCAGTGTATTCTTTGCTATTGCTATAAGTTGCAATTGATGCTCAGAAAAAAAGTTTATGATGGTGTCCATCGATGATTTCCCTTTTAATATAAATAAAATATGCGCTTTGCTCTAAACAATTTAGCGATAAATGTTATCTAATGATACTGGTAACTAAGTAGCCATTGTAAGCAATATAGGAGGCAAGCAAGATACCACCTTCCCAACGATTTATTCTGCCTTGTCGACCAAAACCGTAAGCCATAACCAATAACATGACGGAAAGTACAAGCATCACACTCCAATCTCTGTAAAGTACGTCTGTAGAAATGTGAGGAATAGGCTCAATAATACCGGCGATACCAATTACGGCTAGGATGTTAAACATATTCGACCCCACAACATTCCCAATGGCGATGTCATGCTCTCCCTTTTTAGCTGCAATAATAGAAGCTGCAAGCTCTGGCAAAGATGTCCCTAATGCAACGATAGTTAAGCCGATAATAAGGTCACTGACACCCAGCGCAGTTGCAATTTCAACCGCTCCCCAAACAAGTATACGAGAGCTAATAATGAGCAATGTTAAACCCGCGATGAGCCAGAAAATTGCTTTCCCTAAAGACATGGCGTGACTTTTAAGCTCAGTATCAAATTCTGTTTTAAGGGTATCACTCGGTGATTTCATACCTGAATACACAGACCATACTAAGAACAAGACTAATCCGCCCAGCAACAGACTTGCATCAATCACTGATAAAGCGCCGTCATACAGCAAATACCCCAAAAAAAGTACGACAGCTAATAATAAGGGAAGCTCGTTTTTAACAATTTTAGACTGAACAGTGATAGGCGCAATGATGGCTGTTACACCAAGAATTAAGCTGATATTTACAATGTTGGACCCAAGTGCATTACCTAACGCTAAGTCAGGGTTTCCATCACTTGCCGCCATGGCAGACACGACCATTTCAGGAGCCGAAGTCCCAAAACCAACAATAACCATACCAATTAAAATTGAGGGCAAGCCAGCATGGCCAGCTGTAGATGCCGCCCCTTCAACAAAGCGGTCTGCACTCCATACGAGTAAGATAAACCCCGCAATAATTGCGGCTATGGCTAAGAGCATAACTAGACCCCCTCTATATCATTACTTGATAGGCATATAACAGAATTGTTTGGTCTATTTATAAAGTGAAGTGAAATTTGGTGGTGGCGTAGTTTCATTATGTATCCTTAGGGCAGACTAGACTAAAAAGACAATAAACCATCTCTGCCCGAAATGACCCATTGCCTTAAGTCTTGTCAAAACCTGATAAGGTTCGAAACTGCCACGAGCGATGTTGCTCGGAGACTGTTGACAATTTCCTTGCTAAATGCAAGAGACTACTCCCCTAAGTTTTTAAAGAATAATCCATCCCTAAAAATAATACAATTAGCTTGGCTGCCTTTTTTAAAAAACGATGAATGTAAAGAATCATCAGAATAGGCCGATACAAAACCATATCATTGAAACAGGGACGTGTTATGAAGGTTATTTCTGAAAATTTACCGCAGCCACTTAATAATCAAAATGTGACATTCGAATCACCCAAAGATGGGGAGGCTCTTTTAAATACTGAGCTTAAAAAGTTGGCGGATGACATATATCACTAAAGCGAGCCACCTGAATTAGAGCAAACATATAGCAAGCCACTGACAATAACCGTGAGCAAAATAGACATGACTAAAACGGTTGATGACTTTATGTATGAACTTGGTATTGCGACTGGCGAATTATATATGCCTGGTGGGAGTGTGCCTAAGGCATTGGAAGAAATGTTGTCTTCCTATAACTCACTGCTGGCAGGTATAAATAGGCAGAATCCTGTAATGGACTATAAAAATTGGTGAATAGCAATAAACCAATCAGGTACTTTACAAGCGACAGGCTCAATAACAGATTTTGAACTTAATCCATCAACAGAAAAAGCACTTTTAATACATTATGCTGAGCGAGCAGAACATGATTTGGAAGATGTTGTTTGTGGGCGATTACCAATCTCTCTTGAGGAAGTTATGGAGTGCAAAGAAGGTGAAGCAATTTTTATATATCAAGGTGAGCTAACGTCCTCTCAGCACTTAAGAGTCCAAATACCAATTCCTGAAGGTACTAGTTGTAAATAGATTCATTTAAAAGCTACCTTTTGTTTTAACGCGGGTATTGATCCTGAATATAAAAAGGTTCCTCTCAATTATTCGTTAATAGTATCAACTAGAGCTGAGGGTTAAACTGAGACTTATAATATGATTTTACAGCAGAATCAAACGCAGCAATCAGTGAAAGTTTCTAATCGTATTCGCTCGAGGTGTAAATGATGTATGTGGCATAACTCAAGACATTGTGCGCTCTTACATAGCTACACATGGAGATGAGATTGTTAAGTACTCAGCTCGAAATGCGAGCCTTTATTTACCTCAGAAAGAGTGTGAAATAGATCAAATTTAGGTTTACGACTCTCATCTATAATAAGAAATAGAGGGGCATAAAGTGATTGATTTATTAGTAACTTAAGTGCTCCAACTTAGTTTGCAACTGCAAGTGCATTTGATATCAAATTACTAGAACTTGCAGAATAACATAAACTTCTAGCTGTAGAGCGTCTTGATTTAAAGGATTGTATTTAATGGTTATTTACCTATTTAGGGAGGAGGTTTAGCTTATGTGTATATTTCTTTGAATACAACTCTGAGTCCAATTTGGGCGGTTGATGTAGGTGTATCGGCACTTTTAATGTTTAGAGCTGTGGCCCAAGTCAACCCCGTGTAGCCCTCTATTGTTATAACACCGGAAGAGGCGTGAGTTATGAATTATTATCTTTCCGTTAGAAATATATGCAAAAATCAGGGGACAAAATGAAATTAAATAATTATGGACTTTTCACATTAAAATTAAATAACTGTACATCGAGAAAGATGGACACGAAATTACATTAGAATTAATGTAAGTTATTGCTTTTAAATGAAAGTTGGTGTCCATCTTTTATTTTTTTTAACTGTATCGCCCCACTTGCTCTGCGGTAGCGCTGGTGGGAGGGTCATCAAATCCGAAGCCCGGTGAAATATCATTGGCACACAATGGCGTGTTGTTTTTAGATGAATTACCTGAATTTGAGCGTAAAGTTCTCGACTCACTGCGTGAACCAATGGAAACAGGTGTAGTGACAATATCTCGAGCGGCAAGGCAAATGGAGTTCCCATCGCAGTTTCAGCTAATCGCCGCATTAAATCCTAGTCCGACAGGGAGTCATACCGATAAACGTGCAACGCCAGACCAAGTCTTGCGATACTTATCTCGGGTGTCTGGGCCATTTATCGATAGGATTGATTTGCAAATAGAGTTACCGCGGCTTACAAGTAGCCAATTGCAGAGCACCCAAGCAGAAGAAAGCAGTGATCAAGTGCGCCAGCGTGTAGAGCGCGCGTATGCTATACAGCTTAATCGGCAGGGTAAGGTGAATGCCAGGTTAAGTAATAGAGAAATGGCGCGTTATTGTGAGCTAGGAGCCGCTGAGTTGCAGTTTTTGGCTAAAGCCAGTGAGAAACTGGCGCTATCACCGCGTTCTTATCATCGTATTATCAAAGTGGCCCGAACTTTAAGCGACTTAAAAGTCCAGCCAACAATTACCTTAAATGAATTAAAAGAGGCGCTAAATTACCGTGCGTTTGAACGACTAATAAGTCAGTTAACGCAGTACTAGAAAACGAATTAGATTGAAAGCATGTAGCCTTTACCGCGCACGGTGACAATGCGTTTTTGATCTTTTTCATCGCTGAGCTTTTTACGAAGGCGACCAATTAATACATCAACGGTACGATCGCTTGGACTCCAATCAGGCTGGCCAATTTCTTCGGAAATCTTTTCTCTTGATGTGGCTTTACCTGCATTACCGATTAAGCAGATTAAAACTTTATGTTCTGCTTCAGTCAGGCGTGACTCTTCGCCGCTGGGTGTGATCAGCGTGCGATTATCAGGGTGTAATTTAAAGTTGGCGTACTCAATAAACTCTTCGCTTTCGTCGTTTGTTTGAGAGCTCTTAAGGCGTTTATACAGTGCGCGCATTCTAAGTTCTAGCTCGAGTAAATCCACTGGTTTGCAAATATAATCATCGGCCCCTTGCGCAAGGCCTGCGATACGGTCAGCTTGCGAATCTCGGCTTGATAAAACAATGACCCCAATATCAGTCAGAGCATTTAGTTCTTTGGCAAGCAATAACCCATCGCGCTTAGGTAGCACAATGTCGATAACTGCTAAAGAAATAGCTTGTGAAGAAGCTGCACGAGATTGCACTATGCTCAATGCATCAGCACCTGTTGAATCTATCTCAATGTTAAACTCAGTTTCTTTAAAGTGGTTAAGAATGCGTTTAACGAGCAGTTCGTCGTCTTCAACCAATAAAACTTGAATAGTCATTCGCTTTAATTTCACACTTGATTTGTTGTTATGTTAGCACTGTATGGCGAAGGCTGAGAAGTGTAATGGCGAGGTTTGTAACTATTTCTTACAATTTAATGGCTTAGCGATAGTTGAAAAGGGTGAAAGCTGAGCACTCGTGCAGTGCTCAGCCAAGTGATTAAACTACTTTTCAGGATAAAGATATTGCCACCACTGCGGCTGATCTTTTAAGTTTTTATCGAAATAAGCCAGCATGGTGTTCCACCAGTCAAAGCGTTTATCTCGCGCAAAAATTTGGTGATCTGCTCCTTTGTATTCGATTAGGTCAACATCTTTACCGAGTAGCTTTAATGCCGTGTACATGTTGTGACTTTCACCAACTGGTACGTTGGTATCTGAATCACCATGAAGGAGTAATAGCGGAGTGGTTACTTTATCAGCATGAAACACCGGGCTATGTTGGCTATAAAGTGTAGGGTTGTTCCAAGGGTAGCTATTTTTTGATGCCTCAGCTGAATATAAATAACCCCACCAACCTTGACCCCAGTACGAGGTGATATTTGAGATCCCCGCATGAGCTATAGATGCACTGAACATATCAGTTTTAGTTGCTAGTAGCATGGTCATGAAGCCACCGTAAGACGCGCCCAAGTTGCCAACACGCTTACTATCTACATAGCTATATTTATCCAAAAAGGCTTTTGTGCCGTCAATAATGTCATTAGCTGTGTACTCACCCCATGCATTTACATGTTTAGCCGAAAACTCTTGGCCAAAGCCAGTCGCACCTGTTGGTTGTATTACGTAAACAACATAGCCGTGCTCTGCCCATAAGTTAAATGGGTAACGACCTGTGAAGCCACGTGTTACTGGTGATGTGCCACCGTAATAATAAACCAGTGCAGGGTATTGTTTTTTGCTATCTAAATCATGAGGTAAATAAACACGACCCTTTATTTCAATGCCATCTTTATTAGTGAAGTTAAATTCTTCAAGTGAGGCTACTTGGGTATTTTCATAGCCAATTGGCTTTGAATCCCACACGACTTTAGCACGGCTCTTGCCTAAGTTGAGCTGCTTAAGTTGCTGTGGTGTTGACGCTGTAGTGCCAGTCACTAAAATGCTTGGATTGCGCTCGTTTGAGTAACTAAATTGCTCAACAACATCAAAGCCTGTATTTACTTTATTGAAACGCTTTTTGCTTAAGTCGTATTGATAAAGTTGTACGGTATCTTGCTCGGTGACTTTAATAAGTGCATCACCGTTTTCTAGTACATTTAACTGGCCGATAGCCGGGTTAAACTCTTTACTTAAAGCGGTTGCTTTTTTACCGTCGCGGCTGAGTAAATAAAGTTGACCATCATAGTTATTAGCCAGCATGCCTTCAGGAAGGTCTCGGCCTAAGCCATTATTAAAATCTGGGCCAGCAGTGACATAAATACCGTCATCAGTATATTTAGCCTGATTAAAGGTATTAAATTGACCAAGCACCGTGATAGCCGATGTAGCTAGGTTTAGCTCAACAAGCTCTGTTGCAGGCTGTGGTGATAGCTGCATTGCTTGTGCTGAGCGACTCATTAATACGTGACCGTTTTTAGCATCAAAATCTTCAAGTGAATGGCTAAGTGGGCCTTGGCTTAAAATTTTGCTAAGACCTGTTGTGATATCAAGCAAGTATATTTGTGATGTTGTACGAGCATAAGACCAACGGTCTTGCAGGCCTTGATAATGTTTAGTGAGCTTGCCATTGTCTGTTGGTGATTTTGACCAGCTAAAAATTAAGCTGTTGTTATCAAAATATTGAAAGCCACTTGCACCAGAAAGGTTTTTAGCAATCACGCTAAGTTGCATCGTTTTTAGATTTAAACGCTTAAGCTCACCATTTAATAGATACACTAAATTTGTGCTATCAGGGCTCCAAGTAATATTGCTCGGTTGGGCTGACTCAAAGCGATAAAGAGTATTGTTTTTTGCGTCTTTAAGCTCAGTCACGTATTGCGCTTGATTAGCCGTTGCATCTTCGTAATGACGTTGGCTAGTAATAAAGTAATTGCCATTTGGCGCCATTGAAATATAACTTACCGTTGGCGCATCGAATAACTGTTTTGCAGACAAGCCATGTTGTTGTTTAGAACTAAATTGCACAGTATCTAGTTCAGACTTTGCAGTAAAATCAAGCTCAACTTCATTCCAGTTTGCTACTTGCTCAGTGATGATAACAAATTGGTGATCGCCTTGGCTTAAAGCTAACTCATAGCTGTTATTTTTTTCTGTTTGCTTTTCACCATCGATAAACAGCTGTGCGTTTTCAATGCCTTTAAGGGTCAACGAGCCTTGGCTAAAGCGCTCGGTTGATGCAGTAAATTTTAGTGCTTGCAGGCCACCTAATGTAAGGGCGCTAACTTTGTCGAATGATTGCCACTTTATCTCGTCGCCAAAAATACGAATATTGTCGTTATTTTTTTGTAAGCTTGGTACTAAGTTGGCAATAATAGCGTCACGATGTTCGGTTTGATAAGGCTTTAATTGCATATCATCGCTAAGAGGGCCAATAAACTGAATTGCTGAACGTTCAATAGCATCTGCCATAGCTGTTGAACTTAGAGAACAAAGTACAAGTGCGCTAAGCGTGGTTTTTAGCTGAGTTTTTTTGTTCAGCCAAGTGGTTGTAAATGTCATAGTTTCGCCTGTTGAAGGTAAGTTTTAGCAATATAGCACGCAGAAAAACTAGCAAAAAGAGCTCTGCGTTAGAATGCTGATGGGTTTGAGGTTCCAGTTATCTGTTGATATGGTGGGCGCTTAGATGAACAATGAGGATGCACAGTGACACTTTTACTTGTTTATATGTTGGTTGCTATTACCGTCTCTTTTTTATGCTCGGTAATGGAAGCGGTGTTATTAAGTATAACGCCAAGCTATGTTGCTATGTTAAGGAAGCAGCAACCTGCATTAGCAAAACGCGTTGCTAAGCTAAAAGATAATATAGACCAACCGCTCGCGGCTATTTTAACGCTTAATACAATTGCGCACACAGCTGGTGCTGCAGGTGTTGGTGCACAAGCTGCAGTGGTTTTTTCAGATGCTGCTGTTGGAATAGCCTCGGCAATTATGACCTTATTGGTTCTTGTACTTTCTGAAATCATTCCGAAAACACTGGGTGCAAATTATTGGCGTGGTCTAACACCTATCGTCAGCATTAGCCTTATTTGGTTGGTGGTCATTTTAAAACCTTTCGTTTGGTTTGCAGATATCCTCACGCGCTTTTTGGGGCGTAATTATGATGAGGCCTACTATATTCGCCAAGAAATTGAAGCCATGGCTGATATAGGCACAGAGTCAGGGGCACTTGGTCACGACGAATCTGAGATTATTAGGAGTCTGCTGCGTTTTCGCCACGCTAAGCTAGATACCATAATGACGCCGCGTACTGTGCTGTTTAAAGTGCATAAAGATTTAACTGTTAATCAGTATTTGTCTGAACATGGCTCATCGTCATTCTCTCGGGTGCTGGTATATGACAAAAATGGTGATGATATTATCGGCTTTGTACATAAAAACGATATTATGCTGGCATATCATCGTTTAGGTGAAGACTATAAGATAAGTAAGCTGGTTAAACCAATTTATACAGTACCAGAGACCCTGCATGTGCCAACGCTACTTGAAACCTTATTGTCAGGTCGAACCCATATTTGTTTAGTGGTTGATGAGTACGGAGATGTTCAAGGGATTGTGACCTTAGAAGATTTAATTGAGGCGCTGATGGGGCTGGAGATTGTTGATGAACATGACCAATCTGCAAATATGCAAAAAGTGGCTAAGCAGCGTTGGCGACAGCGCTTAGCACGAAGTAATACCATTGTTAGTGATGACAAACGGGAGCCTTAGCGACGCTGCCCGGTCGCTGTTTTGACCATTTGCCGCCATGAGATTGACCAATTTAAAAAATCTTCTTTGGCTTTCGGGCGGCATAACAAAAAGCCTTGCATTAAGATAAATTCTTTATAGCGGTCTAAGTATTCGAGTTCTTCTACTCGCTCGATCCCCTCGGCGACAATAAATAAATCTTCTTGAATAGCAATATTCACAAGACTACTGACAATGACTTGAGAAAATTGGTCAGTTTCAATATTACTGATCAGCGTTTTATCTATTTTAATCTCGGTAAATGGTAAGGTTTTCAATTGTTGTATGTTGGTAAAGCCGGTGCCAAAGTCATCAAGAGAAATACCAAATCCTCGCATTCTTAATCTGTTTAGTGATTCTAACTGTGCTGCGGTGCGTAAGGCGTATTGCTCGGTTATTTCTAAAATAACTTCACCTGGGGTGAGGTTATTTAAATGTAATATTAGTGCCAATTTATCTGGGCAGCTTAAGTCTTCGAGTTGCGAAGGCGATAAATTAAAAGCCAGTTTTAGGTTAGGATGAAAATGTTCTTTGATTTCAGCAAAGTCGTTGGTCGCTTTTTCAAAGAGCTGAAAGGTAATAAGGTTAATTAAATCTAAATCCTCGGCAACACAAATAAATCGCTCAGGTAGAATTATTTCCTCTTCTTTACTTGTATTTATTCGCGCTAATACCTCAATACTTTCGACACGGTTATCGTGGCGGTTAATTTTGGGTTGGTAAAATGGAATTATTTCGTTGTGACTAATCGCATGAAGTAACAGCGACTCAGAAATAGGGGATTTTGTCCGCTCTACGTGAAATGAAAAATGCTCAAGCTTTTGCAGCAACAAATAAACCTGATTCAACTGCACGGGTTTAGATATATTACCAATCAGATGGGCATTATTTTTACGGGCAATATCAGCTGCTAAATCAATTACTTTGGGATCCATTTCAGAAATGATCGCAATAGCACCATGGTATTTCATTGCGCCTAAATGACGGATCAATTCCATACCATCCATATCGGGCATTTTTAGATCAGTAAAGATAGCATCAAAGAAGTGAGGCGCTTTTTTTACTTTTTCTAGAGCTTCTTCTGCACTTAGGCAAGTAGTGACATGGCTAATTTCCAGCTCATTCAAAATAGCCTGCATAACAATAAGAATTGCTTTGGAGTCATCGACTACGAGAATATGCCTATTTGACTTCACTATATTCACTCCTTGAACGAGAACACTATACTTAAAAGTAGTAGATAAATATTAGTTAGTCATGTTTTTTGGTTGTTTGTGTGCTGGACAGAGTAATTTAAATCGTAGAAGCTTCTCTCTCGTAATTTATTTTGTCCTACGTATAATAGCCGCACTCTTATCTAGTATTTTTACAGATTATGGCAAGACTTCAGTTGAGCTTAGCAAATGAAACTTTCACTTTGCATTTGCACGGCTCGCAATTAATACAGTTATTCCATCAACAGCAAGCTATTGCATTTGATAACCCGACTCAGAATAAGTATGAATTTGATTTTCAAGGACAAAAAATTAGCTTAGATACCAGCAAAGTGCATGAAAAAAGCTTAGCTATTTATGTTAATCAGCAATTAGTTAGTGAACTTGCACTTCCTGCGGTAGAAGACGCTGAACCAAAACGCGGCATCATTGGCCTGCTAGCACTGGGCTTTAAATTATTTAAAAGTGCAAAAGTAGTGAAAGCAGCTTTAGCGGGTGCATCAGTTGCAGGTTACGCATGGCTTTTTTCTATTGAATTTGCTTTGATGTTAATTGCTTGCTTGGTTGTGCACGAATATGGTCATGTGCGCGCTATGAAATATTTTGGCATTAAAACTAAAGGTATTTATCTTATTCCGTTTGTCGGTGGCTTGGCCGTTTCCGACGATAAAATTACCACCCGTTGGCAAGATGTGGTGATCTCTCTAATGGGGCCTGCATTTGGCTTAATTACCTCAGTACTCGGAGTGGTGCTTTACTACGCCACTGAAATGGAAATATTCGCCGGTGTGGCAGTACTCAGTGCACTGTTAAACCTATTTAACTTGTTACCTATTTTGCCCTTAGATGGCGGTCATGTACTAAAAAGCATTAGTTTTTCTATGCGTTCTTGGGTCGGCTTAAGCGTGTGCTTATTAGGCGTGTTATTTGGTTTATGGCTGAGCTATACCTTTGGTTTAATGCTCCTCGTGTTCTTCTTGTTTGTTGGCGCGCTTGAAATTGTATTTGAATGGCGTGGTCGTCATTATTCACACCTAATCCCTCTTGATACTTACGGGCAAGGTTTTTCAGCGGTCATGTACGCATTGGTTGTTGCAGGCCACGTTGCGGTGATGATGCATTTTGCTGATTCAGAAAGCGCAATCCTAAGCCTACCTATGAAGATTTTATCGAGCTAAGGATTGCATATTAAGCACTGAGCGGGCTAAAACTCAGTGCTTTTGCATTCGTACTAAGGATAAAAACTCAGCATTAACGATATAAACACGCCGGTGATGATCAGCTGCACAAGGCAAAAGCCCATGATGTCTTTTGCTTTTAAGCCGGCAATAGCAAGCACGGGGAGTGCCCAGAACGGCTGAATTAGGTTAGTCCAGGCATCGCCCCATGCGACAGCCATAGCAACACGTGGCATATCAGCGCCAAGTGTTTGTGCTGCAGGAATGACAATCGGCGCTTGCACTGCCCATTGGCCGCCGCCTGATGGCACAAAGATATTCACAAACCCTGCACTTAAAAAACTCCAAAAAGGCAGCGTTTCGGCTGTAGCAATGGCAATAAATCCTTCAGAGATTTGTTGAGCAAGTCCCGTTTTTACCATAATCGCCATGATCCCGGCATAAAACGGAAATTGAATCACAATACCAGCGCCGCTGGGGATTGCTTGCTGTAAGCTTCGAAGTAAATTATGTGGTGTTTGATGCAGTAAAATTGCGCTAAATAAGAAAATAGCGATCACACTATTTAAATTTAAGCCGCCTCCGCTTAGCACAAAATAATAGAATAAATAGGCAAGGCCAACGGCACCTATCCCCATTCCTAATAAACGACTATGCTCTATTACTTCGGCAGGGCGGGTAGGTGTTGCTATTTGCTGCGTTTCATCATCAAGCTTTGCGGGGTCAACATAGACGCTGTCTTTCTCGTTTGGCAGCATGTAGCGATTTACCAGCGGCATGATAATAAATAAGCCCACAACAATAGCGATATTAAATGCCGAAAAAATTGTCTCCTCGGTGCCTATAATACCAATGCTTTGCTGTGCAAAATGGCCATCGGTCGCGATTGTCAGCGGCACTGAACCGGCTAAGCCACCATGCCAAACAATAAAGCCTGAATAGGCACTGGCTACTAACAAACGGTAATCAACGCGGGTTTGTTTCGCAATTGCTTTGGCGAACAAAGCGCCAATCACTAAACCAAAGCCCCAATTTAGCCAGCTAGCTAATAAAGAAACGAGCGTCACGAGAATGATTGCTTTGGCTGGGGTATTTGCTAGTGTCGCAAGTTTATTGAGTATGCTGCGCATAACTGGAGTATTCGCTAATATGTAGCCTGTAAGCAGTACTAGCAGCATTTGCATAGCAAATTGTAATAGGTTCCAAAATCCACCACCCCAAGCCGCGAGCACTTGTGTGGGCGTTGACGGTGTAAAGAGACTCGCAACGATAAAGCTCAGCAAGGTGAGTAATATAACAAATACAAACGGGTCGGGTAGGTAACGCTCTACTAGTTTAGTGAATGGTTTGGCAACGCGATTTAGCATAGTTTTTATTGTTGTCGTCGAATCGATAAAGCCAATAAATCATGAATAACGATGATTGGCAAATTGCGACGTCGTTGCTTTAGCTTATATTAATAAAACAAATGTTAAAAACGATTACTGAGCATCTTGTTCTAGCACGGCTTTTAAGCGGGCTTGTACTTCTTCCACTAACAAAATTGGCTGGAACTTAGATAAAAAGGCATTACAACCAACCTTCTCAACCAGGGCTTGGTTAAAGCTACCACTGAGTGATGTGTTAAGCACGATGTGTAAGTTCTTCATTCGGCTGTCGTTGCGAATTTCGTGGGTTAAACGGTAGCCATCCATTGCTGGCATTTCTGCATCGGTGATCACCATAAGTAATTCTTTTTCGACATCTTTGCCCTGATCAGCCCAGCCTTTTAACATTTCGAGTGCTTCGAGTCCGTTACGAGCAGGAATAATTTCGATGCCGAGTTGCGATAAAGTATCGCTTACTTGTTTACGAGCCGTTGGTGAATCATCAGCATGAAGAATTTTGCGGCCTGCAAATTCGTTCACGATACTCTTATCAAGAATATCATCAGAAATATGTACTTCGTACTCAACGATTTCGGCGAGCACTTTTTCTACATCGATTATTTCAACCAGTTGCTCTTGGCCATCGCGTTTCACCTTCGTTAAGGCTGTTAGGTAATGATTTTTACCAATCGCAGTTGGTGGCGGCATAATATCAGACCATGTCATATTAATGATTTGATCAACCTTGCCAATTAAAAAGCCTTGTACGGTACGATTGTATTCAGTGATAACGAGGTTTGTATCTTCAATGTGTTTAGCTTCAGGCATGTTAATCGCTCTCCGTAAATCAATCACAGGAATTGACTCACCGCGAATATCAACTACACCTGACACTTTCGGGTGTGCGTGAGGAATTTTGCTGATATGAGGCAGTTTAACGACTTCTTTTACTTTAAAAACATTAAGAGCAAATAAGTGGCGACTGTGGAGGTAAAATAGTAAAAGCTCTAAGCGGTTTTCACCGACTAGTTGCGTACGCTTATCAACTGAAGCAAGAACACCTGACATATTTCACCCAAAACAACTAATACAGAGATATTATAGTCTACTATTATTTTTCATCGACATGCATTAGTAATTTCAATCTGTTGCCAAAGAGCAAGCATTCCAGTACCGTATCGTTAATTTCCACCACTGTAAATTGCAAGGATTATGCACTATTTATTAAATCGTATAGTGGTACTTATCCGCAGTCATATTGATCAAGTAAGTTGGCAGGCTGTGGTGGTTACCACGCTTTTGCATATGCTACTTATATGGTGGCTGCTTATGCTTGCAGGAGAGCAAGCTTTAACACCACTAAGTACCTACGTTTATTATTATGTTGTAACAACATCAACAGTTGGCTATGGCGATTTTAGTGCCAGTACTGAGCTTGGCCGCTGGGTTGTTGCATTACTACAAATACCTTTTGGTTTAGCATTATTTGGCGTTCTGTTAGGAAAAACAGGGCAAACAGTAACTTACTTAATCAGGCGCGCTATGACGGGTGATAAAAGCTTCGCACATATAAACAATCACATTATTATTTTTGGTTGGCACGATACTCGTACTAAGAAGATGGTTGACTATATTCTAGCCGATCAAAAACGCTTAGATCGTCGTATTCTATTGGCAGTTACTGAACAAATGGAGCATCCATTTTTAACAAATCCGATGGTTGATTTTGCACGCCTAAGTAGCTTTACCGACTTAGATGAGTTGCAAAGAATCGCAATTGAACGCGCCGATAAAATTATTATTGATGGCCAAGATGATGACCAAACGTTTACTACTGCACTGCGCATAAGTAAGTTGGTAAATAAGGATTGTCATATTAGCGCGCATTTTACTGACGAAACCAAAATCGAAATGCTACATGAGCTCTGTCATAATGTTGAATGCAGTAGTGCCAAGTCAGCCGAAATCTTAGTGCGTTCAATGCAAGATCCGGGTTCGAGCCGTGTGCAAGAAGAGTTGTTATCAACACTTCATGGTGATACTCAGTTTAGTTTGCCTATTCCAAAAGGCGTGCAAGCAATGGAGTTTGGCAAGCTGTTTCATCACTTTAAATACAGCCACGATGCTATATTACTGGGTGTCGCACATAATTTAAGTGCAAAAAACATGGATTTAAATCCGCCTCTTGACTATGTAGTCAGTGAAGGAGATATTTTGCATTATATTGCTGCGGAGCGTGTTTTGAGTGACGAAGTTGATTGGTCAGCGTTGGTATAGTACCAATCCGCAATAATACTTTTAATTAAGCGAATTGGTATTTATGAATGAAGTTGCGTTTTTAATTATTGTTTTGAGTGCCTACATTTTACCTGTGGTCATTGTGCTCAATAGTAAACGTACTCAAGGCCACGAAAAGAATGCTTGGTTAATTGGTATCATTTTCTTTTCGTGGTTGGCTTTAGTGATGTATTTAACTATTGTCCCTAAACACGGGCGGGTCAAAAAACACCGTAAAATAAAAACGAAGGGTTAACTTACAGCTACTGTCTCACTTCAACTGTTTCAATTTATGATCTATCAATGGGTCATCAGGTGAAAGTTGCTGCGCCACCTCTAAAATCTTTATTGCATCGTTTGGGTGTTCATCCTGATGCTTGATTGCGACATCAATCAGCGGCTGAACATCAATTGTGCCATTTTGCTCTTGAATATGCTCAGCTTTTTCTTCAGTCAAAATTGTGTGTGCCTTACTAAGTAAGGCTAAGCGGTGTGCCGAACCGTTGTTGGCTTTATTGAGCCGACGATAATAGTCTTCTTTAAAACGTAACGTTTTTGTCTGCTGTCGAAATTGAGCAATATCGACTTGCTGGTGGCTAATAAAATCAACAGCAACATCTTTATAAAAACCAAATTTATTCAAGTACGTAGCATGAACGCTGTGGCCCATACCGAACACCCGTAAATGGGTGAGTTGTGGGTAGCGTTTAGCATGAGCTCGGTCGATACGATTGGTTGGATCGTAGATGATATAGCCTTTAGCATGACCTAGGTCTAAATCGTGATAATCACCGTTCCAGTCAAATTTTTGTGCGATATCTGTGCTTGAGCGGTCATCCCATGGGGCTTTGTTTTTATTTTTTGTGCTGACAGGATGAAATAACAAGACTTTATCAAGCTTTAATAGATTGGCAAATGCGCCAACAGCAAAGCCACCACGACTCAAGCCATATCCTAATCGTTCTTTAAATCCGCTAATCAATGGCGCTAACTGCTCAATAAAAAACAATAGGTTGCGGTGTCTAAACCAGTTACTAATGCCTAAATGTTGGAAGGCAATTACATTCACATCTTGTTTTTTCGCAAGTTTATAGGCCCAAGGCGAAAAATCATCTGTGAGATCATGTTCTTGGTAGTTGGTTCCCGCTGGTGAGAAGGTGAATAGCAGAGGTTTATTTGCGTCGATGATATGGTACTTCACATATACATCACCGAGTAAGTCACCACCGGTAAATGGGACTCGGCTTTGTTGTTGCTCATGTGGGAGATGGGTCCACTCATCTAACCAATATAATAATTTCATACATCCCCCAAGATACCTCTAAAATAAAGGGACAGAATTATAGCAAAAATCACTACTCATTAAAAATGCACGCCTTTTTAATGTGTTATGTTTCGCTCATAGCTATAATCTGTTGCCAATCATGTTCAGTTACTGGCATTACAGATAATCGACCGCCTTTTTTAAGGGCTATTTCGGTAATGGACTCATTGGCTTTAATTGCTTGTAGGCTAACAAGCTTTTTAAGGTGAGATTTATAAGTAACATCGACCACAAACCAGCGCGGGTTATCAGTAGTTGCTTTAGCATCGTAGTAATCGCTATTTAAATCAAACTGAGTTGGGTCGGCATAGGCTTCACGACTGACCGTGGCTATTCCTGCGACACCTACATGTTTACAACTTGAATGATAAATCATTACCAAGTCGCCTTGTTTAATACCATCGCGTAGAAAGTTTCGCGCTTGATAATTGCGCACGCCATCCCACATAGAGGTTTGCATAGGTGCGTTTTTTAAATCATCAATTGAAAATGCATCAGGTTCGGTTTTAAAAAGCCAATAAGCCATAATGGGGTGCTCTTACAAAGATTTACTTCCAATTAGTCTATAGTATCATTAAACGCTTGTCTGGATTGAGGATAAATAAATGAGCCAAGTATTAGATGACTTACTGTCATTAATGTCGTTAGAAGAGATTGAGCAAGGCTTGTATCGCGGGCAAAGCCAAGATTTAGGGTTTAGAGCTGTTTTCGGTGGCCAAGTAATGGGGCAAGCCTTGTCGGCAGCCAAAGAAACATTACCTGAAGGGCGTATAGTTCATTCACTGCATTCTTATTTTTTACGTCCAGGTGATGCGAGCAAACCAATCGTTTACGATGTAGAAAATATTCGTGATGGTAAGAGCTTTAGTACCCGCCGTGTAAAAGCTATTCAATATGGTAAGCCGATTTTTTACATGACTGCTTCGTTTCAAGGTGAAGAGGACGGCTTATCACACCAAGCGCAGATGCCCGATGTCCCACAGCCTGAAGAATTAAAGTCATCGCTTGAGTTTTACCAAGCGAATGCTGAACTTATTCCTGAACCAATTCGCAATAAGTTTATTCGTGAAGTGCCAATTGAAATGCGTCCAGTGACCTTTCATAACCCATTTAAACCACAAGCAATGGAACCCGTTAAGCATATTTGGTTTAAAGCCAATGGTGAGATGCCTGACGATCAGCGTATTCATAATTACTTACTTGCGTATGCGTCTGACTTTGAGTTTTTACCAACGGCATTACAGCCGCACGGTGTATCGTTTATGCAGCCGAATATGCAGGTTGCGACGATTGACCATGCAATGTGGTTTCACCGCCCGTTTAGACTAGACGATTGGATTTTATATTCGATTGATAGCCCAAGTGCGAGCTCTGGCCGTGGTTTGGTGCGAGGTCAGTTCTTTGACCGTCAAGGCAATTTGGTTGCCTCAACGATCCAAGAAGGGGTCATGCGTCAGCGTTAATCTTTTGCGTGCTGAGCTTGGCTTTGCACTATATCGTCAATTGACTGCCAGACTCGTGCTGGCAGCAATGCCTTCAGATATAAATACACTTCACACAGCTCATTGCTACCCGTTAAGCCTTGCTCTGTTTCGGTAATTAGCTTTTGCTCTCGCAAGCTTGAGATAAAACCAATAAGTACTTTTTTGTCAAAGAACTCCGGCGTTTTAATGCCGTGCAAGGTGCCTAAACGCTCTGCTAACACTTGGCTTTCGTGCTCAAGTTCTTCACGCTCAATACCGCTACTGGTTTGAATAAAACCAACCACGATAGCGTAACGCTGTAGCGTTAAGCTTAAGGCGCGACCAAGCATTTCGAGTTTTGCTAAGCAGTCGTTGCTATTGGTGATTTTGATATTATCACCTTCAATTTCAATAAGGTCTTGATCAACAAAGCTTGCGAGCACGCGAGTAATGTAGTTTTCATCTAGCTCATGCAAGAACCACTCTTTAGCGAACAGCGGGTAAAAACGTGCAATCAAGGCATGGCAATCTGCCATGGTAGTTTGATGCGCTTTGAATAAATGCAGCGCAAGCAAGCTTGGTACAGCAAATAAGTGCAATACGTTATTACGGTAGTAGTTGAATAGCGTCTTTTCTTTGTCGTTAATAGCGATAATTTCGCCAAATTCATCACTGATGACGTCAAACTTATTAAGTTTAAGTGCATGCTCTAATAGCTGTTCAGCACTTTCGTTAGGTGTTGTTACCTTGTCGCTGTAACTTGCGCTGCGTTGTAAATGTAGATAAAACTCAAGCTGCGCAATCAACTTAGGCTTACTTAACGCATGTTTGTCATTCACCAATAAAATCATCGCGAGTAAATTCACCGCATTGAGTGCAGCGGCACTATTAATATTAACCATGACTTTATCGGCAAGATTCGCTACCTGCGGTCCAAGCCATTGTGGCTTTTGTACATCGGTTGGGTGAATAGACTCGCGCCAATCAGGTTGCTGTTCATTAAGGTATTGATTTATCGAAATAGGATCACCAAAATTTAAGTAACCACGACCATAGTTTTTCAGGTTTTTAATGGCTTTAAAAATCCCCAAGACCGACTCACCTTTTTTATCGTTACCGGCCAGCTCTTTTAAGTAAGTATTAATTTCCATTACGTGCTCATAGCCGATGTATACAGGCACAATAGAAATAGGGCGATCTATGCCACGAAGCATGGCTTGCAACGTCATGGCGAGCATACCTGTTTTTGGTGGTAACAAACGACCAGTACGGCTACGGCCACCTTCAGTGTAAAACTTCACTGAGTAGCCTTTAATAAATAACTGGCTCAGATACTCTTTAAATACTGATGAATATAACTTGTTGCCCGCGAATGAGCGGCGAATAAAGAAAGCACCACTACGACGGAAAATACCACCTGCCGGGAAGAAGTTTAAGTTGATACCAGCGGCTATATGCGGTGGTACTAAACCTAAGTGATAAATAGAGTAGGTCAGTAATAAGTAATCCATGTGCGAGCGGTGACAAGGCATATAAATAATTTCATGGCCTTTATCAGTGAGCTCGTGAACTTGCTCTGAAAACTTAATGTCGATGCCGTTATAAAGTTTATTCCACAGCCAAGTTAATACACGGTCAGCAACACGAATGGTGGCATCGCTGTAATTGGCAGCAATTTCATCAAGTAGCTTCAGCGCATTTTGACGAGCTTGCTCTTGGCTGATGTTTTTTTCTTTTGCTTCTATTTGAATCGCTTTTTTTATTGTTGGTGATGCAAGTAGCGAATTAAAAAGCTGTTCACGCGATGGCATTTTTGGCCCTGTAGCAGCCAGTTTTTGACGACGAAAGTGCACACGAGCTACGCGTATTAACTTATGTGGTAGCTCATCAACATCGGCTTTTTCATTGACTAATAAAGATAAGTCGAGTGGTTGGCTAAATCGAATAAAGTTATCACGCCCAGAAAATAGCAACACAAAGAACTTGCGAAACCAGCTGGGTGTTAATGAATGAGACACCAAAGTACCTAAACCTGGCTTTTCTTTTCCTGGGTTACGACCCCATAAAATGGTCACCGGGATCACTTGGACGTTTTGCTCACCAGATTGCATTAGGTGGTCAATAATGTGTTTGCCTTGCTGCAAGGCATTACTTGGTTTGCTTTTATTACCAAATAGCGGTGGTGGGTTTTGAATACCAATAAAGCGGTTAAGTTCGGCATTACCTAATAACTGCTCTTCGGTTGGGTCAGGTAAGCCATATTTTTTACATACCCGCGCCAGTGCCGCTAAATCAGAGCGCGCATTCAACCTCACAATATAAAAAGTTGGGTTGGCAGGGTTTAGATTGTATTGTTCAATAGGGTTCTCAGGCAGAACTTTGCTTTTTACTAGCAAGCGGTTCATCCCAGCAGAAATAGCATTTAAACAACGATTAATGATACGCATCAACTCACCAAAGTTTTATACCAACTAGGTTTAGTGCCTAAGACAGCTCACTTTATTAAGCCAATTGGTATTAGTAAATATACAGTAGACCACATGCGGTCAAAATAAGCGGCATAGAATAACAATTATTAATTGGACTGACCATTGCAACATTGTATGGCTTTTTGTTTCTTTACCTAACTATAGTAAGCAAAGACATACCTTGGCTGAATTTAGTTCTATTTCATTTAAATTTCATTTTGATAAGGCGTCGAGTGTATTAATTCTAAAAAGTTGTTGCATTTATCACCAATATAACTATAATACGCAGGCTTTCAAAATTCCCTCGGGAACTTGGAAGGAAAGATTAAGCTTGGATTTCAAGCTAATAAACAGGAATTCCGATTTGGAATTCAACGTAGATATAAGAGAACAGCCGACATCTTAGTTAGTAAGATTGTTTCGGTCGTTTTTTTATGCTCTTTTTAAATGCTCTTTATATTGAGGTTTAAGAATGTCAAATCAACGCATTCGTATTCGCCTAAAAGCTTTTGACCACCGTTTGATTGACCAATCAACGGCGGAAATCGTGGAAACTGCGAAACGCACTGGCGCTCAAGTACGTGGTCCAATTCCACTACCTACACGCTTTGAACGTTTTACTGTACTAACTTCACCGCACGTTAACAAAGACGCGCGTGATCAGTACGAAATCCGCACCCATAAACGTCTGATCGACATCGTAGAACCAACTGACAAGACTGTTGACGCTCTTATGCGTTTAGATCTTGCTGCTGGTGTTGATGTTCAAATCAGCCTGGGTTAATCGGAAGATTAGAGAGGTTTTAGGAAAATGGCATTAGGTCTAGTCGGTCGTAAAGTGGGTATGACACGTATCTTCACTGAAGATGGTGTATCTATCCCTGTGACAGTTATCGAAGCGACTCCTAACCGCATTGCACAGATCAAATCTGACGCAACAGACGGTTATAACGCGCTTCAAGTAACCGCAGGCACTAAAAAAGCAAGCCGTGTAAACAAAGCAGCAGCGGGTCACTTCGCTAAAGCTGGTGTTGAAGCGGGTCGCGGTCTGTGGGAATTCCGCCTAAATGGTGGTGAAGGCGATTTTGAAGTAGGCGCTGAGCTTACTGTTGAATTATTCAACGAAATCAACAAAGTTGACGTAACCGGTACTTCTAAAGGTAAAGGTTTCCAAGGTGGTGTTAAGCGCTGGAACTTCAGCATGCAAGACGCTACTCACGGTAACTCTCTATCTCACCGTGCTCCTGGTTCAATCGGTCAAAACCAATCACCTGGTAAGGTGTTTAAAGGTAAGAAAATGGCCGGTCACATGGGTGCTGAGCGTGTAACGACTCAAAACTTAGAACTAGTTCGCGTTGACGCTGAGCGTAACTTGCTTTTAGTTAAAGGTGCAGTACCTGGCGCTATCGGCGGTGACGTTATCGTTAAACCAGCTGTTAAAGCATAAGTCCTGGAGATTTAGTGATGGAATTAGCAATTAAAGACGCTTCTGGCGCTCTTGAAGTTTCTGAAGCTACTTTTGGACGTGAGTTTAACGAAGCATTAGTACACCAAGTAGTTGTTGCTTACGCAGCAGGTGCTCGTCAAGGTACTCGTGCTCAGAAGACACGTTCTGAAGTTAGCGGTGGTGGTAAAAAACCATGGTCTCAAAAAGGTACTGGCCGTGCACGTGCTGGTACAATTCGTAGCCCAATTTGGCGTTCAGGTGGCGTTAGCTTCGCAGCTAAACCACAAGATCATAGCCAAAAAGTAAACCGTAAAATGTACCGCGGTGCGATCAAAAGCATCTTATCTGAATTAGTTCGTCAAGAGCGTTTAATCGTTGTTGAACAGTTTGGTCTTGAAGCACCAAAAACTAAAGAACTAGTTGCTAAGCTTAAAGAACTTGAGCTTAAAGATGTTCTAATCGTGACTGAAGAAGTAGATGAGAATCTTTTCTTATCGGCACGTAACCTATACAAGGTTGACACGCGTGATGTAGCTGGTATCGATCCTGTAAGCCTAATCGCTTTCGATAAGGTACTTATTACAGCTGCTGCTGTTAAGCAACTTGAGGAGGCGCTAGCATGATCCGTGAAGAACGTCTTTTAAAAGTGATCCTTGCTCCACACATCTCTGAAAAAAGCACTATCGCTGCTGAAGAGAACAACACGATTGTTTTCAAAGTAGCTTCTAATGCAACTAAAGCTGAAATCAAAGCTGCTGCAGAAAAGCTTTTTGAAGTAGAAGTAACTGGTGTTCGCACACTAAACGTTAAGGGTAAAACAAAACGTACTGGCATGCGTTTCGGTCGTCGTTCAGACTGGAAGAAAGCTTACGTTACTCTTAAAGAAGGTAGCGAGCTAGACTTTGTCGGCGGCGCCGAGTAATAAGGGGAGTTAGAATTATGGCACTTCAAAAGTGTAAACCAACTTCTGCGGGTCGTCGTCACCTGGTTAAAGTGGTTAACCCAGATTTACATAAGGGTAAACCTTACGCACCACTACTAGAGAAAAACTCTAAGTCTGGTGGTCGTAATAACAAAGGTCGTATCACGGTTCGTCACATCGGTGGTGGTCACAAGCATCATTACCGTGTAATCGACTTTAAACGCACTAAAGATGGCATTCCAGCTGTTGTTGAGCGTCTAGAGTATGATCCAAACCGTAGCGCAAACATCGCTCTTGTATTATATGCAGACGGTGAGCGTCGTTACATTATTGCACCTAAAGGCTTAAAAGCGGGTGATTCAATCCAGTCTGGTATTGATGCACCAATCAAACCTGGTAACACGTTACCAATGCGCAACATGCCTGTAGGTTCGACTGTTCACAACGTAGAATTAAAACCAGGTAAAGGCGCGCAAATCGCACGTTCTGCTGGTGCATACGTTCAAATCCTTGCTCGTGAAGGTCAATACGTAACTCTACGTCTTCGTTCTGGCGAAGTTCGTAAAGTTCCATCTGACTGTCGCGCAACACTTGGTGAAGTAGGTAATGCTGAGCATATGCTTCGTTCACTAGGTAAAGCTGGTGCAAATCGCTGGCGTGGTATCCGTCCGACAGTTCGTGGTGTTGCCATGAACCCGGTAGATCACCCGCACGGTGGTGGTGAAGGTCGTACATCTGGTGGTCGTCATCCTGTGTCTCCATGGGGTAAACCGACTAAAGGTGCTAAGACACGTAAGAACAAGCGTACTGATAAATTTATCGTACGTCGTCGTACTAAATAATAGTTGAGGAATAGCCATGCCACGTTCTCTCAAGAAAGGTCCTTTTATTGACCTACACTTGCTGAAGAAGGTAGAGAAAGCGTTGGAAAGCGGTGACAAGAAGCCAATTAAAACTTGGAGCCGTCGTTCAATGATCATACCTAACATGATCGGATTGACCATCGCTGTCCATAATGGTCGTCAGCACGTTCCTGTGTTTATCACAGACGAAATGATCGGTCACAAACTAGGTGAATTTGCACCAACTCGCACTTACCGCGGTCACGCTGCGGATAAGAAAGCGAAGAAACGTTAAGAGGAGAATGATAAATGCAAGCATTAGCTAAACATAAATTCGCCTCTGGTTCGGCGCAAAAAGCACGTCTAGTTGCAGATCAGATCCGCGGACTTCCGGTTGATCGCGCTCTAGAAATCCTGGCGTACAGCCCTAAAAAAGCGGCTGTATTAGTTAAGAAAGTACTTGAGTCTGCTATTGCTAACGCAGAGCATAACGAAGGTGCTGACATTGATGAGCTTCGTGTAACTACGATCTTTGTGGACGATGGTCCTACAATGAAGCGTATTATGCCACGTGCTAAAGGACGCGCTGACCGCATCCTTAAGCGTACAAGCCACATCACTGTTGTGGTTTCAGATAGCTAGGAGTATAAGTAATGGGACAAAAAGTTCATCCTACTGGTATTCGCCTAGGTATCTCTAAACCTTGGGTTTCTACCTGGTACGCGAATTCAAAAGATTTCTCTGATCAGCTTTTTGGCGATCACAAAGTACGTGCATTCCTAACTAAGGAATTAAAAGCGGCTTCTGTGTCTAAAATCGTTATCGAGCGTCCAGCTAAATCTATCCGTGTAACAATTCACACAGCTCGTCCTGGTGTTGTTATCGGTAAAAAAGGCGAAGACGTTGAAAAACTACGTCAAGCAGTAACTAAGATTGCAGGTGTTCCGGCTCAGATCAATATTTCTGAAGTTCGTAAGCCTGAACTTGATGCACAACTAGTAGCTGACGGTATTGCGTCACAGCTAGAGCGTCGTGTTATGTTCCGTCGCGCTATGAAGCGTTCGGTACAAAATGCAATGCGCATTGGTGCAAAAGGTATCAAAGTTGAAGTTAGCGGTCGTCTTGGCGGTGCTGAGATCGCACGTTCAGAATGGTATCGTGAAGGTCGTGTACCTCTACATACTCTACGTGCTGATATCGACTACGCAACTTCTGAAGCCTTAACCACTTATGGTATCATTGGTGTTAAAGTTTGGATCTTCAAAGGCGAAGTTATTGGTGGTTTACCACTAGTACAAGAGCAAGAGAAGCCAGCTAAACGCGCGCCAAAGAAAGCCAAAAAAAGTGCTAAGTAGAGGTAGCGAGTAATGTTACAGCCAAAACGTACAAAATTCCGTAAAATGCACAAAGGCCGCAACCGCGGTTTAGCGCAAAACGGTAACAAAGTAAGCTTCGGTACTTTCGGTTTGAAAGCTACTGGTCGTGGCCGTATGACTGCTCGTCAAATCGAAGCAGCTCGTCGTGCTATGACACGTCACGTAAAGCGTCAAGGTAAAATCTGGATCCGTGTATTCCCAGATAAGCCAATTACGAACAAGCCATTAGAAGTTCGTATGGGTAAAGGTAAAGGTTCTGTTGAATATTGGGTTGCTGAAATTCAACCTGGTAAAGTACTTTACGAAATGGAAGGTGTTTCTGAAGAGCTTGCTCGTGAAGCATTTAACCTTGCAGCGCGTAAATTACCATTCACAACAACTTTCGTAACTCGGACGGTGATGTAATGAAAGCTAGCGAACTAAAAGACAAAAGCGTAGAAGAGCTAAACGCTGAACTTCTAGGACTTCTTCGTGAGCAGTTCAACCTGCGCATGCAAGCAAGCACTGGTCAGTTAGCTCAGACACACACGCTAAGAACAGTACGTCGCGATATCGCGCGTGTAAAAACAGTTATTAACCAGAAGGCAGGTCAATAATGAGCGATAAAATCCGTACTCTTCAAGGCCGTGTAATCAGCGACAAGATGGATAAATCTTTCACTGTTGCTATCGCACGTTACGTGAAGCACCCAGTATATGGTAAATTCATCAAACGTACGACTAAACTACACGTACATGACGAAAACAACACAGCTCAAACTGGTGACGTAGTTACTATCCGTGAGTGTGCTCCTATTTCTAAGACTAAGTCTTGGACTTTAGTAGACGTTGTTGAACGTCCAAAGCAAGCTTAATTTTTAATTAAGTTTACTTACTAAAAAGCCCCGGCATTTGCTGGGGCTTTTTGTTTTTAAAATAAAGCTATCAGCTTTTAGACGTCAGTTGAGCGGTAGACTTGTTTGCTGCAGAGTTTCCCGCTGCTGTAAAACCTCATATGGCACTCATGCTTAATCGAAACCATCTCTACGAATAGACTTGAGCTAGAACCATAAACTTTACTCTTGCTAAAACGCCACTTTTTCTTATGAACTAATTCACTCATTTAACACTCTTAAAAATAAAAATGAGGCGTTTGGGTGCTAAAAGGGACTTACAAAGCATGGATCATCTCGATTACGCTACATGCTGTGCTTTTGTTGTTATTTGCTCAATATGGAAAGTTTGTGAAACTACCAGTAGCAGCCACAGAGCCGCCAAAAGTAATCAACGCGTATGTAAGTGTTGATTTAACTTCGTTACCTAGTTTGCAGAAAATCCAAGAAAAACCTTCACCTGAGCAAACAGAAGGAATGCCTGATGAGGTTAATTCTTTGCCAAAAAAAGAAGAAACTTCGCAGAGTAGCTCTGGGCAGATAAGTGATTCTAATACAGTTAATCCCACAATAGACGAACCCAAAAAAGCTACCTCTGAGGTTGTAAAGCCTAATCAGACACTTGAGAATTCAAAAATAGCCGAAGAGCCTTTTAAAAAGCTCAACCCTTATGCGCCAATCCCACAGCTTAATTTTGAAAATGGTTCTGCTAATGCGTCTTTGTTTGGGCAGGATGAAGCGAATAGCCCCTCAGGCAGGGTTACAGTGCCTGCGCAATTAACCGTCTCTGATAAAGCAACTGTCGTTTGGCAAAGTGGCGATGGTAGCAAGCGTATCGAGGTGCTAAATGGTATGTGTTATGGCATAAATTTCAATTCGGTGTTTGGTAAATCTGGGGTGCCAAGTGGATCGCCAAGACCCTGCGAAGACAAAGACGCTAAGTTATTTAAAGAAATAATGAATAAATGGAGTAATAAATAATAAAACACTTTACCTCAACTTAACTTGAGATTTTAAAGTAGCGTTTTTTGTAATGGATAACGCTATGAACTCACTAGAAAACTATTTATTAAGCTTACAGATTAATTGCTATCAAGCGTCAGCGATTCAAATTTCTCAAGTACAAACGCGTATTTGGCAGTCATTACAAAATAATTCTAGTTATGCACATAGCGTAATCGAAGAGTTTGATTTGAATGGACAGCCTAGCCATTACCAGCATGCAGCCCTATTTACACTGGTTTTATTGCAGCTTGGCTATAAAATAAAGCCAACGCCAGAAAACGCTTTATCGGTAAGGCATAACCATTTGTTACATGACATTCGTCTTGTCGAGCAGTTAAACGCTAGTGGGGCTTAAGTCATCTTGTATCGTATAAAAAGGCACTTAGCCGAAACTAAGTGCCTTGGCTTAACGAAGTTACCAAATCATTTCTACAAATTCTGGATGATCCACAAATGGGTTGCGGTTACCTTGATGTTCGTAAGCTGCTTGGTTACGGTCAAGCTCTAATTGGCTAACAGGATCCTCGTTATGCCATTTTAATAACATAGCAACGACCCAGTTCTCAAATACCTGATTAGATGAACCATTCAATACAGCGTTACTGTAGGTTGTGTTGTTTTGCCACGAGCCAATTACGTTTTCATAGCGTGTTGCCATGTAGAAATAGGCTCTTGCAAAGTCACCTTTAAATTCATCAATAGGTTCAAATACCGTTCCTGAGTAATTTAATGAGCTAGCTGCACTGCCTAACTTACTGCCGTTGCTAGAGGTATAGCTTGCACTACCAACTTCACCAAACGGGTAGTTACTACGTTTTGAATTTACATAACCATCAGTAGCAAAAATGTGATGTACGTCTGAATTCATTGGCTCAACTGTACCGCCAAACCAACTTTTCGGGAAAGAATGCTCACGGTTGTAGCAATCTGCTTCGCTGTTGTATGTACCACATTGATCGCTCACAGCAACATAGTTGTAACTGTCTTGGCCTGCAGGGTTTTCTGAATAACGGTCTAAAATAGAGTTGTCGTTTTCAAAATACTTATCGCGTGAGGCAACATCGTAAAAACTCCAAATTGCTGAATAGCCTTGTGAGTTGTGATCTTTAATGATGTTGTATAACTCTGTTTTCAGTGCATAACCACTAAGGCCTTGCGTTGTAACATAGTATCCCGTTGGCTCTGTTGGTGTTGTACCACCACCGTCACCGCCGCCTGAGTTATCACCTAAACTAAACGGCGTAGCTTCCGAGCTTTGGAAGCTTGCACCACTGGCAAGTACTGTTTGACCTAAAGAAAGATTGTAACTGCCATTGCCGAATGAGCAGCATATGCCATCACCATAGCTATCAAAAATAGTAAAGGTATAGTCACCATCAGTTAAACATGCTTGCTCACTGTACTGAGTATTTGCAGCATAGCTGCCGCCTGATGCTACTGTGCTACCTTGGCTATTAGTGATATGCCAGCTGGTTTCTTCACCATAGTTATCGGTAGTGAGGGTTAAAGATACTTGGTTATCGGCGCAGCTGCCCGAAGGTGGTGGTGTTGAGCCCGTGCTTGGTGCAAAGTTATCAACATAAACCACTTCGCTGCCATCAAAGCCTGTTACATCGTAAAAGCGCAGGCCAACACTAATTGAGGTAGTCGCAGAAGCTGTATACTGATAGCTGATTTGTTGCCATTGATTCGTTAATGCTGAATTAGAGTAACCTTGATAGCCATCAACCACTAAGCGAGCTTTTACGCCGCCTTCAGTATGGTAAACCCAAGCAGAAAACTCATAGCTTTCACCGGCCACTACATCAACTAATTGCTGTAAATCGGTATTACTTTGCGTGCCAGTATTAACCACAACTTGCGCTGAGTAATTACCTGAGTAAACCACATTACTATTAGCGCTAAGACTAATACCGCTATCTATGGTGCTCCAGCTTGCAGGGGTGTTTGCTGACCAGTTTTCGAAGTCGGCATTATTAACATTTGCCAATGCTGAACTCGCTAAACACAGTAAACTACTGGCTAGCATGTATTTTTTACATGTCCCGTGTGACATCGTTGTTTCCTTTTTATATTTTAATAGTTTTAGCTGTTCTCAAAATGAACACAGCGAGTATAGGCTAATCGGCTTATGTTGCAATAATGTTAATTAATAAAAGTTTCTTATTGGGTAATTTTTGCTTTTAACATGTTTTTTTTGGATAAATACTAAATTAATAACTAAATGGAATATCAAAGCAGATTCTATTCTTTTTTAATCGCCTCAGACCCCGTTATTCTTCACGCTCAGATAAACCTTTAAAGCATTTTTGTTTAGTCTTTAAAGTCGAAAAAATTGTTCGCGAAATGACGGTAGTAAGCTCGTTTCGCAGTTAACTTTTCAGGGTTACGAGGAATAAATTCATGTTGTTAAGTCAACTAAATGCAGCGGCGAGCCCGCTATCGCAAGAGCAAGTACAAAAGCTGCAAGGCTTAGTGGCTGAACTTAATCCAATTCAGCAAGCGTGGGTAAGTGGTTACTTAGCTGCTAACGCAAATGCAGGTGCATTAACTGGTGGTGTTGCTGCCGCTCCAGCTGCGGGTGATGCTGCACCATTGACTATTTTATACGGCTCGCAAACGGGTAACGCCAAAGGCGTGGCGAGCAAGTTAAAAGAGCAAGCAGAGTCGCGCGGTCTAACGGCTAAGCTAGTAAACATGGCTGACTACAAACCAACAGCCCTGAAAAAAGAAAAGTTTATCACGGTTGTTGTTTCAACCTACGGTGAGGGTGAGCCACCAGAAGATGCTGAAAGCCTCCATGAATTCTTAACGACTAAAAAAGCACCAAAGCTAGATGGTGTTAAAGTGGCTGTGATTGGCTTAGGTGACTCAAGCTACGAATTCTTCTGCCAAACAGCAAAAGATTTCGAAGAGCGCTTTAACAAGCTTGGCGCAGAAACTATTTTCCAGCGTGCTGACCTAGATGTTGATTACGATGATGAAGCTGCTAAGTGGATTGATGGTGCACTTGATGCGTTTGAACCAGATCTTAAAGCGCAGCAGCAAGCAAGTGGTGGTCAAGTTGTGGCGATGCCATTTGGAGCAGCAGCGCCAGCAGCAAGCCAATACACCAAGCAAAACCCATTTGCTGCAGAGCTAAGTGTTGTGCAAAAAATTACCGGTCGTGACTCAACTAAAGATGTGCGTCATGTTGAAATCTCATTAGAAGGTTCAGACATCACCTATACACCGGGTGATTCGCTGGGCGTTTACTTCTTAAATGACGAAGCGCTTGTTGATGAAGTACTTACGCTTACCCAAATCGATGCATCTAGCACGGTTAAACTTGGCGACGAAGAACTAAGTGTTCGTGATGCATTAATCGAAAAATTAGAATTAACTCAGTCATACCCAGGCTTTGTTGAAAAATACGCAACAGCAACTGGCAACCCTGAATTATTAAAGTTAGTTGAAGATAAAGCGGCAATGCGTGAGTACATCGAACCTCGCCAAATCTTCGATATTATTCGTCAAAATCCAGCTCAACTAGAAGCGCAAACCTTAGTCGATTGCTTACGTAAACTACAAGCGCGTTTATATTCGATTGCATCTAGCCAAGCTGAAGTTGAAGATGAAGTTCACTTAACTGTCGGTCTGGTTGAGTTTGATGCATTTGGCAGCGAGCACTTAGGTGGTTGTTCTGGTTATTTAGCACGTCGTGCTGAAGAAGGTTGCAAAGTAAAAGTATTCAGTGAGCATAACGATAATTTCCGTTTACCGGCTAATGATGAAACGCCAATTATTATGGTAGGTCCGGGTACGGGTATTGCACCATTCCGTGCGTTTTTACAAGAACGTGATGCTCGTGAAGCAAGTGGTAAAAACTGGTTATTCTTTGGTAACCCACACTTTACTCAAGACTTCTTATATCAAGTTGAAATTCAAGGTTACTTGAAGTCAGGTTTACTGACTAAAGTGGATGTGGCGTTTAGCCGTGACCAAGCGGAAAAAGTATATGTTCAAGACAAACTTCGCAAAAACAGCCAAGAAGTATTTGCTTGGTTAGAAGCGGGTGCTCATTTCTATATCTGTGGTGATGCAAACCGTATGGCGAAAGATGTTCATCAGGCGCTTGTAGACATTATCAAAGAAAATAGCGGCAAAGATGATGAACAAGCTGAGCAATATTTAAAAGATTTACGTAGCGCAAACCGCTATCAGAAAGACGTGTACTAATCACGTTTAAAGCTAACAGCCGTCACTGTAACAAATTTAGGAAATACCATGAGCGAACAAGACAAAAACGTAAAGCTTTCTGATAACGAGCGTTTGAAAAGAGAAAGTAATTTTTTACGTGGCACAATTGAGCAAGATTTAAAAGACGAGATCACCGGTGGTTTCACTGCTGATAACTTCCAACTGATCCGTTTCCACGGCATGTACCAGCAAGATGACCGTGATATTCGTCCTGAGCGCGCTAAACAAAAATTAGAGCCGTTACATAACGTAATGTTACGTGCTCGTATGCCTGGCGGTATCATCAAGCCAGAGCAATGGTTAGCAATTGATAAGTTTGCTGAAGAAAAAACCAGCTATGGCAGTATTCGTTTAACCACGCGTCAAACTTTCCAGTTCCATGGTGTGCTTAAGCCAAATATTAAAGGCATGCACCAAATGCTTAATAGCGTGGGCATTGATTCAATTGCAACGGCGGGCGACGTAAACCGAAACGTATTATGTACAACGAACCCTGTTGAATCTGAGCTTCACCAAGAAGCTTACGAGTGGGCTGCGAAGATCTCAGAGCACCTATTACCAAAAACCAAAGCATACGCTGAAATTTGGTTAGATGGTGAAAAGAGTGAAACCACTGAAGAGCCAATTTTAGGTTCAACTTATTTACCGCGTAAGTTTAAAACCACAGTAACAATTCCACCGAATAATGAAGTGGATGTGCATGCGAACGACCTAAACTTCGTGGCAATTGCAGAAAACGGCAAGTTAGTTGGTTTTAACGTGTTAGTGGGTGGTGGTCTTGCTATGACTCACGGTGATACAGCAACGTATCCTCGTAAAGCGGATGACTTTGGTTTTATTCCACTTGAGCACACCTTGAAAATTGCTGAGCACGTGGTGTCTGTACAGCGTGATTGGGGTAACCGCTCAAATCGTAAAAATGCGAAAACTAAGTACACACTAGACCGTGTAGGTACGGATGTATTTAAAGCTGAAGTTGAAAAACGTGCTGGTGTTAAATTTGAACAGAGCCGCCCGTATGAGTTCACTCACCGTGGTGACCGTATCGGTTGGGTTGAAGGTATTGATGGTAAGCACCACTTAACGCTGTTTATTCAAAGTGGCCGTATTTTAGATTACCCAGATAAACCGCTAAAAACAGGCTGTCGTAAAATTGCTGAAATTCACCAAGGTGATTTCCGCATGACGGCAAACCAAAACTTGATCATCGCAGGTGTTCCGGCTGATCAAAAAGCGGTAATCGAAGAGATCGCTCGTAACCATGGCCTAATTGATGACAGCCATACAGAGCAGCGTAAAAATTCAATGGCGTGTGTGGCATTACCAACGTGTCCGTTAGCGATGGCAGAAGCTGAGCGTTATTTACCAAGCTTAATTGAGAAAACAGAAGCGCTATTAGCGAAACATGGTATTGGCGATGACAACATCATTATGCGTGTTGTGGGTTGTCCGAATGGCTGTGGCCGCGCAATGTTGGCAGAAGCGGGTCTGGTTGGTAAAGGTCCAGGAAAATACAACGTGTACTTAGGTGGTAACCGTGAAGGCACGCGTATTCCAAAACTGTATTTAGAAAATGTTGGCGAAGACGTATACCTAGACGCATTCGATAAGCTAATTGGCCAATGGGCAAGTGAGCGTAATGAAGGCGAGTGTTTTGGTGATTTTGTAATTCGCAAAGGCATTGTTGCTGAAGTTAAAGTTTCAGTAACTGATTTTCACGCATAATTTTATAAGCGACACCGCTTTAAGGTTTGGAATTAACCATGAGTGAATTTAAAAACATCTTAACGATGAGCAAAGAAGACCAAACAGCCATGCTGGCTGATATAAATGGTCTTCTGGCTGATAAAAGCGCTGAAGAGCGTGTTGCTTGGGCACTTGAAAACTTACCAAGCACGCACTTTTTGTCGTCGAGTTTTGGTATTCAAGCAGCAGTGATGTTGCACTTAGTGACATCACAGCAGCCAGATATTCCGGTGGTACTGACAGATACCGGTTATTTGTTCCCTGAAACCTATCAGTTCATCGAGCAAATGACCGAACGACTTTCGCTTAATCTTAAAGTTTATAAAGCTGAGCTTAGCCCTGCGTGGCAAGAAGCGAAGTTTGGTAAGCTTTGGGAGCAAGGTGAAGAAGGCATTAAGCAGTACAATCAACTGAATAAAGTTGAGCCAATGACTCGTGCCTTAAACGAGCTGGATGCAGGTACTTGGTTTAGTGGCTTGCGTCGCGATCAGTCATCTAGCCGAGCTGATAAGCAAATTGTTGAAATCAGCCGAGGGACTGTGAAAGTGTATCCACTTATTGAGTGGAACAACCGTGACATCTATCAGTATCTAACTAAACATGATTTACCTTATCACCCACTTTGGGAGCAAGGTTATGTGTCGATGGGCGATGTTCACACAACACGTAAACTTGAACCGGGCATGACAGAAGAAGAGACGCGTTTCTTCGGTTTAAACCGTGAATGTGGCTTACATATTGACGGTGATGGTATCTAATCCTAAATTCCTATCAGAATTTTCGTAAAGCGTAACCAAGGTTGCGCTTTTTTTGTGCTATTTATATACAATCTCAGGCTTAATTCTGTGAGAGAAAATTATGAGTCGTGTTGTTGTATTTTTATTTTTATTATTTATTGCTCCTTTAGTACGAGCTGAAACGCTGCGTGTTGCACTCTATGACACAGATTACCCTCCTTATCATTTTGCGAGCGAGAAACAAAAAGGCTTAGTTGATGAGCTACTTGAACGTTTCGCTGAAAAGTACAAAGTGCAAATTAGTTATATTCTCGTACCTGAAGTGCGCTCTCAGCATTTACTGGATGAGGGAAAGGTTGATGTGAGGTTGGAGTCTGAGCAGTGGTACAGAGGCGAAAATCACTATTATTGGAGTGATATGATTGCTGTTGTCGAAGACGTGCTGGTGATGCCAAATGGTTGTCATATCCCTCCACTTGATAAACTGAATGGTTTTGCTGTACTGACGCGATTTGGCTATACCTATCCGCAATTTGAAGCTTTGTTTGCTTTAGGAAAAGTACACCGAGAAGACTTCTATTCTGAATTAGACATGTTGAATGCTTTACTTGATCAAAAACAAAATCAACGTGTTGCCGTCATCGCAAAAAATACCTTGCAATGGTATGCCGCACAAAATGATGCCTTTAAAAAGTTTACTGTTAGCGACTACAACGTGGGCAAAGCGCCGATGCAACTACAGTTCATTTATAATGAAAAAGGTAAGCGCATGAGCGAAAAATTTAATGACTTTATGAAAAGTATTAAATCATCGGGGGAATTTGCTAAGATTGTGACTAACTACCAATAATGTGTAAATGGAATTATGAAACGCTTTTGTTATTTTGCTGTGATGCTGCTCTTAACCAGTGTTGCGCTGCTGTTTTACATTAAAAAGCCAGACGGTAAACCTTACCTAGAGCTTGGTATGTTTGAGCGTTATTCAGAAAAAGTCAGTGATGATGTGAGTGATTTTGCTTCGCAAGGAGCCGATACGCTTACTAGCCAAGCTAAAAAGCTCACTGAGAAGTTGAGCTTGAGCAAAGACGTTAATACACCTGTTGTTGTGTATAAATGGCAAGATGAACAAGGGCAGTGGCACTATGCTGATACACCCCATCCTAATTATTTTAGTATCGCGGTAAGTTTAGATCCGAACGATATAACTGTGTTACCTGCAGAGACATTTCAAGCAGATGAGAAGCAAGCAGCAACAGTTAAAGCTGACGAAACACCTTCAACGCTTGGGGTATACGACCCTAAAAACGTACAAAAAATGATGCAAGACGCTGAGCAAGCAAAACAGCTTATGGAGCAACGTAACAAGCAACTTGAACAGCAGCTCAAAAAGCAAGGTGGAAATTAACTTTGTTTGTTTTGCGCTGTGAGGTCGCTTTCCATTTTCATCAGTAAAATAGTGAGATAAATTTTGGTGGGTAGTGAGAATAGCACACCAACAGCAATACACGCTGCGCTGATCATAATGCCATGTATACCCATGCTATCACTTAAGTAATTACCGGCTAATAAAGAGTGCCCCAATATAATTAGGCAAATACCTAAAATGATAAAGGTTTTTAAGATTCGAATGATGGTTTGTTCAGTCATACAAGCACCTCACTTTAGCCATAATTAAAGTGTAGGTGCTGTTGTAATTAATAGGGTTGTTCTAAATCAAGCAATTGTCGGTTATTTGTCCAATTTTACTGGGCCGTTGATGTTATCGATACTTAAATCACCTGAACCCGCTTCGATAATTGTCAGGCCAAGTGTGTCATCCACATAAATGCTGCCAGAGCCATCGGTAATCGTAACCAGCCCTTTGATTTGTCTTACATCTATATCACCAGAGCCATCTTCGATAGTGAGCGCACCAGCCAATGTTTTAATGCTGATACTACCTGATTCATCAATAATACGTGCAGGGCCTTGGCTATTGTCGATCTGGATATCACCAGAGTCATCTTCAATATCAATACGCCCTTGGCCTTGGTCAATCATAATTGAGCCAGAGTCGTCTTCAATACTGATATTGCCGCTGACATTGCTAATGCGAATATCGCCGGAGTCATCATCTATGTTGATATTTCTGCCTTGTTCAATAATGATTGAGCCAGAATCATCATCAATGCTGATATCGTTTTGCATCGCACGTATCACGATATCACCTGAGTCATCATCGATATCTAGTTTAAGGTTGCTAGGCACAGAGACAATTAAATCAATATGAGGGGATGAGCCACTGTAAAACGACAAGCTACCATTATTGAGCTTGCTGATAAGCTCAGCCGTGTCGCCATGCTTTTCGAGTGTTAGTGTATAGGTTTCATCGCCTTTAGCCGCATAGATATTAGCATTCACTGTGATAGCCGTGGCGTTGCTGTCGCCTTTGATGATCAGTGAGCCTGCTTCGGCATCAATTTTTAATGCGCTGATATTTGCAGCCGACACGCTTATGTCTTGTTGTTTTTGTTCTGCGATTTGACCCGGAGAGACATGAATAACACAGCCCGTTAATAATAAACTTGATGAAATGGCCGTTGCGCAAATTGCGCGTTTGAATGATGCAATAGTCATATGGATTCCAAAATTATTGTGATTGTTATCTGGTTAGCATTTGCAAACTATGGTCCAATTTTAACATTCTGATTTTTATGTGCTTTTCATTTTTTGTAAATAAGTGTGTTGGTCTAAACTGCAATTAATTAGTGATTTAAACAAAAAAGGGGCTGAAAATTCAGCCCCTTCGTCAACTTAAAAGCAGTTATTGCTCAGCCAGCATATTACGAAGTACATACTGTAAAATACCGCCGTGTTTGTAGTAATCCCATTCTTTAGGAGTATCTATGCGCACATCAACACTAAAGCTAATTTGTTTGCCTTCGCTGTTAGTGGCAATCACACTGACTTCATTGGTTTTGTCGTATAAGCCCTCAAAGTCGAATGACTCTTGGCCTGTAAGGCCCAGTGACTCATAGCTTTCACCTTCTTTAAATTGCAGTGGTAATACACCCATACCTATCAGGTTAGAGCGGTGAATACGCTCATAACTTTGTGCAATAACAGCTTTAACACCCAGTAATAATGAGCCTTTTGCTGCCCAGTCTCGTGATGAACCTGTGCCATATTCTGCGCCCGCTAAAATAATCAGAGGTGTGCCGTCTTGCTGGTACTGCATTGCTGCATCATAAATACTGGCAAGTTCATCACTTGGTTGTATACGGGTAACACCGCCTTCAGTGCCCGGCGCTAGTAGGTTGCGTAAACGCACATTAGCAAAGGTACCGCGCATCATCACTTCGTGATTACCACGGCGTGATCCATAAGAGTTAAATTGTGCTTTTTGTACACCGTGATCTTGTAAGTAAAGACCTGCAGGAGCATCAGCTTTAATCGCACCTGCTGGCGAAATGTGGTCGGTTGTAACTGAGTCACCTAATTTTGCTAAACAGCGTGCACCACTAATGCTTGGAATTCCTGGAGGCTCAATTTCCATACCATCAAAGAATGGCGCTTTTTTGATGTAGGTTGACGCATCATCCCAATCATATAGTTTGCCATCAGGAATTTGAATTTTCTGCCAACGATCATCGCCTTGATACACATTGCCATAGCTTGATGCGAACATTTCTTTAGTCACTGTTTCACGGACAAGGTCGTTAACTTCGCTAACACTTGGCCAGATATTTTTCAGGTAAATGTCATTACCATTCGGATCTTGCGCTAATGGCTCGTTATATACATCAATATCTGTGCGACCTGCAATAGCGTAAGCAACAACGAGTGGCGGTGAGGCTAAGAAGTTCATTTTCACATCTTGGTGTATACGACCTTCAAAGTTACGGTTACCCGATAAAATAGAGCTTACGACCAGTTTATGCTTTTGAATTGCTTCACTGATCTCATCGGCCAGCGGGCCTGAGTTACCGATACAGGTTGTACAACCATAACCGACAAGGTTAAAGCCTAACGCATCTAAATCGTCCATTAAGTCGGCTTTTTTCAAGTAATCAGTCACCACTTGAGAGCCTGGAGCGAGTGAAGTTTTAACCCAAGGTTTAACCTTTAAGCCTAATTGTTTTGCTTTCTTCGCAACTAATCCTGCAGCTAGAATTACACTTGGGTTTGAGGTGTTTGTACAACTTGTGATTGCAGCAATCACACAAGCGCCGTCTTTAAGCTCAAACTCCTCGCCTTTAAAGTTAACCTTGGCAGCACCCATGTATTGGGCTTCGTTTACCTGATCATCTGGGTTAGTTGTTGGACCTTCATCTTCAATGCGGGCTTCTTGAACATCGCTTTTATCACGTTGTTGCATGCGCTCTTCTTGAAAGCCACGAAGGTGTTCACCGATAATGCTACCAGCTTTATCAAGGGCGATTCTATCTTGCGGGCGTTTAGGACCTGCAAGGCTTGGCACGACATCATCAAGTGATAATTCAAGCGTATCTGTGTAGTGAGCTTCATCGCCAGGGTTACGCCATAAGCCTTGGTGCTTAGCATAGTCCTCAATAAGCTTAAGCTGCTCCTCATCACGGTTAGTTAAACGTAGATAGTTAATAGTTTCGTCGTCAATCGGGAAAATACCGCAAGTTGCACCATACTCAGGCGCCATATTGGCGATTGTCGCGCGGTCAGCAAGTGGTAAATCAGCAAGACCATCACCATAAAACTCAACAAACTTTCCAACCACACCATGTTTACGCAGCATTTCTGTCACGGTTAGCACAAGGTCGGTTGCAGTTGTACCTTCAGGCAGGCGACCATTGAGCTTAAAGCCAATAACTTGAGGAATAAGTAAGCTGATTGGTTGGCCAAGCATTGCGGCTTCGGCTTCGATACCACCTACGCCCCAACCAAGTACCCCAAGACCATTGATCATAGTCGTATGTGAGTCAGTACCAACGAGGGTATCTGGGTAAGCGAGTGATTTACCGTTTTTACTATCGTTAAATACCACGCGGGCTAAATATTCTAAATTAACTTGGTGAACGATACCGGTTGCTGGTGGCACAACTTTTAGGTTATCAAAAGCGGTTTGGCCCCAACGTAAAAATTCGTAACGTTCTTTGTTGCGCTCATATTCAAGCTTCGCATTTAGATCAAATGAGCCATCTTCACCGTAGCCATCGACTTGCACTGAGTGGTCAATAACCAGCTCAGCAGGTGACAGTGGATTTATCTTTGCAGGATCACCACCGAGTTTTTCCATGGCATCGCGCATCGCCGCTAAGTCAACAATTGCAGGAACCCCTGTGAAGTCTTGCATTACTACGCGTGCAGGTGTAAAGGCAACTTCAGCAGATGGTTTAGCTTGTGGGTCCCAGTTGAGTAAGGCTTCAATGTCTTGCTTTTTAATGTTGACGCCATCTTCATTGCGCAACAGGTTTTCGAGTAATATTTTTAACGAAAATGGTAGACGTTTGGCTTTGTCGCCTAAACCTTGTAAAGAGTGAATATGGTATTGTTCACCATTAATTGTAAGCTGTTTTTGGGTATCAAAACTATTATTCATTATTTGCCCCTGTGGTTTGAGCAAGCAAAGCTCGCTTTTGTGTTTCCTTTTGAAATAGACACATTGCTATTGCAAACTTAATACCAGCTGGTAAATTTTTCTGCTGATGAAAAAATATGCTACTTAAATATAGTTGATGCCTATGTGATTTATTTCAAGTGTAAAGGGCAGATTAAAGTGTAGATATTTAAAATAGTTTTCATGAATAAGTGTGTCAATTAAGCCAGCTTTCTTGCTTACCTTTATTACTAATCAAAAGTAAGACTAAGCCAATCACAATAACGCAAAATGGCATTGCCAGTGCACTACTGCCAAACATAGCAAGGCTATCGATCACTACAAAGTTATAATATTGCTGTACTAACACAGCGATAAATGACACTAAAAAAAACTCTCTGGCTAGGGCTTTTCGAACAATTAGCATAATACTGCCAAGGCATGCTGAAAACACCGCTACAGCAAAGGCTGCAGTAGACCAAAGGGGGATGTTGCGGTATGCGTCTTGTTGATTCTCGGGTAGTAAAGCAATCATTTCAGGAGTCATTAACTGTTGCATGATAAACGCAAAAACACCTAACAGATTCCAAACAAGTGCAGCCCAAGCAAGTGGTTTAAGCCAAGCAGGAGGGGTCATAAATCACCTTTTATTGTTGTTATTATCACATTCAATTAAAGGTGATTTATGCTAACTAAGCAAGATTTAGTTAACCAAAAGAGATAGGGCGGCGGCCGGTTTTTTCGTCTACTTTTGGTTTTTTAGTGCGTTTACGTTTTGATTTTTTTGGTGCTTCTTCAGAGCTTTGTGGTTGTGCTTTTTGTACTGATTCTGGTGGACGAGGATTTGGTGTTGCATCTTCGCTTAATGTAAGCTGGAACAACTCACCATCAAAAGCAAGCACGTCACCACTGTATAATTTTTTCCGCTTTATTGTACAAATTTCATAGTTAACCCCAACATAACCTTCACCAATTAAGGCTTTTGCTTGGCCACCTGTTTCGACTAGGTCGAGCACTTTTAGCAAGTTACATAGCTCTATTGGCTCTTCTTCTAGCTCAATTTCGATGAAATCTTCGTTCATGTTGGTCTCTCTTAATTCAATCGCAGCCATTATAAAGCCTAGCACTCAATTGAACCAAGATTAAATTTTCAAGCTCTTCAAGCGGTTAAAATTTACAGCAATAAATAATCTGAGATTTTTATAAACAGTAAAAAAACTGCAGTATTTGCTGGCTACACTGCGCGCGTATGAAATTGGTGTACAAATTGCTAATTGCTTATCCGTTTAATATTTTTAGATTCGTTCTGGAGTAGTAGTAATGGGCGTAAGATCAGCGCTAAGAAAAGAGTTAATGGGATTACAAGATTCATCATTGCTAGCGGCAGATGATGTGCGAGCTTTGCTAACTCAAGCTATAAAGTCGCAGCCTGAAAAGTCAGAACAGGGATTTGCATTAATTTCTCGCTTTAATGATAACCATAGCCAATTGACCTCAGGTGAAGCAAATAAAGAAAAAATGCTTCAGCATCAAACTCACCGCTTATTTAAAGATATTCTCTACACTCGGCAAAGTGTTAATAATTGGCTGAAAAAGCACCTGAATTAATTGATTTATTGTTTTTCTCGCTTTAGACTACATTTGTAATCTAAAGTGAGAAAGAAAATGAAAAGGATAATTTCAGCAGCCATATTTTTAATTTTGGCAGGTTGTCAGCAACCAACAGTCTACGTATACACAGAAAATCTTGATCAACAACAGTTGCACACATTAGAGCAAGCTTTAAATAAGCAAAGCTTACCCTACGAATACACTAAGCTCCCTATTCCAAGAGACTTTGCTGATGCAACCTTAATGTTATCGAGCGATAAAATTCTCACTCATGAAACCGAGCAACTTGCAGAAATTATGCAGGGGCTGGGTTATCAAGCTGAAATTAAGTACACCACAGAGGCTAATCATTTTTACAATCAAGGCAATATAGGGTTTTACTTACGAGCAAAAAATGGCTCAACTAGTTTCACTATGCCGGCTCGAGTAATAACAACGGGTTGCGTTGAGGATGAGTTTAACGGCCTTGCGGTCAAATTTAGTGATAAACAGGCCGAGTTTAACCTAGCGAGTGGTAGACGAGTCTCATTAGACTGGGATTACTTATACGGCTATTTAGTCATTTATTATAAAAACTATTCGCAAAGTTACAGCCATTTAACGCCAGAAGTGAGTACCCCATTTGGTATGAAACCATCAGATACCTACCGTTACACAGCACGTGTAAATAAACCAGGGTGGCTTAATTGTTCATTGCAAGTTGTGTATATGGATTAGCTACGTGATTCGAGATAATTACTCAATTTCACAATTCGCTCACTCATGCCTTCGATTATGCGATCTTTAATTTTCTCGCGGATCACATTGGGCAAGCGGGTGAGTGCTTCGGGGGCGATAGCTAATAAAATAGTATCCACTCTAGCACGGGCGCTTGTGCTATGTTCCCGATTGTTAATAAAAGCACCTTCACCGATAAACTCACCTGGGTCAATAATGCCAAGCTCATGTAAATGACTTTGCTTGAACACCATCAGTGAACCACTTAGAACAATATACAAACGCTTGTCATTGTCGTACTGCTTGAAAACAGCGCGGCCTTGTTTAACCAAATATAAATGACTGAATGACTCTAATAACACTTGTCGTTCACTAAGAGTAAACTCTCTAAAGAACGACAATCTGTTAATTATTTCCATTTGTTTAATGAGTGGTATGTGTTCGATTAACTTCATTGATTCACATTGTTATGGCGATAAATTAGCTAATATTGCGCTCTTTTAACTTACGGGTCAATGTATTGCGGCCCCAACCAATTTTCACCGCGGCGTCTTGCTTGTGCCCCGCACAATTGGCTAATGCTGTTTTAATCAAGCGAGTTTCTAGCTGTGCTTGTATAGCCGGCCAGATATTTTCTTTACCTTGTTTAAGCTCAAGGTTGAGCCATTGCTGAAATGCATCCAGCCAATCACCTTCCTGTTCCACTGGAGCTGCGGCAACTATTTCGGGCGGTAAATCTTGTTCGCTGATAAGCTCACCCGGAGCCATTACAGTTAACCAGCGACAGGTGTTTTCTAGTTGGCGCACGTTACCAGGCCAATTGAATAAGCGTAGTTGCTCTGTGGCTTTAGGGCTTAGTATTTTGCTTTCAACTTGAAGCTCTTTGGCACTTTTATGTAAAAAGTGCTGTGCAAGACGTTCAATGTCTTCGGTACGTTCGCGTAGCGCAGGTAAGCGTAAACGCACAACGTTAAGACGATGGAACAAGTCATCACGAAACTTGCCTTGTTTAACTAAATCTTCGAGATTTTGGTGTGTTGCTGCGATAATACGCACATCCACTTTTATGCTTTGATGGCCACCAACTCGGTAAAATTCACCATCGGCTAATACACGTAACAAACGCGTTTGTACATCAAGTGGCATGTCACCAATTTCATCTAAAAATAAGGTACCACCATTGGCTTGTTCAAAACGACCTTTACGAATACTGTCGGCCCCTGTAAACGCGCCTTTTTCATGGCCAAACAATTCTGATTCTACTAACTCTTTTGGAATGGCAGCCATATTTAAAGCGATAAATTGGTTTTCTTTACGCGGACTATGATTGTGTAGGGCACTGGCAACAAGCTCTTTACCTGTTCCTGATTCACCATTAATTAGCACGCTCATACTTGATGCTGATAATTTACCGATCGCGCGAAACACCTCTTGCATCGCAGGCGCTTCGCCTATGATATGGGCATTCGTTTGTGGTGCTTGCTTACGCTTGGTTTTTTTTGTTGAATTAGCACGACAGGCGCTCTCTACCAGCGCAACTGCTTCATCTAGATCAAATGGTTTTGCAAGGTATTCAAATGCGCCTTTTTGGAATGCATTTACCGCTGAGTCTAAGTCTGAGTGTGCAGTCATAATGATGACTGGCAACCCAGGGTTTTGTTCGGCAATTGTTTCAAGTAATGCCATACCATCCATACCAGGCATTCTTACATCTGACACTAGAACGGTAGGCTGACTAAACTTGAGTGCGTTAAGCACATCTTGTGCATTTGCATAACTTTCTGTTTCAAATCCTGCTCGCGCCAGCGCTTTTTCTAATACAAAGCGTATTGAGGCATCATCATCAACTAACCAAACTGTTTTCATGACTACTCCAAAAAACCATTAATCCGTAAAAGGCAAATAGATATTAAATTCTGTATGGCCTGGCCAACTATCGCAGTCAATGTGTCCACCGTGTTGATCAACCAAAGTCTGTGCAATGGATAACCCTAGTCCTGAACCATTTTCTTTGTTAGTGATCATTGGATAAAACAAGGTTTCTCTTAAACTCTTATCTATTCCTGGACCATTATCTGAAATCTGGATCAGCAAGGTTTTCTTCGGTGCTTTACCAGGACGTCTATGTTGATGGTTAATACGGGTTTTTATTCTAATTTCGCCACCATCAACCAGAGCCTGCTGTGCATTGCGAATAATGTTAAGTACCACTTGTTGAATTTTACTTTGGTCAATGTACACACTCGGTATACTTGGATCATAGTCTTTCACTAAAGTGATATTAGCGCTGTTATCTAACATGCTAAGCTTAATCACTGACTCAAGAGCTTGGTGAATATTGCCATATGATTTATGTGGCAATTGGTTTGGACCAAGTAAACGGTCTACGAGCTCTCGTAATCGGTCAGCTTGCTCAATGATAAGCTCTGCACATTGATCACGCTCTTGCTGATCAACCTCGTACTGCAATAATTGCGCCGCTCCGCGTATTCCACCCAAAGGATTTTTAATTTCGTGTGCTAAACCACGAATTAAATTGCGTGCGGCTTGATATTGGTGCATTTGATTTGATGCTTGATCGTGGCGAATTTCATCATCCATTTGTCGGCACTCAAACAAAATATAATTTTCATTATTACTGTTTATTCGGCGGGTGCTAATGGTTAGCTTAGCATGGCGAGAATCGACGAACACCACGTCAGCTCTATGCTGGTGGCAGTCAACGCCATCAAACAACGAGTACTGAGCAATACGTTTTAGGTCAATGGAGTGGTAGTTAAATAAGTTATCGAATGGCTGATTAATTATACGCTTTGGACCTAAGCCTAATAGCTCACTGGCACTATCATTTGCATAAACCAGTTTAAAATCATTATCGAGCAAAATAACGGCTGTACTTAAATTTTTCCAAATACTTTCGAGTAGTTCAGAATTAAAATGTGTATCACTGAGCATGTTTGCACCATTTTAGTGCGTTGCAATTAACAGCAGCTTAGCACAATCCATTTACTTTGCATGATACCGGCTCGAAAAAAATAGTTTCAATTAAGTATCGATGCTCTGTGCATGTAGAAAGTGCTAACAGGGCTAACCGAAACGACTTTATTATTCGCATCTATAAGTTTTGCTTGTAATGTGTGTTCGCCTCGGTCGACATTTCGCAATGCAAAGGTCGTGCTATTACTCGATTTTCCGTGAGGTGTGCCATCAACTATCAGCTGTACTTTGAAGCCTGTTGCAAAACGCGGACTCACTCGTGCTGTGACGTATACTGAGCCTGTATTCTCTCGAACGGTTGCCTCATTTTCTGGTGAGGAAATCGTTATTTTAAAATTGACAGGTGTCGCACTAGCCGGGTTATCAAGTATGCTGGTGTCGGTTTTAGGCATGGTGAGGTTTTGAGTATTGAGCTTTACTTCTTTAGCCCCAGGGCGAGGTGAGTCTGAGAACACTAAAACACCATTCTCATCTTTCCACGAGTAAATTTTTTTTACTTCACTTTGTGCGTAATTGCATACTGTAAAAAGGAGTAATACTAATAAAATCGTGTTTTTCACTCTGTGACCCTAGGTTATCTAATCTAACTAAAACTTTAGAGTAGAATTGGCCAAATTACCATCAAAAAAGCCCGCAAAGCGGGCTTGAGAACACACATTTATTATCAATCTGATAATTCTGATACGGCGTTAAATTAAACGCTGTAGTACATTTCGAACTCAACTGGGTGAGTTGTCATGTTAAGCTTTTCAACTTCTTTGCCCTTAAGTGCAATGTAAGCATCGATAAGGTCATCAGTGAATACGCCGCCAGCTTTTAAGAACTCACGGTCAGCATCTAATGAATCTAATGCTTCTTGCAGTGAAGATGCAACTTGTGGGATCTCTGCAGCTTCTTCAGCTGGAAGATCGTATAAGTCTTTATCCATTGCATCACCAGGGTGGATCTTGTTTTTGATACCGTCAAGGCCAGCCATAAGCATTGCAGAGAACGCTAAGTATGGGTTAGCTGTTGGATCAGGGAAACGTACTTCGATACGGCGTGCTTTAGCAGACGGTACCACTGGGATACGGATTGAAGCAGAACGGTTACGTGCAGAGTATGCAAGCATTACTGGTGCTTCGAAGCCCGGAACTAGACGCTTGTATGAGTTAGTTGACGCGTTAGCGAATGCGTTGATTGCTTTAGCGTGCTTGATGATACCACCGATGTAGTAAAGTGCTTCTTCAGATAGACCAGCGTATTTGTCACCAGCGAAGATGTTTACGCCATCTTTACCTAGAGATTGGTGACAGTGCATACCAGAACCGTTATCACCTACGATTGGCTTAGGCATGAATGTCGCTGTTTTTCCGTATAAGTGAGCCATGTTATGGATAACATATTTCATCTCTTGGATTTCGTCAGCTTTTAATACCATTGTATTGAAGCGAGTTGCGATCTCATTTTGACCTGCAGTTGCTACTTCGTGGTGGTGAGCTTCTACTACTTGACCTAGTTCTTCAAGAACTAAACAAGTTGCTGAACGCCAGTCATGTGATGAATCAACAGGTGAGCACGGGAAGTAACCGCCTTTAACACCTGGACGGTGACCCATGTTGCCACCTTCGTAATCTTTATCTGAGTTCCAAGCAGCTTCTACAGAATCGATTTTGTACATAGAACCAGACATGTCTGATTTGTATTTAACGTCATCAAAAAGGAAGAATTCTGGCTCTGGACCAAATAATACAGTATCAGCGATACCTGTAGAACGCATGTACTCTTCAGCGCGTTTTGCAACTGAACGTGGGTCACGCTCGTAACCTTGAAGTGTTGAAGGCTCAACTACGTCACAACGGATGATTAGTGTAGCTTCTTCAGAAAACGGGTCCATTTTAGCAGACTCAGGAACAGGCATAAGCACCATATCTGATTCGTTGATGCCTTTCCAACCTGCAATTGAAGAACCGTCAAACATTTTGCCGTCTTCGAAGAAATCTTCATCAATTTGGTGATGAGGAATAGAAACATGCTGTTCTTTACCTTTGGTATCAGTAAAGCGTAAATCAATGAACTTAACGTCATTTTCTTTGATAAAATCTAAAACCGATTGTGACATGTGTCCTCCAATTGTTGGGTTTTATTTTTGCTGCATTATTGCTTTTGCTCTATGTAAGCTGGTTTCATGCCATTTTTTTAAGGTGTTGTTAAGGCTGATAAAAAAGAAACCGCTTGTTGTTATGTTAACTTTTTATGCACTGTTTTGGTGCGAAAAAAGATCATTTTGGTGCGTAAAAAGAATGACGACGATTTGCACAATTACTGAGCGTGCCAATTTATCGGTTCTAAATACGATTAAGTGCCAAAATATGGTTTAAAAAATGCAATTTTGCCAGTTTTATGCTTATAAAAATTATTATTTTCATAAATTTGTCATTTATAAAACAGATACTTATAAAATGCCTGAAGAAAGTTTTGAAAATTGTATTGGATAAACTTTCATCCATGCCATTATTAAGGGATAATATGCGCCCTTTTAAATCCTATGCTGGGACATCTGGTGAAAATGCCGGTGAGTGCGTAGATCTTGCAGGATCAATGAGATTCAATTTCTCTGAGAAAAAATATGAGCATCGAAAAGTTAAGAAATATAGCGATTATCGCCCACGTTGACCACGGTAAAACAACTTTGGTTGATAAACTGCTTGAGCAATCAGGCACATTAGAAACGCGCGGCGGTAATGAAGAGCGCGTAATGGACTCAAACGACATTGAGAAAGAGCGTGGTATTACCATTTTAGCTAAAAACACAGCTATCTCTTGGAATGACTACCATATCAATATCGTAGACACCCCAGGACACGCCGACTTCGGTGGTGAAGTAGAGCGCGTACTTTCGATGGCTGACTCAGTATTACTACTTGTTGATGCTCAAGAAGGTCCAATGCCACAAACGCGTTTCGTAACGCAAAAAGCATTCGCACAAGGTTTAACACCGATCGTTGTTATCAACAAAATCGACAAGCCAGGTGCACGTCCTGACTGGGTTATGGACCAAGTATTCGACTTATTCGATAACTTAGGTGCAACTGACGAACAGTTAGACTTTAAAGTAATCTATGCATCAGCTATCAATGGCTGGGCTACATTAGATTTAGACGAGCCATCAGATAACATGGAACCAATGTTCCAGATGATCGTTGATGAAGTATCTCCACCGGATGCAGATCCTGAAGGTGCTTTCCAAATGCAAATTTCTCAGCTTGACTACAACTCATACATCGGTGTTATCGGTGTTGGTCGTATCAAGCGTGGTACTGTTCGTCCTAACCAACAGGTTACTGTTGTAAGTGCAGACGGTACTAAGCGTAACGGTAAAGTTGGCCAAGTAATGAGCTACTTAGGTCTTGAGCGTCATGAAGCAGAATCTGCAGGCGCTGGTGACATCATTGCTATCACGGGTCTTGGTGAGCTGAAAATCTCAGACACTATCTGTGATGTAAATACCGTTGAAGCATTACCACCGCTTAGCGTTGATGAGCCTACAGTAACAATGACGTTCTCTGTAAACACTTCACCATTCGCTGGTAAAGAAGGTAAATTCGTAACGTCACGTAACATCCTAGAGCGTTTACAAGCAGAGCTTGTACACAACGTAGCACTACGTGTTGAAGAAACTGACAACCCAGATAGCTTCCGTGTTTCTGGTCGTGGTGAGTTACACTTAGGTATCTTAATCGAGAACATGCGTCGTGAAGGCTATGAGCTTGCGGTGTCTCGTCCACAAGTAATCCTTCGTGAAGTTGATGGTCAAAAAGAAGAGCCATACGAAACACTTACAATTGACTGTCAAGAAGAGCACCAAGGTTCTATCATGGAACAAATTGGTCTTCGTAAGGGTGAACTAACAGACATGTCTCCAGATGGTAAAGGCCGTGTACGTATGGACTTTATGATCCCAAGCCGTGGCTTAATTGGTTTCCAAACTGAATTCATGACATTAACGTCTGGTTCTGGTCTTCTTTACCACACATTCGATCACTACGGCCCACATAAAGGCGGTACTATCGGCGCGCGTAAGAACGGTGTAATGATTGCTAACGCAACAGGTAAAGCACTTACTAACGCATTATTCAACCTACAAGACCGTGGTAAGTTATTCATCGGTCACGGTGTTGAAGTTTACGAAGGTATGGTTATCGGTATCCACAGCCGCGATAACGACCTAACAGTAAACGCACTTAAAGGTAAGCAACTTACTAACGTTCGTGCATCTGGTACAGATGAAGCACAAACGTTAACACCACCACTTAACTATACGCTTGAACAAGCGATTGAATTCATCGATGATGATGAGTTAGTGGAAGTGACACCTCAGAGCATCCGTATTCGTAAACGTCACTTAACTGAAAGTGAGCGTAAACGTGCGAGCCGTCAAGCTAAAGACTAATAAGGTCATGTAGTTTCACAAAATCAGAACCGCCGTATTGAAAGATACGGCGGTTTTTTTTTAGTGGTCAGCCAAGTAGGTTGAGCGCAGCGATACCCAACTTTATTCATGTAAAATTTTAAACTTAACTGCACTTTTTTGCTAAACCCCCCATCTGTACTATCTTTTCTAAATCGACCTTGCAGGAGAGTGAGATGTACTTAGTTAGACTTATTTATACAAGTGAAATTAGCGATGGGTTTGGGCCTGGGGATATTGAAAATATTCTTGAGAAAGCCAAACAAAACAATAGCAAAATGAATGTTACAGGTTTGCTTTGTTTTAATACTACTCACTTTTTACAGTGCTTGGAAGGCTCTAGAAGTGCGGTAAATGCAACTTATCACCGTATTTTGAATGATACGCGGCATAAAAATATTATTATGCTAAGTTATTGTGAGATTTATGAAAGAGAATTTGAGAACTGGTCTATGGGCTACATTCCTTACTCTAGACTCGTTACTCCGATTACCCTCAAATATTCTGGTACGAGTGAGTTTAACCCCCTCGCTATGTCTGCAGGTAGTGCACACAAACTAATGTTGGCACTCAGGGATTTACTGCTTAAAAGTTAGCTTAATACCAATTCGCTCAATTAAGCGAATTGGTATACTAGAGCAAGTAGCATTATAGTGAAACTTGCTCACCTTCATTAAGAATGTACAAAGGGAGCTTGCTAGCCATTCTTGCTTTCATTGTTAGTAATCTTAGTAGTGCCGAATGGCTTGAATGGTCGCCCATTTGCCAGCTTGAGTTACCATAACCCCAAGGGATCATCACTTTACAGCCTAGCTCCTCAGCTGCGTTAATAGCATCTTCAGGTGTAGTATGAACATAGCGATACCACTTACCATCTTCTTCATGGTAATAAGAAGCTATCGGCATAAGGCATACATCAATCTCGCCGTATTTCTGCTTAATATCCTGAAAATGTTGTGAGTAACCGGTATCGCCAGCAAAAAATAAGGTTTTACCATTTTGTTCTAGTAACCAGCCATTCCAGAGATCTTTGTTGTGATCTTCATAAATGAATGGGACTAGAGTTCGGCTACTAAAATGGTGTGCTGGCACCGCATTAATAGTTAAGTCATTAATTTGTGTACTCGCGTACCACGCCATTTCTGAAATATTAAAGCCACCAGTCGGAAAGTTATCTGCAAATCCTAATGGCACTAAATAACGCGGCGAATTGCCAATTTCTTCTATGTCGGCTTTGTTAAAATGATCATAGTGAATATGTGAATATATCACAGCATCTAAGCCATCAAGCTCTGCTTGTGTTGGCCAAAAACCTGGTTTGCGATAAATGCCCCCAGCTAGCTTAAAGGCCAAGTCTACAGGCGAATCAAATTGCTCTTTGACTGGGTCAAATAATAGCTGCTCACCATTGGGTGATTGAATATAAAAGCCTGCATGACCTAACCAGCGAACTGTAAACCCTGAGTTTATTTCAGGTACGCTTTGTTCTGCTTGATATTGGCATTGTGAGTTGCTGTCGTCACATATAAGTAGCTCTGATGGTTCATAGCAATTGTCAGTGCAGGTTGTTGGGTATTCTTTATCACCAGGATATAGGTTATGAAAACGACCTTCGTAGTCACCTTCAGTTTTTAACGGAGTAATAGTGCCTTCACCGGCAATAACATTGACAGTATTAGGGCTGCTACAAGCCGTTAAGAGTGCAGCTGCAATGAGTGCTGAGAGTGTTTTTAAGTGCATACTATGTTTATTTTTTATTCTTTGCCGTGAGTTTAGCAAAATAAAATTTAAGATAAATCATTAAAAAGTAACAAGAGATTACACAAAAAAGCCTACGTTTAAGTAGGCTTTGTAAAAACTCGTTTGCGCTAATTAACCCGCTTTATTCATTTGCTCAATGAACTTATTAGAGTCTTCAATAGATTTGTTCATGTCGTCCATTAACACTTTTATATCGCGTTTTAGGTTTGTGAACTCACCCTTGATAGCAGTTACAGCTTGTGCGTTTAGATTATGTTTTAAGTACAAAACATTATCATGAAGTGATGATAATACCGGCTCCATTTTGCTTTCTGCGCTGCGCATTGAGCGAAGTAGTTGATCAAATTGGCGCTTAGTTGCATTGAGCTTTTTGCTGCTTTCACGTTTTAGTGAGGCGCTTTTGTATTGCTCTAGCTCATCAGCCCATTCTTCAAATAGTGCCTCAGCGACATCTTCAACTTTATTGATATTATTTGTTACGTCATTTGCAGCCGCTAGGCTTGATTCATAATCATCATTTAGTTGCTTATATGCATCCTCAAGTTCACCGCCATTAAAATTGATTAATGTGGTTAATCTATCTAGGGCTGATTGAAATTCTTCTTGGGATTCTTGTTGTGATTCTTTTGTTTCTTCTACGCGGTCGACTAAAATGTCGCGTTTGTGCACTCCTACAGATTCCATAGCAGAGTAATAAGCTGACTGACAGCCTGATAATGCCATGGTTACTGCAAATAGTGGTGCACTTAAAAGTGTCAGTTTTTTCATTGAGAATCCTTTTTAGGTACCTGTCATTTCAAATTATGTGGTGGATTGCTATGATTATCAAAACATTTTAGCAGAAATTAGATTCTATGGATGAGAAGCTCACTCGTTATAAGCTGCAAATAAGCATTTTCTTAAAGCAACAACCTACTTGGTGGATGCAGTATCTCAATCGTTGTATTGACGATCAAATTACTGTTAATGCAGGTTATTTGGCTTATGTAACTTTGTTATCAATCGTGCCATTAGTGGCGGTTGGTGTCGCTATTTTTTCTGCTTTTCCTGGATTTGAAAGCACCTTGGTAACCATAGAAAATTTCTTATTTACTAATCTTGTGCCGACTTCTTCTGATGTTATTAAAGAGCATATCAGCGCCTTTGCCGGTAATGCTAATAAAATGACTGCGGTCGGTGTGGGATTTTTAGCAGCAGTGTCCTTGTTACTCATTCGCAATGTCGATGCCACATTGAACCGAATTTGGCGTATTAAGAAAAAACGCCCCATGATGATTTCGTTTGCCGTTTATTGGATGGTGCTTAGCTTAGGTCCAGTATTACTCGGCGCGAGTATTGGTGTTACCTCATACATTGTGTCTTTAGTATCATTCGCTGATCAAGGTATTCCTGGATTCAGCGGCTTTTTATTGAAACTATTACCTTACATAATTTCCATGATTGGCTTCATTATGCTCTATACTTTAGTGCCTAACACACGAGTTCCATTTAGAGCGGCAATTCCAGGAGCATTGTTTGCAGCTATGTTGTTTGAGCTGACAAAAAAAGGCTTTGCTCTGTATATCAGTCACTTCCCATCTTATGAAGTTATTTATGGGGCGTTGGCGACGATACCTATACTATTTGTTTGGGTCTATCTGTCTTGGATTGTCGTATTACTCGGTGCAGAGTTTACGGTATGTATCAGTCCTGAAGATATTGAGGATACACCTGATATAGACGTTTAATAGCGACTGCACCTAAGGAGAGCGAGGTGCAGTTACATCCACATTATGTTGCCAACCGTGATTACCATTTGAGTGTTGGCGATGGCCATCAAATCCATGTGCAAGAATATGGTGCGTCTACAGGGATTGCTGTGGTGTTATGTCATGGCGGGCCCGGAGCGGGGCTGTGCCCTGAAAATTGCCGCTTTTTTGATTTAGAACGTTATCGAGTGATCATGTTCAGCCAGCGCGGTTGTGGTCATTCAACCCCCCATGATATCAACACAAACACCACATTAGATTTAGTCGCTGATCTCGAGTTTTTACGCCAGCAACTCGGCATTGAAAAATGGCTGGTGTGCGGCGAATCGTGGGGAGCAACTCTTGCACTTGTGTATGCAATAAAACATCGGGAGCACATCGCAGGACTTATTTTACGGGCTAGTTTTTTAGCCTGTAACAGTGACTTTGAATGGCTTTACACAACTAAAGGCGCGGGCGCGCATTTTTACCCAGAATGCTTTAAAGAGTTTGCTCATGATTTTACCGATTGGCATGCCTTACTCGACTTTTATCAGCAACAACTAAATAGTAGCGATCAAATTAAAGCCAGCAAATTCGCCAAACTATGGTGCCATTGGGAGCAGGTGTTATGTCATGGTGAGCCATTAAATAATTGGAGTTTGCAAGAGCCCCATGTAGGCTTAAATCAAGCAAGGTTAATGGTGCATTATTTTCGTAATCTTTGTTTTATTGAAGAGGGTTACATCGCAGAAAATGCGCATGTATTGACTCATTTACCCATTTGGTTTGTTCATGGCCGGGCCGATTTGATCTGTCGATATAGTGCCGTACAGCAGCTTGCTGAACAGTTAAATGCACAATTATTGATATTAGATGGTATTGGGCACAGTAGCGATAATCAGGTATATTTGGCAGCAATGCGACGTGCTGCAGATTTAATGTATATCAAGTTATCGAGGGATCAATGCAAGGTTTAATTCAAAGAGTAAAACAGGCAAAAGTAGAAGTGGCGGGCGAAGTCGTCGGTGAAATTTCACAAGGTATTTTGCTGCTATTAGGCGTTGAAAAACAGGATACCGAACAAAGCGCTCAGAAGCTTTTACATAAAGTAAGTAATTACCGAATTTTTACCGATGAACAAGGAAAGATGAATTTAAGTTTGAATGATATCAAGGGTGAACTGTTGGTGGTTTCGCAGTTTACACTAGCCGCAGACACTAAAAAGGGCATGCGTCCGAGCTTTTCAAGTGCTGGTACGCCTGATCAAGCTAATACGCTCTATGAGTATTTTATCGCTGAAGCTAAAAAAGCCGGGTTAACAGTAGCCACAGGGCAATTTGGTGCTGATATGCAAGTAAGCCTATGTAACGATGGTCCCGTTACTTTTAATTTATCTGTGTAATACCAATCCGCAATAATACTTAATCATTTTGAGGGATTAAACCTGTCGCTACCTGCGTTAAAAATTTCTCATTTAGAACAACTAAATAACGAAATTTTTGCCTTGTTATCAACGAGGTTTTATTGCCTCAAAATAGACTACTTAATTAAGCGGATTGGTATAAGTATTTTTATTTTTTGATCATCACGATATGATTCACATAATTAGGGATCTTTTCGATACTTGGTCGCTTGCCGAATTCGGTGATAAGTAAATGCTCAAGTTGCTTTAACTGCGATGGGTGACTGGATAAAAAGTTAATAAATAATACACCACCTTTAGCCATCGCTGTGCGAAGCTTGGCATAAAAAGTATGTTTGTATAAAAACAGTGGGCCATCTACTTCACTGAATAAATCCAATATAATCCAATTGTATTCGTGTCCTTGCTCAAGTATTTGTTGAGCATCGAAACAGCGTAAATTACTTGTGTGATCTCCACCAAAGTAGCGTTTATAACAGTGAATAATATCGGGGTTTTTTTCCACTGAAATAAGCTGGCTATCAGGGTAGGTATGCTGAAGATAGTTACGAATTGCCCCGCCACCTAAGCCTAACTCTAAAATTTTTTTAGGTTCATCAAGTTTCTGCCAGAGCTTCGCAAGATATTGTAAATGAGGGAAAAGAAGCCTGTTAGGCTGACGTTTTTCGATAACAGATTGAAGAGTTTCGTTAATCAATAACCAACGTAGTTGATTGAGTTGCCTAACTTGAATGCTGTAATTGCCTTGCTTGTGCCAGTAAATCAGCTGCCCTAACTGGTGACATTCTTCAATAAAACTATGCTTTATTGCGCCACTGGGTTCAAAAAAATGTTCCATATCTCGGGCCTTTAGCTTTTATGTTTAAAAAGTATGACAATTGTTTCAGCATAGACTAGTCACCATAAAGTGCAATTGTGCATTAGTTTTTACAGCTCTGAATAATAATTTAAGCTGGGTCACCAAAGTATTATTCCAACTTGCAAGAAGATCGCGTATCGTAATTTGCATTCGTCGAGCCACGTTAGAAAAATAACAGACAGTGGCTGTATTTTCACAGGAGTATTTATGTTTAAAGTGACCACACCGCAAAGTAGCGAAGATTGGCAAGCGTATTATTCATTACGTTGGCAGGTTTTAAGAGCACCTTGGGGTGAGCCGCGCGGCTCTGAGCAAGATGACTTAGAGCAAGATGCCGAGCATCGCTTTATTAAAAACAATGATGGCGAAGTATTAGGTGTAGCACGTTTGCATTTTAATAATCATCAACAAGCACAAGTACGCTATATGGCGGTTGCTGAAGGGAATCGTAATCAGCACATTGGTAGTCGTTTACTGCATGAGCTAGAAAAAATAGCGTGGACTCAAGATGCCGATGAGCTCGTGCTTTTTGCCCGTGAACGTGCCTTAGAGTTTTATAAACGTCACGGCTACGAGTTAAAAGAAAAAGCGCACCTTGCCTATGACGATGTACAACACTGGAAAATGGTAAAACAAAAACCGTCTGAGCCGGGCTGGTTCCGTCATCCAAACTGGACACAAGTACTGCAAAATACGTGGCGTGAGTCGATTCCAATCAGTGATGCGATGGGAATTAAAGTTGAAAGCTATACCGATTGGCAATTTACTACTCGTGCTGATTTAGATGCGAATTTAAACCTTCATAACACTATGTTTGCAGGTTCAATTTACAGTCTGGCGACTTTAACTGGCTGGGGTGCTACTTACCTTGCACTGAAAGAAGCGGGCCTTGAAGGGAATATCGTATTAGCTGATGCTAACATTAAATACCTTAAGCCACTGAATAACGACCCTCGTGGTAGTGTTGAGCTGGCTGGCTGTAAAGGCAAGTTAGCGGATTTAGAAGACAGTGGCAAAGCAAGCTACCATGTACCAGTGAATGTATACGATGGTGATGTGTTAGTTGCTGAATTTGAAGGTCACTTCATTGTTAAAAAATAACGCATATTCAGAGCGAGCTAACTAAAGCTCGCTCTTTATCAGCTAAAGCAAGTCAGTTAACAGAATACCCACACCAAAACGTTCAATATCGGCGTTGTAATCAATTAAGCTCTCGCCATAACCATTAAAGTATTGTGCGTAACCACGTAATCTGCCCCATAGAGGGAAAGACCAATCTAATTGGATTGCACCACGGTTATCTGAATTTAAGTTATTACGGGTCATAAAGCTAAATTCATGCTCGTTATAACGGTATGCACCTGAGAATTCAAAGTAACCCATGTATTTGTAAATATCAGGGTTGTCATCGCCACGCGCTTCTAATTCATCGTCTTTTTTATCTTCCGGAATTCGGTACCAAGGCTTAAAGCTAAATACAAAGCCGTCTTTTTCCCATAAGAAATCGGCATAGATACGGTTCCATGAACGTGAATTTGGTTGGCTGCGACCATTAGATTGATGTGATGCACCAATTGCAATTGCCATTTCATCGCCCCAAAGCACATGCTCAGGATCAAGGTAGTTCACCCAGAAGATCTCTGGTTCGTAGTTTGTTTCACGAAACGGTGATGAAATATCTTTGTTATAAAACTGCCAAAACGATTGCATGGTAAACGCAAAGAATACGCCCTGATCTTTATCTGAGAAGCCTTCGAAAATAGGCACTTTAATTGATAGTTGATATTTCACTTCAAGGTTATCAAGTGGTTCACCATCAGTTTGCTCAGCAAGATCTTTTAAACCATCAAATGGACGCTCATTCGGATTAGATACATATGAAAGTGGTAAAATGTAGTTACGCTTATGAGGAGTGATCACATTACGGTTTTTCTTGCTCACTTCTTCACGGGCTTTACGTTTGTCTAAAGCGGTAAGTTTTTTACTCTCGTCTAAGTCAGAGCATTTTTTACGAAGTTCTTCGAGTGTTTGTTTGCCGTCACCGCCAATGGCTTCGTTCAAAATACACTGCTTTACGAGTTCTAGCGCGTCATCTTGTTCATTGGTTTGTGGTTGTTCAGTTTGAGCAAATACAGGTACAGAAAATAAGCCAGCAGCTGCCAGCCAAATGCGCCATCCCATTGCAGTTCCCTTTTGAATAGACTTATAAGTAAGAATAATTATAACGATTTTTACATAAGTAACCGTGAACTTATACTGAATTGTTGATATTTTAGGTAAATAGAGAGCCCCAAGCTAAGCTTGGAGCCCTGCTGTGACGGCCTAAGGGCATAAGCCGTCGACTCTCACGCAATGAGAAGGGGTGAGCTTATAGCTCAAATACGTTGGTAAAAAACTTATAAAGTTCGGTGCCTTGATTCACGCTTGCTGAGGCAAAATGCAAAATAGCGATGGCGTCTTTATCAAAACTCAATGTTTGTAGTGGCTGCTCAGAAAGGTAGCGCTCCATTCGTAAAATATGAGCAATTGGTTCGCCTGCTTTTATATGGCCACCGAGTGGTGCAAGGTATTCTACCATGCCACCCATAGGTGCGTAGTAAGCTACATAATCTTCAAGCATACATGCATAGCGTGTCATCGCTTTTGGTTGATATGCGGCATCAACCAATACCTCTTTATGATTGAGGTAACTTAAAATGCTATTGGCGTCTTCAAGGGCTGCACTTAAATCGATTTTTTCTTGGCTACCAAGTTCAACGGTAAATGCTTCGACTTGAACTGCAAATTCACGGCCTTGTTTGGCAAGCTCTTCAGATAACGACCACCACGGGCAGAAACTCGCTTCATCCATTGCGCCATCAAAATCACTTGGGATCAATAACACATGTTCGATGTTGAAATAGCTCGCGCTGGCTTTGGCGTATTGGGGGCAGTATAAATGCTTACTTGAGATAGGCCCGGTGTGAAGGTCTAAAACAATATCAGCCTGATGGGCAAGCTTTTGCAAGTTAAGTGCAATGCGCTTACCCGTTGTTAAGCTGTAATCTGGGCCCGTTAATTGGCTGTCGATGTCAGCAACGAGTGCCTGTTTAAACGCAGCTTTAAGGGTCGCATCATCACTGTCTTTATGCTGTTCAGCAATCTGTGACGGTAACGCTTTATTAAAGCGGTACATGCGGTTCCAGTTGGTGCCAGTAATTGGATCGAAGCGACCTAAAGTAAACTCACCTGACTTTTGATTACAACCAATTGGGTTGGCATAAGGCACTAGGGTAATATCGCCACGCAGCTTGAGTGATTTTAGCTGCTCAAGCAATTGATAAATTACAGCGTTACCTTGTACTTCAGCACCGTGCATATTAGCTTGTATATACATGTTTGGCCCTGTGCCATCGCCTTTTAAACGATACACAGGAATTGTCAGTGGTAGGCCGTTGGCAATTTCGCCAACCACAATATTCTCTTGGCTGATTAATTCTTTACTCATGGTGATTACCTTAAATAATAGCTGGCATCTTCAGCGCTACGAATGCACTCAATATTGCCTTGTTCAAGGATGTATTCAGCCGCTAATTCGTGGCATAAAAAGTACGGCATACTTTCGGTAAAGCCATACGCGCCACATTGGCTGAATACCAACCAGTCTTGCTCACTTAAATCACTAGCTAGTTGGTGCTCACCTAAGCAATCAAGTGCAGTGCAAAGCGGGCCATATAAAGTCATTGCTGCAGGCTCAGCCGTTGACTCACGCAGTAACGCCGCAGGAAAATCTTGGCTTGTCACAGCAGGGCGAAGTAAATGGTTAATACCGCCTGATAAAATCACCTGCTGTTGATTGTAATTTTCTTTGCGTTCAACAACCGGTGTGGCGTAATGGCCGCATTCGCCCACCGCATAGCGGCCAAGTTCCATCCAAAGCTCTTTGACACCGGCATCTGCTTTAATACTCGCCAGAGTCTCGATAAGTGCAGACCAATCGAGTCGGTTAGCATCTTGAGTATAAGGAATGCCTAAGCCACCCCCTAAATCGAGAATATTAAGGTTAATATTTAATGCACTTGCTAGTTGTTGTAATGGCGCAATCATCGCACGCCATAGCTCGGCGAGTTTGTCAGTGCTCAGCATATTGCCCCATTGGAAAATATGCAGGCCATCAAAGTTAAGAGCAGTGTAATCACTTACTGTGAGCGCTTGCCACTCATCACAGCCCAAACCAAAAGGAGTAAGGCTATCGCCGCCAAGTGGGTTCTTTTCGCTGTCTGGCCAACGAAGTTGTACACGCAACAGAACTTGCAGCTGACAATTTGCTTTTGTTGCTTGCTCATTTAACCAGCGAACTTGGTTTATGCTCTCGGCCACGAAGGTACGTACGCCGCGAGCAATAAAATGTGAAATTTGTGCAGGGCTTTTTGCAGGCCCTGTGTTGAGCACGCGCTCGCTATCGATGCCTTGGGCAAGTACTTGCTCAAGTTCACCTTTACTTGCAACATCAAAATTAAACCCTGCGCTGTCTAAACATTGAATAATGCGAGACAGCGGGTTGGCCTTAACGGCATACCAAAGTTTCACATCGGTTTGCGCAGTTAGTTGATTTAAATGTGCAGTTAATTTATCTAAATCATAGATAAAAAATGGCGTATCAAGATGTGTTGAAACTTGTTCAACCGCTTGCTTGATGGGCGTGCTCAAAAAGCTCATTAACGTAAAACCTCTTCTAACAGTAATGATGCATCGCTTTGTTCGTCACGGTATTTCACGATCAATGCACAAGACATGCTTAAACCTTGCTCGCGAGCCCATGCATTTGAAGCAGGGCGAGAACCTGGGATTACAATCGCGTTTTCTGGAATTGCTTCACCTTTGTTTAGCTGGCGCTCATTAACACAATCGTAGACAGGGATGGTTGCAGATAAGCGCACACCCGGCGCAAGTACAGCACCTTTTTTCACAACCACGCCTTCAACAATAACGCAGCCTGCACCGATGAAAGCGTCATCTTCAATAACCACAGGGCTGGCACCAATTGGCTCAAGCACGCCACCTAACTGTACTGCTGCACTTAGGTGAACATTTTTACCTACTTGTGCGCATGAACCCACTAATGCGTGACTGTCGACCATCGTGCCTTCGTCGATGAATGCGCCAATATTTACATACGCTGGTGGCATGATAATCGTGCCTTTAGCAACGTGTGCGCCACGACGAACACTGCTACCACCTGGTACCATACGCACGCCGGCATTTGCAGCAAAGCCCTGTGGTGCTAGGTTGTGCTTATCCACAAAACCACCCGGGAACTCGGTATTTGTGCCATTTTTAAAGGCTTCTAAAATGCCTTGTTTAACTTCAACATTGGCATGCCAGTTGCCGTTTTCGTCTTGTGTAGCTGCGCGAACTGCGCCTGATTCTAAGTTGTTTAATAATTCTAACCAGCTCATGATAAAACCTGTTTTTAGTTCCAAGATAAAATTGTGTTGTTTGCGTGGGTGATGCTGTCTGTTTGCTCAAGCTCTAAATGCGTAAGCGGCGGACGTAAATGCGGGGTATTTATTTTACCTTGCAGGTGCATCAGTACTTTTACGGGGATTGGATTTGCGACAGCAAATAAGCTTTGAATCGCTTGCGACCAATCGGTGAATAGATTTGGATATTGACCACTTAAACTGCGTTTAACAAACTCATGGGTTTGACTCGGCCAAGCATTTGCGGCAACCGAAACTAAACCTTTTGCACCAGCTTGAGCAAAATACGGCATAAGTGCATCATCACCACTGAAGATAGCCAGTGTTGGTGACGCCGTTCTAAAGCCTTCAAATTTGCTAATGTCACCACTGGCTTCTTTCAAAGCCCAAAGGTTTTTGTGCTCAGCAAGGTTTTTGATCACCTGCGGTGAAATCTCAACTGCACTACGTCCTGGTACGTTATACAACATACAAGGGTGATGACTTGCGTTAAGTAGGCTTTCAAACCAATGTGTTTGGCCAACAACCCCAGGTTTTGCATACAGAGGAGAGCCCAATAGATAGCCATGAATAGGTAGTTGGTTGCAGTATTCAACCCAAGCAATTTGCTGCTTAAGGTTCATGCCGCCCACAGCGACCATAAGTGGTACAGTCGGTGATAATTGGCAAACATGCTCAACAATGGCTTGTTGCTCTTTAAGTGAAAGCGCCAGTCCTTCGCCGGTGCTGCCAAGCAATAAAATGCCGTTATTAGCATCTTGCTGCTCGGCGACCAGTTGCCCAAGGGCCGTATAATCGACCTCGCCAGATTCAGAAAATGGCGTGACAAGCGCTGTCCATAGTGGATAGTCGTTTAAATCAAAATTGTTGATCATCTCTCACGAACTTATAAGGTATTCGAAGAGTTTATGCGGGAGCATTTGAATGGAGCCGCATGTCGTCGTTCGAACAAGGTATAATTCGAAGAGCGAATGGGCTTAAGATAATAAAGACGCAACGGCCTTATTATACTAAGACCAGAAGCTCTCCACCAAACTAATCAATAGCGTTTTGCTATTGTTGGTGACAGTCGCTGGGATTCAGCCCAGTCGCCCGAAATAAGCACCTCACAAACGGTGTTACTTCTCGGCGTTAATTCCCCTCACGTATGATCAACAGAGTCTGTGCTCCTCCTATACGCTACCTGAATAACGCACCTCTTCCAGCCCTTTATGCTCGCTTTATAGCTTAAAGCCAACATAGTTAAATAGGGTATCAGCGGCGATTAAAGCATTTTAGCCATCTAGGTGTCAAGGCGGAGTATTCGTTTTTTTAGTGACCGATTTTGCAACATGGTTACGTATAAGCGTGTTTTTAGTACACTAGTATTACCCAGACGAATTGGAAGAAGAATGGAAAAGTTTAACGATATCTATCAGCGAGCTGTCACCCGTAAGGGCAGTGAAGAAATGCTGCTTGCACTGCTTTCTGACCCGCTTGATAGCGCTGAAATTGCCAAAATGCATGACGACTTATGGTTGGAAGAGTTAACGCGTAAAGTGTTCCAAAGTGGTTTTTACTGGTCTGTTATCAATAGTAAGTGGTCAGGATTTCGAGAGGTATTTTGGGACTTCAGTGTTGAGAAACTATTAATGATGCCACCTGATATGCTCGAGCAAAAAGCCAGTGATGAACGTATTATTCGTAACTTTAAAAAAGTACAAACGATCCCTGAAAATGCCTACATGATCCATGAAGTAGCTGAAAAACATGGCAGTTTCAGCCAATTTGTAGCTGATTGGCCAGTAAATAATATTATCGGTTTGTGGGCTTACTTAAAAAAGCATGGTGCGCGACTAGGTGGGAACACAGGGCCTTATGCATTGCGTGCCATGGGTAAGGATACTTTTTTACTGTCTCGAGACGTAGAAAATTATTTACGTGCTCATGAATTAATTGACGGTGGCTTACAAACTAAAAAGTCATTGCAAGCTGCACAAGACTTTTTCAACGAGCTACAACAACAAAGCGGCTTTAGCCTGCAAGCGCTAAGTCAATTAGTTGCCTATGGGGTAGGCGATAACCGCGTTGGCATAGCTGCGCGATAGGAACTGTTATGAAACTGCAAACTAGGTATACCGATATCAGCGAACTATTGGCTATTGAAGATATGCCTACTCGCGCCGCTGATCCCGCATTATTGTTATTCAATGATAAATTAGCTCAGTCGCTTGGTATTAATCATGATCCAGAATACCTAGCAGGACAGTTAAGTGGCTCAATAACTGATGACAGCGTAAAGCCTATTGCTTTAGGTTACTCAGGGCATCAATTTGGTCATTTCTCACCACGTCTGGGGGATGGCAGAGCGCATTTGCTTGGAGCAGTTAAAGACGTTGAAGGCGTACTGTGGGACATACAGCTTAAAGGGGCGGGTGCTACAGTGTTTTCACGTGGTGGTGATGGACGTTGTGCGATTGGGCCGGCGGTTCGTGAGTTTATAATGAGCGAAGCGATGGCTGCATTAGGTGTCGCGACAACTCGCTGCTTAGCTGTTGTTACTACCGGCGAAACGGTGTATCGACAACCACCTCGGCCAGGCGCTGTCGTAACTCGCGTAGCAAAAAGTCATATTCGCGTTGGTTCATTTCAGTATTTAGCAACCCAGGGCGATATTGAAGGCTTAGAAAAGTTAGTTGATTACGCACTCAGTTGTCATTTCCCAGAGATAGATACGCGTGCAGAGCAACGTTATGTAGACTTTTTAACCGCAGTCATAGATAAGCAAATTGAGCTTATCATCAGTTGGATGCGAGTGGGATTCATCCATGGTGTAATGAATACAGACAATACATTAGTGAGTGGTGAAACCATTGATTACGGCCCATGCGCTATGATGAACCAGTTTGACTTTGATACTGTGTTTAGTTCCATAGACCATCAAGGGCGCTATGCATTCGGTAACCAACCAAACATTGCGAATTGGAATTGCGCGCGATTAGCTGAGAGCTTGCTGCCATTATTTAAAAATGAACAGCAAGCTTTGTCGTTATTATCCAGTGCAGTAAATAGTTTTGCTGAAAAGTTTAATCATGCATTTACTACAATGTGGCGACGGAAGTTAGGACTTCTAGATGAACACGACGATAACCAAGCTTTAGTGACTGAGTTACTCACTCTGATGCAGCAAAATAACCTTGATTATACTAATACTTTCAATGCTCTTACGGAGTCATTACTTGCGGATTTTGCATTACCGGATAGTATTAAGGGGTGGGCTGCAAAGTGGCGAGTCAGAACATCAGCTGAAAGTTATGACATCATGCGTGCTGTTAATCCTGCAGTCATTCCACGCAACCATAATATTGAAATGATCTTGGCGGAATATGAAAAAACAGGATGTAGTTCAATGCTGAATGGCTTTTTATCAGTTTTATCAAAGCCCTACGTTTACGATCAGCAATTCGAATCTTGGTATGAGCCACCTGAAAATGGCGATGCTAATTATCAAACATTTTGTGGTACCTAATGCATTTGTACTTGCTTGAAATAAAAAGTGTTTATTTAGTTTTTTTAAATGCTTGCTGATTGAGCAGAATAAACGCAAGTGCTATCATAGAATGGAGTTAACTTATTGCTTTAGATGATGATCTAATACGACTTTAGAATCATGTTAGACGTAATTTAAATAATTCTTTTGTTATATTGGATTCAGCTTTATTAAGTATTAAGCATCAAGTGTTAAGCATTGATAATTAATAAATAAGTAAAATTGTGGCTTATGAACTATCGTAAGATTGATTTTTTGAGCTACTCAACAGTTTTTAAATACTCAACAAACATTAGCTGAAAACAGCTTTATTGTGAAAATGGGAAGGAAATAATGAAACTAAAATCACTTACTATTGCGTTAGCACTGGCTGCAACGAGTTCTACAGCCCTCGCTGCTGAAAAAGAAGGTTTTTATATTGGCGCATTTGGCGACTATTACGACAATTCTTGGGAAAATGTTCGTGATTATCCGCCAGGTGGATTGAATGTTGATGACTCAACTGGTTGGGGCTTAGAGTTAGGCTATCGTTTCAGTGATTACTGGAGCGCGCGTCTAGAATATGCAGACATGGACTTTGATTGGACTGCAGATTTAGCTAATGGTACTTCAACAAGTGGCTCTGAAAGCGGCGAGCGTTACGGTATTGATGCTTTATATCACTTAGGTGGCGGCCCATTCTATGGTATTTTTGGTCTTAAGAACCTAAGTGCTCTAGATGAAAACTTAACGTTTGCTAACGTTGGTGCCGGTTATCAGCACTACTTTACAGACAATTTCGCATTTAACGCTGAAACGTCTTTATATCAAGGTCTTGATCGTGGTTACACTGATGTTGGCGCTAAATTAGGTTTCAGCTATATTTTCGGTAACCAAAGCTCATCTGAGCCAGTAGAGCCTGCGCCGGTTGTTAGCGCTCCAACTGATAGCGATAATGATGGTGTTATGGATGCTGATGATCAGTGTGCTAACACACCAATGACTGATGCAGTAGATAGCACAGGCTGTACATTATACGAAGAAAAAGAAGCAACTATCACCTTGTTAGTTACTTTCCCGCATGATGTAGCAGAAGTACCAAACAAATACTTCAGCGATATTGCAGATGTGGCTGCGTTTATGAAAGAAAACCAAGACACATCAGTTGTATTAGAAGGCCACGCCTCTGCAGTGGGTGATGCTGACTATAATATGAAGCTTTCAGAAAAGCGCGCACAAGATGTTGCTGATGAACTTATCAAAGACGGTATCGCTGCAGATAGAATTTCGACAGTTGGATACGGTGAAGAGCGTTTGAAAAATAAAGCCTACACACTGGAAGCACATGCTGAAAACCGTCGTGTAGAAGCGCAAATTACAAGCGTTGAACGTGTAAAAGTTCTTCGTAAATAAGACTAAATTATTATAAATATGTAAATACTCCTATATTTATAAATAGTTACAAATAGTAAAGCCGAGCCAAGTAGTTGGTTCGGCTTTATTTTTTTTAATTTAAGAACATAATTATTTTTCGATTAAATAAAATAATCTTCAGAATGTACCTTTTTTTAAATGATAATTTAAGTGAATATTGATTTGAATCATCAAAGTAACTATCAACCATTTGTGCTATAGCTTTTTTAGTTACCTTGTAGAATAATTATTAGGTAATATAATTATTTTTACTGTAATGTTTTTTTAGTATCAATATTGTTGGATTTATATTGATTCTTTTTACGTCGCTGTATTTAGTTGGTGTTGTTAAATTAAGAAAATTTATTATGTTGTTTGGGTTTATTAAGTTTGGATTAATTACTCATCAACTATCTTGACGGAATGTAGGCTACACGGCCTTAAGTTATCTTAAATGGAAGGGAATGAAACATGAAACTGAAACCACTTACAATTGCTTTAGCGCTTGCTGCAACAAGTGCCTCAACAATCGCAGCCGAGAAACAAGGTTTTTATATTGGTGCGTTTGGTGATTACTACGATAATTCATGGGAGAATATCCGTGATTATCCGCCAGGTGGCCTAGACGTAGACGACTCAACAGGGTGGGGTTTAGAGCTTGGTTATCGCTTTAGCGATTACTGGAGTGCCCGCTTAGAATACGCAGATATGGATTTCGATTGGAACGTGACCGACAACGATGGAACTACCATGAGTGGTTCTGAAAGCGGTAAGCGTTACGGTATCGATGGTTTGTATCACTTTGGCGGTGGCCCATTCTACGGTATTTTCGGTTTGAAAAACCTTGACGCTGTTGATGAAGATTTAATGTTTGCTAACGTGGGTGCCGGTTACCAGCACTACTTTACAGATAACTTTGCATTTAACGCAGAAACTTCTTTATACCAAGGTCTTGACCGTGGCTACACTGATGTTGGTGCTAAATTAGGTTTCAGCTATATCTTTGGTGATCAAAGCGAACCAGAGCCAGTTGAGCCAGCACCTGCAGTTGTACCTGTTCCGGTTGAGCCAGTTGATAGCGATGGCGACAGCATTCCTGATGCAGATGACCAATGCGCTAATACTCCTATGACAGATGCTGTAGATGCTTCTGGTTGTACATTATACGAAGACCGTGAAGTAACGAAGAGCTTACTAATCACATTCCCTAACAATACATCTAAAGTTTCACAACAATATTTAGATGATATTGACAGTGCAGCTGCATTCTTAAAAGAGCATCCAGGCACTGATGTTGTATTAGAAGGTCACACTTCATCTGTTGGTAAAGCAGACTACAATAAGTGGTTATCGAAAAAACGTGCTGATGCAGTCGCTAAGAAGCTTATTGAAGATGGTATTGATGCGATGCGCCTAACTACAGTTGGTTATGGTGAAGAGCGTCTTAAAAATCCAGCTAACACGCCGGAAGCACATGCAGAAAACCGTCGTGTAGAAGCAAAAGTTAAAGTTATTGAACGTGTTAAAGTAGAGCGTTAATAGTTAGACTTTGCATAGAGTTTAAAACCCAGCCTAGTGCTGGGTTTTTTGCTTTTAAAACACAGATAGGAATGATTCTTAATAAATATTCATCAGAATAGCTTTTTTTTTTAGTACTATTCATGTTATTTATACTGAATATAAAGTGCCTAAGCGCAGCATGGATTTTCATCTATACTTAAAAGCTTTATAATTAACCGTCAGAATACTATAAGTACTGGGTAAAATTGCTATTTAGATTAATAGAACCGAGTACTTTCACGTCACCAAGAGGGCAATATTGTGCTACAAGAATATCGTAAACACGTAGAAGAACGTGCCGCGTTAGGTATCGTACCAGCGCCACTAGATGCTCAGCAAACGGCTGATCTTATTGAACTAATCAAAAATCCACCGGCAGGTGAAGAAGAATTTATCGTAGACCTTCTTGTTAACCGCGTACCACCAGGTGTTGATGATGCTGCTTACATCAAAGCAGGTTTCTTAGCTGCAGTTGCAAAAGGCGAAGCGAGCTCACCACTTGTATCAAAAGAAAAAGCAGCTGAGCTACTTGGTACTATGTTAGGTGGTTACAACATCGCACCTATGATCGAACTTCTAGACGACGAAGCGTTAGCACCAATCGTTGTTAAAGGTTTATCAAACACATTATTAATGTTCGATGCTTTCTACGATGTAGAAGAAAAAGCGAAAGCAGGTAACGAATTTGCTAAGCAAGTAATCGAATCTTGGGCAAATGCAGAATGGTTTGTAAACAAGCCTGCAGTTGCTGAAAAAATCTCAGTTACCGTATTCAAAGTAACGGGCGAAACAAACACAGATGACCTTTCACCTGCTCCAGATGCATGGTCACGTCCTGATATCCCACTACACGCTTTAGCAATGCTGAAGAACGAACGTGATGGTATCAACCCTGACAAACCAGGTGAAGTTGGTCCAATTTCACAACTAGAAGAGCTTAAAACTAAAGGTTTACCTCTTGCATACGTTGGTGATGTAGTTGGTACGGGTTCTTCTCGTAAATCTGCAACTAACTCTGTACTTTGGTTCATGGGTGATGATATTCCTCACGTACCAAACAAACGCGTTGGTGGTGTATGTTTAGGTGGTAAAATCGCACCTATCTTCTTCAACACAATGGAAGACTCTGGTGCATTACCAATCGAACTACCTGTTGATGAGCTAAACATGGGTGACCAAATCGATATCTTCCCATACGAAGGTGTTGTTAAGCGTCACGGCACAGATGAAGTAATCTCTACTTTCTCTCTTAAATCAGACGTAATTCTTGATGAAGTGCGTGCTGGCGGTCGTATTCCACTGATCATCGGTCGTGGTTTAACTGATAAAGCACGTGCATCACTAGGTATGGAAGCTGAAGATATCTTCCGCAAACCTGCCCTTGTAACTGATTCTGGTAAAGGCTTCACATTAGCTCAGAAGATGGTTGGTAAAGCATGTAACATGCCTGGCGTACGTCCTGGTCAATACTGTGAGCCGAAAATGACAACGGTTGGCTCGCAAGATACAACAGGTCCTATGACGCGTGACGAACTTAAAGATCTAGCGTGTTTAGGTTTCTCTGCAGATTTAACAATGCAGTCTTTCTGTCATACATCAGCTTATCCTAAGCCAATCGACGTAAACACTCACCACACACTTCCTGATTTCATCATGAACCGTGGCGGTGTATCACTACGTCCAGGTGACGGTGTAATCCACTCATGGTTAAACCGTATGTTATTACCAGATACAGTAGGTACTGGTGGTGACTCGCATACTCGTTTCCCTCTAGGTATTTCATTCCCTGCGGGTTCTGGTGCAGTAGCATTCGCAGCAGCAACAGGTGTAATGCCACTTGATATGCCTGAGTCAATCTTAGTACGTTTTAAAGGCGAAATGCAGCCAGGTATCACATTACGTGACCTAGTACATGCTATCCCTTATTACGGTATCAAAGAAGGTCTTCTAACAGTTGAGAAGAAAGGTAAGATCAACGAATTCTCTGGTCGTGTACTAGAAATCGAAGGTGTTGAGCACCTAACTGTTGAGCAAGCTTTCGAACTTTCTGATGCATCAGCTGAGCGTTCAGCTGCAGGTTGTACAGTTAAACTTTCTAAAGAGTCTATCGCTGAATACCTAGAGTCAAACATTGTAATGCTTAAGTGGATGATCTCTGAAGGTTACGGTGATGTTCGTACTATTGAGCGTCGTATCACAGCAATGCAAGAGTGGTTAGCTAACCCTGAGCTGATGGAAGCTGATGCTGATGCAGAGTACAAACACGTACTTGAAATCGACCTAGCTGATATCAAAGAGCCAATCCTTTGTGCTCCAAATGACCCTGATGATGCACGTCTTCTTTCAGACGTAACAGGCGAGAAAATCGATGAAGTATTCATTGGTTCTTGTATGACTAACATCGGTCACTTCCGTGCTGCAGGTAAACTACTAGATGGTTTCAGTGGCCGTATCCCAACTCAACTTTGGGTTGCACCACCAACTAAAATGGATAAAGACCAACTTACTGACGAAGGTTACTACGGTATCTTTGGTCGTGTAGGTGCGCGTATCGAAACTCCAGGGTGTTCACTATGTATGGGTAACCAAGCACGAGTTGCTGATAAAGCAACAGTTGTGTCTACCTCTACGCGTAACTTCCCTAACCGTCTAGGTACTGGCGCAAACGTATTCTTAGCATCAGCAGAGCTTGCAGCAGTAGCGGCAATCTTAGGTAAACTACCTACACCTGCTGAGTACCAAGAGTATGCAGATAAGATCAATGCAACTGCAGCTGATACATATCGTTACCTGAACTTCCACCGTATGCCTCAATACACTAAAAAGGCAGACCAAGTAATCGTTCAGCAAGCCGTTTAATTCTAATTAAAATTAAATAGCTAAAAAGCCCGCATCCAGCGGGCTTTTTATTTTAGATAAAAATTCTAATTTACTTCTAAATTCGATCTTAAAGCTACATAAATCATCATTGCTGTTTACATAATAACGCAAAAATTTCCTACCAATTGCATTAAAATCCTCGCCAATATTCTCAACATATTAAGGCGAGATCGTTATGACAAAATTAAACAACCAGAATCTATTGCAACTTCGTTTTGTAAGCCAAGCTCATATTGACGCAGTAAAGCCTTCTTTTGCTAACCTACCTGCGAATCCGTACGCCGATGGTCAATTTCGTAAGCGTCGCTATTCAGTAATCAAAGTCGTTGATGGTGAATTAAAGCTACAACCAACTAAAGCATTTGTGCAGGATGACTCAATCAATACCTTCCAAGGTAATGTTGAGCGTACTTATGAAAATTTAGAAGATAGCTTATTAGCCACTGATGGCATGAAGCAAATCGTTAATCAGTTCCGCGATATGACGGGGATCAGCGATGATCGCGATATTGAAATTCATCAATTCAGAATGCTTGCGATTGACAGCGATACACCCGCTGCGCCTGAAGGTGTTCACCAAGATGGTTTTGATCACGTATGTGTATGTGGTGTATCACACGAAAACCTTGAAGGGGGTGAGCTACTTGTTTATGAACATCAGCAAGCAGAGCCTTGTTTCAAAATGGAAATTAAAGACGGCATGTTCGCGCTTATTAATGACCGTGAAGTATGGCACAACGCAACACCAATGAATAAATTAGACGCAAGCAAAGAAGGTTACCTTGATTGCTTCGTACTAACTGCGTAAGGGTATATCATGAACTTAACGCAATTACGTCGTCAATTTCCTGCACTTATGCAACAAGTTGCTGGTCAGTCACCGATTTTCCTTGATGGCCCGGGTGGCTCGCAAGTGCCACAGTCAGTTTTAAGTGCCATGACTGCTTATTTGGGTTACTACAACTCGAACTTAGGTGGTGCATTTTTCTCAAGTGATAAAACGGTTGAGTTAATGGCTAGCGCTCGCCAAGCAGCAGCCGATTTATTAAATGCCCCATCTAAAGAGCAAATCGTGTTTGGTGCAAACATGACAAGCTTAACGTTCAGCTTTAGTCGTGCCATCTCGCGTGATTGGACTGCTGGTGATGAGATTATTGTCACAAATGCTGATCACTACTCAAATGTTTCATCTTGGCAGCAAGCTGCTGAAGATAAGGGTGCAACAGTAAAAACGGCTGTTATCAATGAAGCTGATTGCAGCTTAGATATGGCACACTTTGAAAGCCTTTTATCAAGCAAAACAAAGCTTGTTGCAGTGACGTATGCATCAAACACTACTGGTTCAATTAATGACATTAAACGCATTGTTGAGCTTGCTCATGCAGTTGGTGCGCTAGTTTATGTTGATGCCGTTCATTACGCACCTCATGAGCTGGTAGACGTACAGGCACTTGATTGCGACTTTTTAGCGTGCTCTGCATACAAGTTCTTTGGCCCTCATCTTGGTATTGTATATGGCAAACGTGAGCACCTTGAAGGTTTCACACCATACAAAGTTGAGCCTGCAAAAGATGTTGCCCCAGGTCGCTGGGAAACAGGTACGCAAAGCTTTGAAGCGCTAGCTGGTCTCATTGCTGCTGTTGATTACATTGCTGCTATTAGTGAGCTTGATGACAGTCATTCACGCCGAGAAAAACTGGCGGCTGCCTTTGCTATCACTAAACAGCACGAAATGGCATTAAGTAAGCATTTCTTAACTCGTTTAGCAGATTACCCGAGCATTAAGCTGTTTGGTATTAATGATCTAGAGCGTGTTGCTAATCGCACACCGACTTTTGCTTTAACTTTTGAAGGCGTCGAGCCGCGTGTTGTTTCTGAATTTTTAGGGAAGCAACATATTTGTGTGTGGGATGGTAACTTCTACGCGCAAGGCTTATGTAAGCAACTCGGTGTATTAGAGACAGGCGGCGTAGTTCGCATTGGCTGTATGCATTACAACACAATCGAAGAGCTTGATAAGGTTTTTGATTTATTTGATCAATTACTAAAAAATTAAAGCTAAGTTTTTAGCTATAAGTTTGAAGCAGCCCGAAGGGGCTGCTATTTGATAGAGCTAACAGTCAGTTGGATTTTTACCGCTAGGATTGTGGTTGCCCATAGATTTGCTCTGCACGGTTAAATAGAACCCACGACGTTAAAATATACTTATCATTTGAAATGGGCTTATTACCTCGGTGCGTATGGGTAAAGTAACCCGGTGCTACGACCATCGAACCCTGCTTCGGTGATATTTTACGCTGTTGATAGTAAAACTCAGTTTCACCACCTTCTTCTACATCATTTAGATAGAACATAAATAACAGTACGCGATGCAAGGCTTCGTTATGACCGTTTTGTGGGTATACCTCGCTATGCCAATACGGGTAGCCTCCTTTATTGATATCGTATTTTTGTGCTTGAATAGGCCCGAGGCGGAAAATTTGCTGCACGAGTAATGGCAATTGTGGTTTGCCAACTTCTTCAAAATTATCTTGTGTAAGATCAACTGGCTGACCTGTTTTCGGATGATATACCTTTAAACCAAATGCACCTATCATCATGAAAATATGCTCTTCAAGGTATTTAAAGATGTGGCTGGCGGTTGTTTGCTGAATATGCTTAAGTTGCTCAACGTACTCTGGATGATTATTAAGATATAAATCGCGGCTGTCTTTTTTTGCTAAATCCACGCCGCCAGAGGTAATGCCTTGTTTTAAATGCGGGCTTTGTTCAAATACCGTGATAAAGTTGTCGCAAAATTCTTTGCTGAGGGCATTTTCGTATACGCGAATAAAGTCCGTCATGAGCTACCTTTAGTTTATATTTTTTATAGGGTTACTATGTTTACTGAGACTATCACACCTCGTTTTAGCGAAACTGATGTGCTAGGGCATATCAACAATACCGTACTCCCTGTATGGTTTGAAGCCGCCCGAGCGCCTATTTTCAGGTTTTTTACCCCCGATCTAAACCCCTATGAGTGGAAATTGATCATTGCTAAGGTTGAGGTAAGCTTTGTAGGAGAGTTGTTTTATGGCCACGATGTAACCGTTAAAACCAGTGTAGAGCACATCGGCTCTAGCTCATTTGTGCTTCGCCAAGAAGCATGGCAACAAGATAACTGCTGCGCCGTTGGTAAAACTGTACTCGTGCGTTACGACTTTGCAAACAAATGCTCGCAAAAACTTAATGAGCAGGAAAGGGCTGACCTTACAGCGCATTTAATCGCTGAGGAATAAACCATTTTTTGCCGACATTTCGCAGCACTTGGGTTAAAATGCGCCTTCATTATTTTGACTGAGTAATTTTGGGTTACACGCAATGCTGTTAATGATCGACAATTATGATTCGTTTACCTACAACTTAGTGCAGTATTTTCAGCGCTTAGATCAAGATGTATTGGTAAAACGTAATGACGAGATCAGCATTGCAGAGATCAAACAGCTCAATCCTGAACATATTGTTCTTTCACCCGGCCCATGTTCACCCAACGAAGCGGGTATTTCGTTACAGGTGGTCGAACAGCTAAAAGGTGAAGTGCCTATTCTTGGGATCTGCTTAGGGCATCAAACTATTGCTCAGGCGCTTGGGGCTGAAGTAGTCAGAGCAAAACGAGTTATGCATGGCAAAACTTCATTGGTTAAACATAACAACCAAGGGGTGTTTAAGGGGTTAGCAAACCCACTTACCGTTTGCCGATATCATTCATTAGTGGTTGATAAGCAGCATTTACCTAATGACCTTACAATCACTGCTTGGACTGAGCAAAATTCTGATTTCGAAGAAATAATGGGTTTAATGCATGCTAATTTAGCGCTTGAAGGGGTGCAGTTTCATCCTGAAGCAATTTTGACTCAGCAGGGACTTGAATTACTTGCTAACTTTTTAACTCGCTTCTAATCTTAGGCTAATGAATTAACAAATATGACTGACAATACCCCTGTGCAAATTACTGAAGAAAAACGACAACAAAGGACTTCGATGGTGCTCAATGAACGCGCCCACGATCTATTGCTTGGTCATAGTTTTGCACAGCGCCAAATTGGTTATATTCACACCTTAGAGATTGACTACGGTGAGTCGATGGAGCAACGCACTTTATTAGAGGTGGAAGTTGCAGCCGAAAAGAAGCGACAAAAAAGCAGTACAGCACATCATAAGTACCGTGCTCAGGCGAGTAAGCAGTTACATCAAGTCATAGAAGCAGCTATGAACAAGCAGCTAGAAGACGTTGACTCGGTTGTGCATGAAACAATTGGTATTCAAGATAGTGTTCCAGCGATTTTAGAAATATTAGCAGTACGCTCCGCATCGGTTGGTCGCCTTGAACCTTTAGTTAAAGATTTAAGTTGGTTAGGCCGTGAGTTGGTTGCCTTTGTTAATTTGCCTTTCTATCGTAAGCAGCGTAACAAGCATACCTCGGTTCAAGTTGATAACCCATTATTAGCGCTGCGTTATATTGGTTTAGATAATTTAAAGTTTGTTGTGCCTACATTTGCGGTTCGCCATTGGATGCCTCACAGTACAGAACCATTTCCATTATTAAAGCGTCGTTTGCGCGATAATTCGATGGCGTGTGCCATTGCGGCTCAAGAGCTTGCTAAATTAAATGGTGTAAACGAGGTGCACGCGTTTACCTTAGGTATGTTATTGGATGTTGGCAAAATTGCTTTAGTGCGTTTGTATTTACGCACCTTTGAGCGAGTTTGGCAGCGACAAGTTGCAAAAGCGCGTGAAGAACAAAAGAAAGACTTACACACGGCACTTTTAGAGCTTAAGCCAGATCCCTTGTTTTTAAGCTCATTATTGAGAACTCTGTCAATGAAAGTGACCGCTACTGTTATTGAGCAAATGTCATTTAAGTATTTACCCTTTAATGCGGTGATGCAGCAATTAACAACGCCACTAGCTAAAAACGATGAGTACCTACCACTTACAGAAGTGATATTGAAAGCGCGTTGTTATGCTCAATACTTAAGTTTAAATGAGCACCAATTAGTTGAACAAGACGAAACTGAGCATTGGTTTGCACACTTTAACTTCACTCAAGAAGAGCTCGATCAGCTTGCAAAATGCAATTTTGATCGCTTCCATATCCAAATTAATTAAAAAAAATGTTAATTTTTTTGCGACTATTCATTCATTGTTTATCAATCCACACTGACAATTTTTCTGTAAGCATGTTCTGCGGTGCTTACTAGCAGCACGCCTTTTTATCGTATTTAGTCTAAAAAACAACCTTCAAATAGTTATTCACTATCCATGAAAAAATATCTCGAGCCCTTTATTTTCAAGGGCTACATGAAAGTTTTCTAAGAGACAGAACGAAAATTTTCTGAAATAATGAACGAATGAAAATTGAACCAAAGAGTAATTTTGGTGAATTTACGCTAAGCTCAATCGGCTAATTAAAATGGCTTAGTTTAGCTTTAAGATGCCACCTTACTCTTCGTGTGCTTACAATTAAGAGGATATAAAATGACAGTCAATCGTGAATTATTTGATCAAGTAATGGTTCCTAACTATGCACCATCAAGTGTTATTCCTGTTCGAGGCGAAGGCTCTCGTGTATGGGACCAAGAAGGTCGCGAATTTATCGATTTTGCTGGTGGTATCGCAGTTAACTGTCTAGGTCACTGCCATCCAGCTCTTGTAAGTGCATTAAAAGAGCAAGGCGAGAAAATTTGGCACTTATCAAATGTGATGACTAATGAGCCTGCACTTCGTCTAGCTAAAAAGCTAACTGATGCAACATTTGCAGAGAAAGTATATTTTGCTAACTCAGGCGCAGAAGCAAATGAAGCGGCACTAAAATTAGCGCGTCGTTTTGCTCTTGATAACTATGGCGAGCAAAAGTCGCAAATTATCTCATTCAATAAAGGTTTCCACGGTCGTACATTCTTCACTGTAACGGTAGGTGGCCAAGCTGCATACTCTGATGGTTTTGGTCCTAAACCTGGCGATATCGTGCACTGTGACTATAACGACTTAGCAGCATTCGAAGCGCTTATCTCTGATAATACGTGTGCGGTAATGATGGAGCCTCTGCAAGGTGAAGGCGGTATCATTTCACCAACCAAAGAATTTGTAGAAGGTGTACGTGAGCTGTGTACTAAACACAATGCACTTTTAATTTTTGATGAAGTACAAACAGGTGTTGGTCGTACTGGTGAGCTTTATGCTTATCAAGGTCTAAACGTAACTCCAGATATCTTAACTACAGCCAAAGCGTTAGGTGGTGGTTTCCCAATCGGTGCGATGATCACCACAACTGATATTGCTAAGCACTTAAAAGTAGGTACTCATGGTTCTACTTATGGTGGTAACCCACTTGCATGTGCAGTAGCAGAAGCGGCATTCGATACAGTAAATACACCAGAAGTATTAAATGGTGTTAAAGAAAAGTCGGCATTATTCCGTGAGTTACTAACGGCGATTAACGAAAAGCACAATGTATTCACTGAAATCCGTGGTGAAGGCCTATTAATTGGTGCTGTAGTAACAGAGCAATTTAAAGGTCGTGCAAAAGAGTTCTTAGTTGCAGCAACAGAAGAAGGCGTGATGTCTTTAGTTGCAGGTGTTGATGTTGTTCGTTTCACTCCGTCACTTGTAATTCCAGAAGCTGATATCCGCGAAGGTATGGCTCGTTTTGAAAAAGCGGTTGCTAAAGTCGCTAATAGTTAATTTCTTAACTGCCAACTCAGGGCAAGCATAGCTTGCCCACATTTCTTAATTTACCGTTATTTATAAGGGAGCAAGCGGACTTATGATGATCCTTCGCCCAATTCAGCAAAGTGATTACGCTTCATTAGTAAAGATTGCCGTAGAGTCAGGACATGGCTTCACATCTTTGCCAAATAATGAACAATTGCTACAAAAGAAAATAGATCATTCTGTCAGCTCATTTGCAAAAGCTGCCCAACAACCAGGTGATGAAGGTTACTTGTTTGTTCTTGAGGATAGCGAGACTGGTGAAGTTGTTGGTACTTCTGGTATCGAAGCAGCTGTTGGTTTAGATGATGCTTTTTATCACTACCACTTAAGTAAAGTGATTCACTCTTCACGGACCCTTGATGTATACAAAGCTGTTGATATTCTTACCTTGTGTAATGATTACACAGGGGCAACAGAGCTATGCACGTTATTCCTAAAAGATGGCTACCGTAAAAATAATAATGGTAAATTACTCTCAAAAGCGCGTTTTATGTTTATAAACCAGCATAGAGAACGCTTTGCAGAAACTGTGATTGCTGAGATGCGTGGTGTATCAGACGAAAACGGTGAAAGCCCATTCTGGCAATGGTTAGAAGAGCACTTTTTTTCAATGGACTTTCCTACTGCCGACTACCTCACCGGAATTGGTCAAAAGGTGTTCATTGCTGAGTTAATGCCTAAGTACCCAATTTACGTCAACTTATTGAGCAAAGATGCGCAAGCTGTAATCGGTCAAGTGCACGCTAACACGCGTCCTGCTATTGAACTTTTAAAAAACGAAGGTTTCACCTTTAACGGTTACGTAGATATCTTTGACGCAGGCCCAACGGTTGAAGCAAAGATCGAAAATATAGCTACAATTCGTAATGCCAAAACATTCAAAGTTGAAATTGGTGAAAGCCAAGGCGACACCACGGTATTGTTAGCAAACGATAAAATTGCTGATTTTAGAGCAACCGTGACTCAAGTTAGCCTATCATGCGATGCCGATAGCATCACAATCTCAAGTGAATTAGCAAAAGCACTTCACCTAGAAGCGGGTGATTCAGTATCACTAGCAGAACTATAGAATTCAGGAGACATATTAATGACTCATGCAGCGCAATTTATTAATGGTCAATGGCAAGCAGGCCTTGGTCATACTTTTCAGTCTGTTAACCCTGCAAACAACGACGTAATTTGGCAAGCAAACAGTGCAACAGCTGAGCAAGTAGACAGTGCCGTGTCTGCTGCACGTGAAGCATTTTACAGCTGGGCTGACAAATCATTTGCTGAGCGTTTAGCGATTGTAAAAACATTTGCTGAAACGCTAAAAGAGCACAGTGAAGAACTCGCTGTTGCGATTGCACAAGAAACCGGTAAACCACTTTGGGAAACGCGCACTGAAGCAGGTGCTATGGTGGGTAAAATTGCTATCTCTGAAAAAGCATTTTTAGAGCGTACTGGTGATGTTGAAAACCCAATGCCGCAAGGCCGTGCGATGATCCGTCATAAACCTCATGGTGTTGTCGCAGTATTTGGGCCATACAACTTCCCTGGCCACTTACCAAATGGTCATATTGTGCCTGCATTATTAGCAGGTAATACCGTGGTATTTAAACCGTCAGAATTAACGCCTGCTGTTGCTGAGTTAACGTTAAAGTTATGGGAAAAAGCCGGTCTTCCTGCAGGTGTTATCAATCTTGTACAAGGTGAAGTTGAAACTGGTAAAGCGCTTGCGTCTCATAAAGGTATTGATGGCTTATTCTTTACGGGCTCTTCTCGTACTGGTCATATTTTACATGAGCAGTTTGCCGGTCAGCCGGGTAAAATCCTAGCGTTAGAGATGGGGGGGAATAACCCGCTTATCGTCACTGATGTTGCTGATACTAAAGCGGCTATCCACGATATTATCCAATCAGCGTTTATCTCAACCGGTCAACGCTGTACCTGTGCGCGTAAACTGTTTTTACCAAAAGGCGAGCAGGGTGATGCTATCTTAGCCGGTCTTATTAAAGCGACTAAAGCGATTAAAGTAGGTGACTACGACGCAGAAGATCAGCCTTTCATGGGTTCAATGATTTCTGCGGCAGCAGCAGCTGGAATGGTTGCAGCGCAAAAGCAACTTGTTGAGCTTGGTGCTGAAGTGTTAGTTGAACTTACTCACAAAGAAAATACCGGCTTTGTAACACCGGGTATTTTAGAGTGTACCGATGTGGCTAACTTCCCAGATGAAGAGCACTTTGGACCACTGCTTAAAGTGTTCCGCTTTACTGACTTTGATGCCGCTATTGATAAAGCGAATGACACAAGCTTTGGCTTATCAGCCGGTTTATTAAGTGACAGCGCAGCAGATTACGATCACTTCTTACGTCGTATTCGTGCAGGTATCGTAAACTGGAACCGTCCAATCACAGGTGCATCAAGTGCAGCACCATTTGGTGGTATTGGTGCATCGGGTAACCACCGAGCAAGTGCTTACTATGCAGCTGATTATTGTGCATACCCAGTTGCTTCGGTTGAGCTTGAAAAAGTAGCGATGCCAGCGACATTGAGCCCAGGCTTAAAAATCGATTAATAACCGTAAATTATTATAAAAAGCAGCTTAGGCTGCTTTTTTTGTATGAGATGTCTAGCAAAGGTAGCAATTAAAAGCGCTTTCTGCTTAAATCTAAAGAGATAGTTTTTTATTAGGTGTGCAGTCGTATGGTTTTAGATAGGCAAGGGTACGATGATCTTGTCATGTATCTCACTCAAAATTTAGCGCTTTTTGAGAAGCCAGGTCAAATTAAACCAGGAGCTCCAACAGTGTTAGAGCTGATTGAAGACGTGATAGCAGAAAACGTCATGTTACTTTGCGAACAACACACTGAGCTTAATACTGAGCAACGCAGCCAAATTGTCCGCGAAGTAGATGGCATTGTGTATGACTTACAAGAAGTGTTAAGTAGCGTTACAAATCACACTGTAACCGTTGAGCAGCATGCTTTTATTGATGAGTTTGCTGGACTGGTAAAAAACTTATTTGATAACGCCGTGGCTGAAAGTGCTTAACGGCCAGTGTTAGCGCTCTTTTTAAGTTCGCAATCAGCGTGCTTGCGCTTGCAGCTGCAAATCCTCAATTAACTGCTTTACTCCTTGGCCTACCGCTTATCTCTTGCATCTGAGTGTGACTTGCTTACAATCAAGCAAAACAACTTGAAGAGACAAAATAAATGCAAGCGAATGTAAAATGGGTAGAGGGTGATACCTTCATTGGCCTTTCAAACTCAGGCCACAATGTCGTTTTTGATGCTGGTAGCGATAGCGCAGCACCAAGCCCAATGGAAATGGTATTAATGTCGGCAGGTTGCTGCTCATCGGTTGATGTAGTAAGCATTCTAAAAAAAGCAAAGCAATCATTCTCTGATGTGCAAGTGAAGCTAACAGCTGAACGTGCTGAGTCTGCACCTCGCGTGTTTACCAAGATTAACCTACACTTTGTGGTTACCGGTGATAATGTCTCTGAAAAACACCTTGCGAGAGCTGTGCAATTGTCTGCAGAAAAGTATTGCTCTGTAGCCTTAATGCTTGATAAATCAGTAGAAATTACGCATAGCCACGAAGTTGTTCTAGAACAGGTAAAATAACGCTTTTTCCGAGCGGGAAATTCGTATAAAATCCGCGAACTTTTATTTCTGCTGGTGCAGGTTTCACTCGTTTAAAGGTTGGTTTAGCATGAATAAACCCTTCGATAAAATTAAGCTTCATGGCTTTAATAACTTAACTAAGAGCTTAAGCTTTAGTATTTACGATATTTGTTACGCAAAGACTGAACAACAGCGTAAAGAATATATTGAATATATCGACGAACAGTATAGTGCTGATCGCCTTACCGATATTTTAGGTGAAGTTGTGGATATTATTGGTGCAAACATCTTGAATGTTTCTCGCCAAGATTACGATCCGCAAGGTGCCAGTGTGACAATTCTGATCTCAGAAGAGCCAATTGAGCAGCAAACTACCTATGACGTTGATGAAGCGCCGGGTCCTTTGCCTGAAACTGTTGTTGCGCACTTAGACAAGAGCCACATCTGTGTTCACACATACCCAGAAGCACATCCTGATGATGGTATTTGTACGTTCCGTGCTGATATTGAAGTATCAACGTGTGGCATCATCTCGCCATTAAAAGCGTTAAACTTCTTAATTCACAGCCTTGAGTCTGATGTTGTAACAATTGACTACCGCGTACGTGGTTTTACGCGTGATGTGGATGGTGTTAAGCACTATATCGACCACGCAATTAACTCAATTCAGAACTACATGACTGAAGATACAAAAGAAGCGTACCAAATGATGGACGTGAACGTGTATCAAGAGAACTTGTTCCACACCAAGATGATGCTAAAAGAAACTGACTTGAATACTTATTTATTCGGTGTTTCTACAGCAGATCTTTCAGAAGACGAAGAAGAAGAAATTCGTTCTAAGTTAACTCGTGAGATGCAAGAAATCTTCTACGGTCGTAACTTACCAGACACAGAGTAAGTAGCCACAAGCTTAAAAAAAACGGCGTGTAATGTATGTTACACGCCGTTTTTTATTTCAGGCTTTGTGTTGTGGCAGTTGTAACTGCGAACCCTCAGTTACTTAATAAGTAGCAACTCTGTTTGTCTGCCATCAAGATACCAAACTCCAGAGCTATCAAAAAAAGCATCTTCTTCGAGCATAATACGGATCTCTTTGTTCCAAGGCTCTATAAATACAGCATTATTTAACTCAATCGAATACGCCGTATTTAAGTGAAGCGGGTAGTCACCGTCGCCAGCAACACCTTGTTGTGAATCCCACATGCCCAATGTTGTACCTGCTGCGTGGCCATGATAACCAATTGGGTGCGTGTAGATTGTTGGCTTTAATCCTTTAGCAATTGCCTCGGCGCGTGATTCTTTCAGTACTTCGTTACCGGTTTTCCCGATTGCAAAATGTGAAGTAAAAATATCTTGCAATTGATTACCGCGTTTTAATGCGTTTGTTAAATACTCGGGTGCTTGTGTTTCATTTTCATTTAACACATAAGCATGTTGTTGAGTGTCAGTATTTAAACGCAAATAGGTAATACCAAAATCAACATGCAGCAGATCGCCTGCTTGAATGATTTGCTCATCACCTTTACTAAAACTGGTCTCATGGTCAAAAGTTGTTTTATCGGCACGTTGTATACTGACGCTTGGGTGAAACCATGTTTGCAGTTTTAATTCCCTTACCCGCTCTCTAAACCACCAAGTTAAATCTGTGGTTGTAGTTTTACCGACAGTGATGACTTTACTTGAAAACCCCTCAGCAATAATTTGATGTGCAATGGCGACCGCTTTTTTATACATTGCTATTTCTTCAGGTATGCGTTGTTCTAGCCAAGCTACCGCGAGGGGCTCTGCAGAAATCAGTTTATTAAGGTATTTATTTGGGAGAGCACTTTTAAGTGCATTAAAATCGCTAACAACGAGTCCATCTGCGTGAGCCCAGATTTTTGATGTGTTAAGTGCGATATTTTTGGGTTGATATTGCTCAATCAGTTCAACTAAGGCTAACCATTGATCTGGCTGCTGTTGTTTGTCCCATGCTTTTTTAAATACAGTGCCTATGCTGTAGGGCGCAATTGCGAGTGCGTCAACTTCGCCTTGTTTATTGAGTGCAAAAACAAGTATGGTTGTTCGCCTTGCAGAAAGCCAAGTTGCCGGTAGAAAGGTTTTTAAAATAGGATCTTCATTGTATTCGCGGCTAATCATAAGCCACATATCAATATTATGTTGCTTCATAAGCGAGGGCAAAAGCGTTTTAACCCTAAGCTCTGTGACTTTATCTATAAAAGCAGCGCGCTCCTTCATTGGTAGAACCGATAATTCACTCGCCTTAATGGGCAATGCCCACAAGCTACATAGTATTAGCGCTAGCAGGATGTTTGTTTTATTTAGCACGTTGTTGTTTCCTTTATTATTTTTATAAACTGCTTAAAAACATAGCAACACTCTATACAATAAACGAGTAATTTAAGGTGAATTACAGGTTTCTATGCGTAAACTCGCTTGCTAAAGTAAAGGTGTAGATTGGGAATAAAGTTAAGGATAATAATGAATCAGCAGGTATTTTTAGCAAAACAGGTTCGTGAAAATGAAGGCCCAGCAGCTAAACGGTGTGGTGTAACACTTTATGAGCTAATGGAACGGGCCGGACAAGCGACTTATCAGCATCTACTTAACTACTTTCCTGATACTAAAAAGTTTGTTGTATTAACTGGCGTTGGTAATAACGCTGGTGATGGCTATGTTGTGGCACGCTTAGCTAAACATGCTGGGATGCAGGTGACGGTTATAGCAGCAAAACCTGAGCAACCCCTTAAAGGGGATGCGCTCACCGCTCAGCAAGCTTGGTTAGAATTAGGTGGGACAATTACTGCAGATCTAAGCTCCATTAAAACAGCTGACATCATCATTGATGGCTTGCTCGGCACGGGTATTCAAAGCGAGGTGCGAGAGCCATTCGCACAATTAATTAAAGCAGCCAACGAAAGCCAAGTGCCAGTTGTTGCTATTGACCTCCCCTCAGGCATTAATGCAGACACAGGTGTAGTACAGGGAGTTGCAATAAAAGCAGCGCTCACCGTCACCTTTGTGGGTATTAAACAAGGTTTAGTAACTGGGCAAGGACGAGCACATACAGGAGAGCTTGAGTTTGCAGACTTAGCTATTCAAGATGCCTTTTTACAATTGACGACACCTACTGCAGAGCTAATCAATTATAAGGCCCTGTCGAGGCTTCCCAAGCGCGATAACAACAGCCATAAAACCAGTCATGGTAAATTGCTGTGCATTGGTGGTAATGCTGGCACCGCAGGCGCAATTCGTTTAACTGCAGAAGCCGCTCTTCGCACAGGTGCGGGCATGGTTAAAGTGTATACCCATAGCAGTTCTATTCTGCCAGTGAGCATTGGGCGGCCTGAGATTATGGTTACCGATACACATTTAATTAGTGCGCTAGAATGGGCGAGTTGTATTGCTATTGGTCCTGGGCTTGGACAGGACGCGTGGTCCGAAACAACCTTTGAAACGGTCATGCAGTATTGCTTTACTAATAATAAGCCATTGGTTATTGATGCTGATGCACTTAATTTAATAGCTCAGCATGCTTCTTCATTTCCATTAGCCAATACGGTTATAACACCGCACCCCGGTGAGGCTGCAAGACTGCTTAATTGTCACGCTAACGATATTGAAGAAAATCGCTTTCATGCGGTAAAGCAGCTTGCACGCAGCTATACCACTACTTGTGTACTCAAAGGTGCTGGCAGTTTAATTGCAGACAAGAATCAAACATGGGTGTGTACAGATGGAAATCCTGCACTTGCCGTTGGCGGCAGTGGTGATGTTTTAACAGGTATCATCGCGGCACTTATCGCACAGGGGCTAACTACCCAGCAAGCAGCCTGCCTAGGGGTCTGCTTACATGCGAAAGCGGGTGATATCGCCGCTGAGCGCGATGGTGAGCGTGGTATGTTGCCAAGTGACTTGTTTGCGATAGTGAGGGAGTTGGTTAACTGAGTGGTCAGTTTCTGATAGCTTAAATTGATAGCTAAAAGAAAACCCAGCCGAAGCTGGGTTTTTTAAGCAAGATTTTTGGGGGGTGATTACATCATGCCGCCCACCTGCAGGCTTTCAAAGGCTTTGAAAAGGGTTCTTCTAATTTATACCCCAAAAAATCCCCCTAACTCAATGAAGAGAGGGATACTAATACGTTTCTAATCAAATCAGTTTTTCAATGGAAAGTAAATAGAGAAGATAAATGATGAAATAGTTTTTGTAAGTCATAAATCATTAGTCGTTTATTTAAAAGCTGTATTGAAGTGCCAGATAATTAGCTTCAGTATTGGAAGGTAACAAAAAGGAGTCATTCAATTTTAAATCAAAATCAACAAGTTGAATACTAATTCATAAAAGGAAATCATACAAGATGAGTTATAAGAAGCTTAATAGTGCTGAGGCTATTTTAGAGGCAATTCAAGAGTACAAGGCTCTCGGGCGTGAAAAATATTTTATAAAGTACCATTGTAAGCCTTCGACAAATAAAAATTTTACTTATTTTTTATGTCACGAAGGATTGCTGTACGAGTGTAAACCTATTTTTCTGGGGGCATATTATAATCAGTTCGGTTATCATCTAGCGAGTACGGGCACAAAAGGAATAAAAAAGACTTTAAAGCCTATTTTAGAAGGGCTGGGGTTTTCTATTTGCTCAGAAGGTGATTGTGAGTTACCAATTGACATTGATGAGGAGGCTGCGAAGCAGCCAAAAAGATCTTCAACACACGTTAACAGAATAATTCGAAATTCACAGATCGCTGAAGGGCTAAAGCAGTTATATAACTATAAATGTCAGATATGTAATGAAGTATTAGAAGTACCAAGTGGTTTATATGCTGAAGGAGCACATATTAAACCTTTGGGGTCACCTCACAACGGTCCAGATACGACAGAGAACCTACTCTGCCTTTGTCCAAATCATCATTTACTTTTTGATAAGAAAGCTATTGTCATTCAAGATGACTTTATACTAGACTTCAAAGTAAAGCGTGATGGGCACAATACAAAATTAACAGTTCATCCCTTGCATAAAATAGATAAAGCTTTAATCAAGTATCATAGAGAAGTAGTTTAATAAAAATTCAAATCCTATTGGTTTATGAGATTACGCTTTCCGATTTTATCAGTCTTCACTCTATGGTTTTTAAATGATAGATAATAATACTATTAAAACGAATTATCATGACTTTTTGTTTATTGTCACGAGTGGAGCTTTATCTTTTAAATCTAATCATTTAGATGAAATTAAGCTAATTAGAGAGGGCATTAAAGCTGAAGGTGTACTTGAACTTGCAAAGTCATTGAACTGGAGTATTGACTACACAGCAAAAGCTTTAGGTACAACAAGTAGAACTTTGATATTTTTTAAAAATAAGCCGTTAAATCAAAAGTTAAGCGAGAATGCAATCGAAATTGCGAGGTTGAGTAGTTTTGGTATTGAATATTTTAATAGCATGGAGGCATGGGGTGAATGGTTAAACAGGCCAAGCTTTCACTTTAATGCCTTGCCTCCTTATTGTTTTTTACAAAGTATCCGAGGGCGTTATTTAATAAAATGTATCATCCAAAAGCTACGCTTTGGGTTTACTGCATAATCTGTAAAGTGGATTTTTAATTTTTTATATGTATTGTATTTAATAAGTGAATAACTCACTCATTTTGCACTGATTACAGTGCAAAATATGGAGTATTTCTAGCAGGCATTAATTTATACTTCTTAAGTACGTTCTTTTCTAGATATGAGCCAATTGTCTATATCTTTTGCAAAAAAGCCAATTGACCGTGTTCCAAGCGAAATAGCTTTTGGGAACTCAGGATTTGCTCGTAATCGAAATAATGTGCTTTTACTTATGTTTAGTTGTTTTACGAGTTGTTGGGGGCGGATAATTTCATTTTCTAATTTCATTGTATAATTCCTAAAGCATTTTAATAGTCTAATGGAGCTTACAATATTTTAAATGAGCTTATAGTAGAATGTTTGAGGAATGAGGTGTAGTTCACATTAATAAAAATCTACCTTTCTCATTTATAGTGATTCGATGAACCTACCTTTATTATCGGAGCACATTGCTCCGATGGTTCCAGTTTTAGTATTGCTTCAACATTATCTGAGATCTGTTTAATCTGAATATTTGGCTTAATTGATGTTTTAACTAATTCATCAAAAGTATCGGAGCACATTGCTCCGGTCATCAGTGATAATGCGGTTCAGCATTATCTGAGATCGGTTTAATCTGAATATCTGGTTTGCTTGATGTTTCAGTAAATCCATCAAAAGTATCGGAGCACATTGCTCCGGTCGGTCAGTGATAATGTGGTTCAGCATTATCTGAGATCGGTTTAACCTGAATATCTGGCTTGCTTGATGTTTTACTAATTCATCAAAA